>NZ_JBXBCF010000049.1:0-275875 GCF_056784235.1 Kovacikia sp. CALU 1929
CATCATTTGTGCCAGAAACCCTATTAAAGTAGAGGTAGAGCTACTCATCCTCTTGTTGCAAAGTTGTCAGAGCATTTTGGATGAGTGATAGTGCGTCTTCGTCAGAAACAGGTACGAGTCGATAAATTCGAGTATTTTGGGCGGTGTAGCCAAAGTCTTCAATTAAGGATGCAACCAGTTCTGCTGCACGTTGAAGCGTACCGTAAGTGTGGGGTTCCTCTGTTGGCAAAATAGGATAGAAAGTTTCCTGCTCTGACCACGGCAAAGGTTCATCGACCTTAACCACTACGAAAGTTGGAGGATTTGAGTTTAGCGATTCAGGCATAGACCTCTCCAGATTAGTAAACGGGCGAGGGCATGTAGACACTGTTTAAAGTTGTCAGCCCGCCTACTCTGTCTAGAGCGGAAGCTCTACCGCGACGCGATAGCCTATCTGTGCTGCACCACTCATCCTCACCAACACCTCTGAGAATTCAGAACAAACTGACCTGCTCCGATTGACTTGATGCTTGAGTTGGATCAACTGCATTCGGCTTTGCCGTCTCGCAGAGAATCGATTTTTCTTTCGCCCGATTGCGCCGTTTTCCCCATCCCTGTTGAGCCGCGTGTTTCACCACACTTTGACGAATTGATCGGCTCAAGGTATGAAATTCAGTTTTGACAGTGTTGAACTCAATTACGTGACTACCAGTCAATTCGTAAAAATTGTCAGCTCCTTCTGGTAGTTTTTTATGCTTCCGCATTACCTCATTGCCTGCCCAGATGTAAAGGTCAGAATAGTCCCGGTGCATTGGAGCTTCAAAACTAGCAGGCATCATGTAGGTCAGCACTTCAGTGGGTGTCGCGTAATCCCCGACTTGATCTTGTTCATATTCATTAAGGATGAGTTCCAGGCGATCGTGAATGCAGGCAACCTTCAACCAACTTGGAGTCGCGTCACCCCACAAACTACGATGCAAAACCAATGGTCCTGCCAAATATCGGACGTGGTGAATCGAAAATTCTGCCATTTCCAACATACATGCTAATAGTTCTTTGGGAGTATCGAGGGATGCTAAAAGCCGCAACATTTCCAGAGTGCTGGTTGAGAAACGAGTATCTTGGTTAGCAGCCTCTTTACCGACTTGAATGGTTCGCACTAACTCTTCAGAAATCAAACTCAGTTGATCCATCGTGCAAATCTCCTATAGCAACATCGCTACAACCAGCAAGCAGGCTGGAGCAACGAACTTTTACAGCACTCGGTTTACAGAAATAGATTTGTTAGCAGAACAAACACATTAACGATTTTGTCTGCGATCTAAATTGCGGAGCTGTAATTCTTGCCACCAGGTTGTGCTCCTTTCTGTCAGTCCTTCTAATCGATATAGCCATTGATAGATTTGTTCTTCCGTTTGTACGCACCACATTCCTACAATGGTTCCAACTTCCTTAGTTGTTTTGACTTTAACGATTTGGAAGAATGAAAACTCCGGCATTGGAACCGTTGGATTCAACACTGGGACTGCGCGTGTAGAATCATTTGATTGCACTGTCATTAGTAGATGCCTCGAATTGTCTTAAATGCATCAATCAACCAGCCAGCAGGCTGGAGCGTATTGTCCATCTGGTCAAGGGTGCTACTGAGTCAAGCTTTGTTTTTATTCCCAAATAACACCAAGTGCGCGATCGTCGGTATAGCGAGTTGGATTTGAGGGATTTGCTGGAATAGATTCCATGTCTCCCCAAATAACCCAGGTACTGCGATCTTGTTTTTCAGCTTGTGTGAGATTGGTCAGTGCCGTCTGGATGAGCTGGCGAACCTGAGCAATTTGATCAAGCGCCCAGTCTAAGATTTCTAGCACTTGCTCTTGCTGAATGATTTTGCTAGAGGCTCCCAAAAGTTCGCTCGTGTTGAGCCTGCGTCCAACGGGCATTGGTATGAGTTGGATGTAGTTCAACACGCTTTCTGCAAAACGAGGATCTGAAATTTCCTGATGGTAAGCTACCCGTGCTAATACTTCCCGTGCCTGAGCGATCGCATGAGGGGTAATGGCTCCACATTGGCTTATGAACATGCCTCGGTGAACATCAAACTCAACACTGGTGTAAGGCTTAATCGTATCGAATCGAGCCTGAATTTGAGCAATCTGTTGCTGAATATCGGCTGCGATTGAGCCAAGGGCGGCATAATTGAGAGAGTCTTGTTGAGTGGGAGGCTTTCCTGGTTCATACCCTTTTCGGCTTTTCTCGCTAATTAGGGAGCGGAGCTTGTTCTGAGCGACTGAAACAGTTCCACACTCATAAACGTGAACACTGGGCTTCTTGCATCCAATCCGTCCGTACTCCACGTAAATGTATCCTTCTGATGCAACCCAAGCCGCCCAGAATTTGTAGTGGTTTTCACCTTCGTCCGCACAGCGTAAATAAACAGTTTCAATTGGATCGGTCGGTTTTGGGAGAGTTGGTTTTGATTTAGCCATGACTGGTTGAGGATTAAGCGAACTGAGGAGGCAATCAACCCACCTCCTCAGTGGATTGATTAGTTGTCGTCGGGGGTTTCGAGACTGCTGGCATCCCAGACAACTTCGCGATCGCCTGTTACAGCACTATGTTGCTGAAGGGCATCGGGGTCAACGAATGCTGCATGTCCTGCGGCTGCCCATTCTCGAAGCTGCTTGAGACGCGGTGGGTTGTTGCGGAACTGAGCCGGAGTCTGGTCAATTTCGGCATAGAATTCTTCCAATGACACTTGCCCTGGTCGTCCCTGAGCGTAGGCATTGGTGGCACAGATGGTCACGATTAGCTGAATCTCGTCACCACTGAAGTCAGCCGAGCGCCGGGAGAGCAGTTCCAATCGGGCTTCATCAAAGGGTTGCAGACGACGCTTTTGCATCTGGACTCTGAAGATATCCTTGCGGGCGGCGGTACTGGGCAAATCAATGTAGAACCGTTGGGTGAACCGTCGTAGGAGTTCGGGTTTGAATCCCCAAGGTTCGTTTGCGGTTGCCGCAACAAACACCTGGCGATCGTGGTTTTGGAACCATTGGATGAAGTAGCCAAACATCCGTCTGCCAGTATCGCCATCCCCAGAGCCAGATGGCAGCATTTTGTCGATCTCGTCGATAAACAAGATGCAGGGTGACATCGATTCTGCGGCGGCAATCGTGTCTCGCAGATTCTTTTCAGAGGCTCCTAACTCCTTCTGCATCAACTTGGACGTGTCTAGCAGGATGACCGGGAGTCCCCATACCTGGGCAACACACCGCACCGCTAACGTTTTGCCTGTGCCTGCTTCACCGACTAGAAGAGCACCGCGAGGGAAATCAAGACTCCACTCCTCTTTGGCACTGGGTTCAAGCAAACTGAGCTGCGTTCTTGCCCATTCTTCCAGGATTGGCATTCCCTGAACTGGAACGTCCGGGGGTTGGGCGTACTCAATTCCGCGGGCGGCAAACTGCCGCTTCTTGCGCTCCAGAATCTTGGGGATGAGGTCAGCATCAATCTTGCCATGCTGAATGGCTGCCAGTTGAATTGCATCATCCATGCCTTCGGGTGTCATTCCCCGCAGTGCACGGATCAGTTTCTTCGTATCGTCCTCAGAAAGCTGATTTCTCAACTTCCTGGAGCCTGCACTTTTCAGGAGAGCCGCGATTCGTCGTTCTAGAATATCGTGGGTTTCGGACTCTGAGGGGAGGGGGTTTTCTGTCTCTTCAACCAAGTCTCGAAATTGGGTTGGCAGCTTAATGTTTTCATGGAACAGGATCATGCGATGACGCGATCGCTTGAGTGCTTTGCAGGTGTTGATAAAAGCCCGTTCAATTCCGGTGTCTGTGTTGCGTTCTGCGATAAACGGGTAGAGGTCTTGAAATAGGAACAGGGTGGGAGTTGGAGGTGTGTGATCCGTGATAAATTTTTGGCACTGCTCGGTGACAAACCTCAAGACGCTGAGAACCGGATGTCCCTTGATTTCAAACGTAGAACCTTCGCTGCGGACGATTCTGCCTTGATCATCGAGTGCCAGTTTTTGTAGCCGTCCTCGGTTGTTCTGCCCCACATCCTTGGATAGATCTGCATCCCAAATCAACACGTCCATGTTGCGAGGTTTGGCGAACTCCATCAGCAGGTGGGCGATCGCCACATCTTCGGAAACCGTGCGGGTGTTAATGGCAATGGTTCCAAGTCCAGAGTTGGAAAGCTGGGCAATCTCTGTTGTATTTAGTGCCATCTACCAACCCTCCGCGTTGACGGATGTGGATTGGGGGACTGTTTCAGTGACTTCTCTGTAATAGTCAGCGGTGGGTGTCATTTCAACCTTACCCATCGCTTCTAGGGGTTTCGTAATTTGGGTGCAAGCGGCTCCTTGAACTCCAAAGACTTTCACCTGCATGGGTTTGCCGGGGGTAAAGGTGACTTCAACGGTTGGTCTTGTTGTTTCCATGATTCAACTCCTTACCAGGCTGCGACGGTTTCAATGTTGGGCTTACCATGCATCACCAGACGTATGGAGCCATCGGGCAGGTGCTCTAGCGCTTCGTAGTCCCAAAGCTGGACTGGAAACTGAGTTTCAACAAAGGCGCGTTCCGTTTCGATTTGCACTTGCTGCATGAAGGTTTGCAGGTCACCGAACTGCTGCCCAAGCAAGTTGCGCTGAAAGTCCCAGGCATCAATTTGAAGCTGGAAGATGCCGGAATCATCCTGTAAAAAGCCGATGTCGATCAGAGCTTGCCGATCTTCTGTGTTGAGGTACTGACGGCGAATTATCAGGTGTGCATATTTTTGATCGCGGCGATCATAGTGGTTGATCAACAGGGCAGGTGTTTCGTGGTCTTCAATTGGGGCTTGAATTTTGTAAGCTTCTAAAACACGAGTTAACCCCGTCTTGAGGCTGGCGCGATCGTTGAGAACGGTGCTGATGCTTGAGAAGTGACTCATGGGTAATGGGTTTGAAAGTAGATGTGATAAGTGGTTAGCACTGAATTGACAAACAAAGGTGTTAACCGTTTATCGCAAGCTGTACAGCCTAGCCCGACGGTAGTCGGGTCAGTTTAGGCAAATCTTGAATGTCTTTGTGCTACAAAGTGATCGCATTTAGAAATGCGCGAATTACTGAAATGAGAAAGCAACCGCAGAGTGAGAAGGCAAATGGCTGTTTTGCTTGTCGATTCTTGAAAAGAGCAAGGGTTTCTAATAAGAAATGTTAATGGCAGCACTGAGAAGGGAATAAGGGGGGCATTAAGTTGTATTGCTCTCTACCCAACTCATAGGAGGCGATTACGCTACGAACCTATAAGGCTGCCTTTTGGGCATGATTTAGGATTGCTGGTGGAACCATAACGTAGTATTCTCTCAATAGATTTATCTGCTTGGGTCTGCCCCCGATGTCTGATTCTGTGGAGGGTTTCCATGCGCCAGCCAGCCGCGATCGCCATTCTGATTCTCCTCACAGCCTTTCCTCTTCCTGTCCTCGCTCAGAACAGAAGATTGGTAAGTTCTGGTTGTCGGCAAGGATTCTGTTGGGAGACTTACGTTATTGGTAAGAAGGTTATCCGTCAAGATCAGTCGAACGGGAAACCACAAACTGTCTATCTAGTCGATTCAGAAAGCAAAACCTCTCGTGGAACAGATCAACGGCAAGACTGGGTACAGTGTTCTACCATGCAACCCTTTGTCGCTTTTACTTCACCTGTAATCGATCCAGATAAAGTTTATGTCAACTTTATTAATCCTGGTGATGATCAACTGCCTAACGCTGTAATTGGCTCTCATTTGATGTATTGGGCAATTTGCCATGATGAATGGGAACCAAACCTAAGCAGTATGGCAGGAAAGGCAAAGTTATTAGGGTATTCTTTGCAGTTGAGAACCGATTACCAACAAGTTGCTAAAGCAGAATTTATTGCTTCGATACCAGTAGCCTCACCAGTTCTTCCCAATTCTTCTGCCCAATCAGAATTATCCAGCAGTCAATCAAATCAAGGGAATTCCACTGGTGTTTCCGACACTCCGCTTTCGGGGGAAGTAGACGGTAAAGAAGTCACTGTGAGTGAAACTAAGGGGGAAGTAACAGTAGAAGTTCGATACAATGACTCTCCATCAAGGTGTAAACAAGCTGGACAAAAAATTACTGTAAAACATAGCGCATCCGGCTTTGTTGAAGGTGGTGTTAGCTATAGGCTCCCCGGTTGCTTTAAAGGAATTAGGATTGTTAATCTTGATTCCGACATTAAGGTTTTTGGTAAAGAATACAATGAAGTGATTCTAGATTATCAACACTTTGATGGCAGTACCGGAGTGATAATTTACGATGGGTGTGGTGACTGTAATAGTGTAGGAGCAATTCAAGTTCGTAATTTCGAGAAAAAGTTTAGATCAGGTTATTACTTGGAGGATGCAGATAATGATGGTGCCTTAGAAATTATTACTGATGACCTTCCAGTTGAAATAGGACAATTCAGCACAGTTCAAATAGAAGGGCGGAAATATCAAGCACAGGTAACTGATGTAACCAGAGATAAGTTTCCTGTTTGGTATGCGCGTGAGACAGCACGCCGACTACGAGAGGACTACCCTGGTTGGAGGGATAAACTTCTCGGCTGTCCTTGCACTGCGGACGTTGCTGCTAGAAAAACTGCTGCGTTCGTTGAATCAAATGCTGCTGAACGTTTAATTGAGGGTGACTACCATCCAGGAGCAGTAAGATTCTTTCGATCAGCCAGTCCGGAGACATACACAAGTCCAACAGGGAAAGAATTACAACCCGGACAACAGTGCGTCTATGATGCTACGGGGAAATTAATTACAGATGGAGCGGGGGCAGGAACGCCTGATGCATTTGCTCCTGTAGGTACTCCTTCGTTCTCCAACTTACACATGAACACAGATGTACATCCCTTTGATATTCTCAAGGAGCATTTTTTCGTTACCTATGAAAAGTTGGATGAAGGTTGGAAGGAATACCAACAAACTTGGAAGCCCGACAAAGGCAGGGATGATAAAGGTAATGTTTGTCCAACTAATAAAGTGCCTTAAGCCTTCAACAAAACAAAAGTAAAAGGAGATAGCAAGATTGCAATACGTAAAAAAGATTGGATTCATAACTAAATCATTTATCCAAAAGCAAAGTTCTATGATGCACAATACAGGAAAAGGATTTTCAGTTGGCGTAGCAGTTTTTTCATCAATCGTACTTGCCGCTTATCCCAGTCTTGCTGACCCAAGTAGTTCATCTGCTGGAGTGATTCAAGGCAAGTTGTCTTACCCCTCAGACTTTATTCCAGCAATGACTGTTTGCGCTCAGTCTGCCAGCAATTATCAACAACTGACTTGCATTCGCACAAAAGAAGGACAACGCACCTTTAAACTGCCTGTTAAGGCTGGAGAATACTTCGTCTTCAGTCAAGTAAAAGGAAGTTTCACCGACGGAGCTACTGGACAAGTTTACGATGCATTTTTCTACTATGCGAAGAACCGTGCTCCAATCCCCGTGCAGGTAACTGCTGGTAAAACAATCAGCGGTGTTTCTCTAAATAATCAAAGAGTTTGTCACTATGGTCTTCCCGCTGCCGCCTATTGCGTAACACCCTCCACTAATTAGGAAACCTTCTTTTAACTACCAGGAAAACCTCTAATGAGTGAAGAAGAAAAAGACAAAAAATCTAAGCTTGCTGGTTGGATAGCACTGATAGGAGCCATTGCAGCTTTGCTAACAGCGATAGGCTTCAATCAATTTTTTCCTGGTTTAGTGAATCGGTTTCTCTCATCTTCTCCATCTCCTTCACTTCCAGCAGTAGGAACAAGCCCTTCACCATCGTCACAACCTCCTCCAAGCACACCTAGTTCTCCTTCTCCACCTCCTTCCGCTGCGCCTCCCTCTTCTCCAGCACCTGCAAAAATCGCAGCAGTTGAAAAAGACTTTTTTAAGTTTCAACTGCAAGAGTGCCAGAGAAGCGGAGAAGATGTTCAATGTAGTCTTTTGGTAACGAATCTAGCCAATGGAGACAGAGAATTTGCATTGAGTGGCAATTACGGTAGCCTCAGTAGAGGCATTGATGTTTCTGGCAATGAGTATGCTGCTACGCCTTATTCTCAACTAGGTCAAGCGCAAGGAAGCCCAATGTATGGTTTTGCCAAGGTGAAATTAATTCCAGATATTCCGATCAAAGGAAATCTTTATTTTACTGGCATACCACAGAACGTTAGCAAACTCGCATTACTTGAAGTAGGCTACATTGTTTACGGTCCCTATGCTGATTATCGCAGTGTTAAATTTCGTGATATAGACGTTGTATCTAAGTAGAAATTTGGTGTGCTTATAAAGCTTTAAGGGTTTAACAACAAGCGATCGTCTCACTCTACAGAGCGATCGCCCCATCTCTGACTTCCACACGACCCTCAAATCAAATTTAGTTGTTCTGCCTCTGGTGCTGCTTCGGACTGCTCCTCCCATTCCTCAGCAAGGTCAGAGTATAACTCCACTAACTCCGTACCCTTTGCCTCCTGATAAGCCTCATACTCCTCACCAGGGTTCTCTGCAACGGCCTCCGCAGGTGAAATATCTCCCCAATCCACCGCATCATAGCCAGGAAAATCAGGCTCCCATCCCGTCAGCAGCTTCTCCTCGGCTTCCCAGAACATCAGCCCGTTCCGCATGATTTTGTACTCTCGGCTATCTCGCTTTGGTCGGGAGCTAAACACATCCCAGGCTTCAAGCGTGCCATTCAGGGTGTAGCGAAACGCGATCGCGCCACGCTCAAACTTTGAAATGTGGGGTTTAGCCGTTGTCATCGCTGTCACCGTCCCAATGGTGCAAACATTTACCCGACTTGTTACTCCGCTTGTCCTGATGCACGGCTTCCTCTGGACAACCTGGCTCCTGGCACTGGGAGTCTTCCCGCTTTTTGTACTCCTTATCCAACTCCTTCTTAGTTTTGGAGTCGGAACTATGATACTGCTTCCATTCTGCATCCGATCGCTCCGCTTTGTAATTAGAGCTTTTGGGAGACAGCTTTCGTTTTTCATCACTCATGGTTAGAAACCTCCCGGTTGTCGGTTATTGAATGTGAAGTCGTAGTGCTGAAAAGTTACTGCCCGGTCATACTCCAAGACCAGCCAGGTACTGGGATCAAACGCCATTGGATAGGCATCGCGACGAGGGGCATACATAGTGGGAGCGAGTTGGCAGTAAGGCGTACCAATCACTTGAACAACCTCCTCCCAGAGCGCTCCTCGCCACAGTTGCATGACGATTTCAAGTTGTTTACGGCTAATTCGGGCACTGGTTCGCCGCATCTGAACCCAAGGCTCTGCCTGTCCTGCCACAGCAGGGGCGGCAGGAATAAGGATGAAAAGCTGGGTTGCTAGGGCTAAACCTGTAGAGAAAAATGCGAACTTTTGACCGTTGAAAATGCCACAAACGTCCCAACCGTTGGAATTTGAACATGCTGAATTGACAGGCATAACGCCCTCCACAAAATGCGATAAGCAGGTTCAGCTACCTGTCATTGCAGTATAGCAAAACAGCAAAATAGCAATACTGTAATTTGGCTTTTCTTCTATGCCAGAATTAACCCTTGTTTTGGATACTGCAATGGCTGAAGGTAAACCAGTTCAGTTTCGGGCACAGGTTCCGCCGGAGATTGATTTCTTGATGCGAGCGATCGTGCCCCTGAAGAATACCGGAAAGGACTGGACGATTAGCGATGTGGCAACAGAAGCTTTTATTGACTGGTTGAGGAAGCCAGAAAACCGACAGTTAGTAGAACAGCACAATCTGTTGCAGGCGCTAGAGCGGCGCGGTCTCTCGACAGATATCTATGAGACGGAGGGTTAATCAAGTTAAGGAAAACTGAATGGGCTGCTTGGAGCCTCTAAACATCGCTTTCATTCAGCGAATGGCGGCAGCCACAGAACTGAGCCAATGTCACTTGCATGACGATTTAAGGGAATTGTGGGTGTGATGCTTAAAGGCTGTGCGATCGCCCGACGTGCCAAGCAAGTGCGGGATAGCTTGCAGCAGAGTGAGTCTTTAGGAGATTTCTGAGAACAAAACTACCCACAAATAGGTCGAATCAAGATGTCCCATTTGGGTAAATCTGGATTGCGCTCCAACCGATTCTCAACCTCACGCATGGCTGTCTTTGACAGAGAGATTCCCTTGGCATAGGGTCGTTGATTTAATACGACGATAGGATGAATACCTTTCCAGGTCATACTGGTTGCCCATTGCAGCATGGTGTTGACATCTTTGAGTTGAGTGCCATTCCAGTGTTGTTCTAATATTCCCCAACAGCGCTCAATTGGATTGTATTTACTGTGATAAGGCGGATAGTAAAGCAGTTGAATCGGCTTGCCAATCTGGTCACAAAACTCCACCATCCGCTTGAGAAATTGAGTGCGAACTCCACTACTTTCGGGTCCGTTATCGACTTTCAGTTGGAGCAGGGTGGTTTGGGCTTGTTGAGTTGCACTCAAGTTTGTCCACCAAGCCTCCAGGGTATCGACGATGAAGTCACTGGTTTTACACGAACTGCCAAAGTAGATGGACAATTGCCCACTATCCTCATCCACCATGCCACAAGGAATGTACTTTTCTTGGCAACCTAAATCATGGTCACTCGCCTGATTGTCCCCCCGGGTTCGCCCACCACGAGAATACTCACCGATGTTGACGGTGGCTTTGCAATCGATGCTCACTCGTTTGACACGGCCATCGTCTGACTTGCGGTCTTTGGTTTGAATGTTGGCAAAAATCGCATCCGTTTCTGGCAGTTTTTTTGTGGTTTGGCTTTGACCACCGCTTGCAGTCGATAACCCATGCGATTGAGAATCACAGCCATGGTGCTGGGTGCAGGCAATTGCTCACGCACAAATCCTTGCTGGTGCAATTGAGTAACCGCTTCTTGAGCAGTTAAGCGGGTATAGGCAATCGAGGTTTGAAACGTTGGATCTTGTTGAGCATGCGCCTCGGCTAGCGCTCGCAGGGCTGCTGCTGCTTCCGGTTGCCGCTCTTCCCAGCGTTTGGCTCCCCCATACCCTGATTGTGCTCCCACACACACAATCCCGGTTCGCTTTTCTGCCAGTCCCACTTCGACGCTCTCTCGTCCCCATCCAAACACCCGCTCAGCCATGCGAGCACTGCCATGACAATACTTCAGGGTCATCTGCGCTTGAAAACTGCGCCGTTCGACTCCACGCAGTTTAGATGCAGCCAAACACAGATCTGCGATCTGCGACGAGCTAAGGGGTCTTTCGACTTGAGGAGAGGGTTCCAATGTTCTACTTCCTTTCTTGTTGGAACAACTGGAAGAATTTTACCCTTGGGTAGTTTCTTTGTCAGAAATCTCCTTAGGATGTTTGATGTGAAGCATCTCTCATTCCGTCTTTTGCAGCTTTATCCGGTAGCTGATAGCGCTATTGGTTTTTGACCTAATGAATCGCCCTAACCATATCTGCATCACAAAACCTGGGCCAGATTAGCCGGATTAAATCAGCAGCCCAGATGGCTGAAGGAAAGGGAGATCGTCTAATGTCATAAATCTGCTTGTTAGAATAGAAACTGACCGTTGTTTACCTGAACGAAAGAGAAGAGGATTGGACTCAATCCAGCAAACACTTGCCAGAAAACAGTTGTGAGTTAAGCCTCAAAGATTTTGATAAAGGATAGCTGTTTTATATAAGTACTCTTATACTACTTAATTAAGGATAAGCCTCACCCTGATGAATCAGCGTCAATTTGATTAAATGTATCAATGATAAGTGGTGTAGAGATGTTAAAACTTATTGGCTTTCGAGTTACGAGCTTTCGATCTGTTGATGATAGTGGCTGGATTGACGTAAGTAAGGTGACCTCGCTTATCGGTACGAACGAGTCTGGTAAAACGAATCTTCTTCTTCCACTTTGGAAGTTAAATCCAGCAAAAGATGGAGAAATTAACCCAATAGCTGACTATCCACGAAAGCAATATAACGAAATCCGTCAGACAAAACCCAAACCAGTGTTTATCGAAGCTCGTTTTGAGTTAACAGATTATCTTGCAGAGAGGATCGCTAAGGTAACTGGTTCGGTAGCGTCTGAAGTCAAAATCGCTATTGTCAAACGAAACTTTAGTGGTGAACATCAGGTCAGCTTCCCAGATGCTATACCTAAACGCCATGTACCAAAGGCAGATGTTACGCAGCTTTTCTCTGAAGCCTTGACCGCAATCTCTGATTTAACGGTAGCAGGGAAAAGTGAGGAGCCATTGAAGGCTGAGATCCTCAATGTTCTTGAAACAGCAATAACGCGGGTGAAGGATGTAGACAAAGAGGTTGAAGAAGAATCACTCAAGAGTCTTAAAACCTTACTCGACGGTGTCAGTCTTGAAAACACACTCAAACGCTCAATCATAGTACCTCGTTTTGGACAAGTCATTGATTCGATTAGTGAAATGATTGGTAGTATCACAAAGCCACACCCGAAAGACTCTAAAGAAGCTAAAGACTGGGTTATCAATAACCTGCCAGCTTTTGTTTACTATTCCAACTATGGAAACCTAGACTCTGAAATCTACTTGCCCCATGTAATCGACAACATGAAGCGAACAGGATTGGGTAACCGTGAGGAAGCGAAAGCAAGAACGCTGAAAGTTCTTTTTGAATTTGTGAAGTTAAATCCTCAAGAAATTTTGGACTTAGGGCAGGATTTTCCAACCAATCAGGGACAGCCTAGTGAGCAACAGATTAAAGAAATTAGAGAGAAGAAAAAAGAACGAGAGATTCTCTTGCAGTCAGCAGGAACAAAGCTTACACAAAGCTTCCGAGATTGGTGGAAGCAGGGGGAGTATCGTTTTCGCTTTCAAGCAGATGGTGATCACTTTCGCATCTGGGTATCTGATGACAAGCGCCCTGAAGAAATTGAGTTGGAAGGACGAAGCACTGGATTGCAATGGTTCCTGAGTTTTTATCTAATTTTTCTAGTTGAAAGTGCTGATAGTCATGATGGGGCAATTTTGCTCCTTGATGAACCAGGAATGACATTACATCCAATCGCACAGCGGGATCTCTCTGATTTCTTCGCAAACTTGGCAGAAACTAATCAACTTGTTTACACTACGCATTCTCCATTCTTAGTGAATCCTGATCATCTTGATCGTGTAAAGGCAGTGTACATCAACGATGATGGAACGACAGCAATATCAGCTGACTTAAGGGCAGGCGAAAAAAATCCTGCTCAAACAAAATCTATTTATCCTGTCCATGCAGCTTTAGGTTTGAGTGTTTCCGAGACTCTTTTTCAAGGATGTCAAGCAATTGTTGTAGAAGGACCTGCTGATCAGCACTACTTAAGTGCTATCAAAAACTATTTGATTGGGAGAGGAGTAATTACACCAAAGCGAGAAATCATCTTCGTTCCCGCAGGAGGGGTTAAAGGTGTAAGTGCCGTTGTTTCACTGCTAACAGCAAAAGATGAGGCACTGCCCTACGTCATTTTTGATTCAGATACTCCAGGGCAAAATATGGCAAAGCAGCTTTCAAGCAACCTTTACAACGGAGCAAACGACCGAATTATTATGATCGGTGATATTTGTTCTATGGCAAATGCAGAGATTGAAGATTTGCTCCCCACTGACATTTTAGTTAAAATCCTTACGAGGCTTTATTTCAGGGATATTGATGACGATTTTGGAGATGCCATTGAGGAAGAAAGACCAATTGTTCCACAAATACAGGAGTATGCTCAGAAGCATGACTTAAGTCTTCAACTTGGTTGGAAGGTGGATGTTGCAATACAAGCAAAAACTCGTCTTCTTAAAGACAACGATCCGATGAAGAAGCATGAGAATCTTGTGGAAATTTGGAAACAACTATTTGAAAAAATACAACCGTAATGTGGTTGCTGTCCTGAATCTGCTCATTATGGCCCCTCTTGTTATAGACTGAACCGGAAGTCATCTCACGGGAAAGGCGAACACCGTTTTTGGAAGTTGTAATCGCCGAGGGAACATGAAGGTACGATCTCTCCCCCCTTACTTCACCAAATCCAACTTCAACGTCCCAAACTTCGGCGACCAAAACCCGTCCCGCCCCTCAAAAAACGCTACCTCCTTACACTTGCCCCGTCGATTCTCCAACAGCGAACATCGCAACATCACCTTCTCCTTCCCCTCCTTTGTGTAAGGATAACGCTCCAACAATGCCCCACATACCGGACAGGGAACATCTGTAAATGCCTCTGGATCAGGCGTGCGTTGAGCATAAGGCAACTCATAGCGCTTCCCTTGCGGATTCCAAAGCATCACCGTGCCACAGCCTGCCGCGCCACACTTGAGAAAATGATTTGCCTTCAGCTTCTTGGATTTCGAGGGAACCTTACTCATCGCCTCCCCACATTTGGGACAGGCGGTTTTCGTTACTGTTGCCTGGGACTTTGGCTTGCTTGAGTCAGGCGATCGCGTAACAGTCCCTTGGGAAGATCGCGCTTCACTCCCATTTATTTTTTGAACACCATTGGCTTGCAGCCGTTGACCCGCTTTCTCCAACGCTGGTGCAAAATAGGTGCGGTGCCAATCGAGCAGATACGATTCCCAATCTTGCTTTCCCTGAGCGATCGCGTCCAATGCTGACTCCATTTGCGCTGTAAACTCTGGTTGAATCAACTCTGGTAGCAACTTTTCCAATGCCCCATCCAATTCCAGTCCTAGTGCGGTTGGCTGGAGCTTGCCTTTCTCAACCTGCACATACTCCCGCTCCTTCAGCGTCTTGATAGTGGGTGCATAGGTGCTGGGTCGCCCTACTCCTTTGCGTTCCATCAACTGCACCAGTTTCGGTTCCGTATAACGCGGTGGGGGTTGGGTTTGCTTTTTGTCAGCAGCTGCCTGCTTCAGGGTGAGCGACTGTCCCTGCTGCAAAGTGGGAAGTTGGCTATCGGCACTTAAGTTGTTCCAGTAGCGGGTATAGCCAGGAAACTCGACTACCTGTCCGTTCGCTTCCCATTGCACGGCACCCGATTTCGTGACCACCCGCGTTTTCCGCAAGCGAGCAGGACAACATTGAGATGCCACGGCTCGATTCCAGATCAACTCATACAGTTTTACTTCCTCTGCACTTGCTTGCAACTGTTTGGGCGATCGCTTTACATCCGTGGGGCGAATCGCTTCATGGGCTTCCTGTGCTCCTTTGACGGCTCGATGTCGGGTTGTTTTGCTTGGCACATTGGTGGAATCATGTTCTTCCAGATATTGGCGCACCGCAAGACAAAATGGTTCGGCTAAAGTCACTGAATCAGTTCGCATGTAGGTGATGTGACCCGCTTCATAGAGTGCTTGCGCTACTTTCATCGTTTTATCGGGACTAAAGCGCAGTTTTGCCCCTGCTGCCTGCTGCAAGGTGGAAGTAATGAAAGGAGGGGGTGGCGATTGATGGGCAACTTTACCCTCAATGGCGACGACCTGATGCGGATTGGAACGAGCGATCGCCACTAACCGATCAGCTTCTGCTTGACTGCTCACGCGATCGGACTCTTGACTTTCTTTGCCTTCCGTTGCATCATCAGCGGCTTCAGTGGCGCTTGCTGGGTTAGCATTCAGTTTGGCACGGTAGAACGCCTTAAATCCTTCCTGATACTCCACCCAAACGCTCCAGTAATCTTGGGGTTTGAACGCTTGAATTTCTTTTTCCCGCGTACACAGTAGATGCAGCGTTGCACTCTGCACCCGACCCATTGACTTCGCCCCAATACCCAGTCTCCACACCACATGCTTACTGCCCTTGTAGCCCACCAGTTTATCCAGACAATCTCGCGCCCGTCCAGCGGCAATCAGAGATTGATCAAGCGATCGCGGTTGGGCGATCGCAGCTCTCACAGCTTGCGGTGTAATTTCGCTGTAGACCACCCGACGCGGATTTTTCAGTCGCAATTCCTGCTGTAAATGCCAACCAATGGTTTCCCCTTCGCGATCCGGGTCAGTAGCGATGTAGACCGCATCCGCTTGTTTCACGGCTTGCCGCAGGTCTGACAACACCTTCTTGCCTTTGGCTCCTCTCGGTTCATAGCGGCATTCGATGTGGCGATCGTGCAAATCAAAGCCCAACGCATCCTCACCATCGTCCGCCAATTCTCGCACATGTCCCATGCTGGCTTTCACAATCCAGCCCGAACCCAAAATCTGACTCAATTTTTTGGACTTGCCCGGACTTTCAATCAATAGCAGGTTTGCCATCGGTCAGTTTCCAACTCGTATCTTCATAGTACAGACGATCTAGAAAAGAGAAAACGGTACTCAGGCTGCCCCGCTGGAGAACCTCTGTTGATGATTCTCCTTTAGACTACAAACGGGTGGCTTTCGAGGACAGAAACCGTATGCCTGAATCATTGCCAAGAATTGTCTCGCTCTTGCCCAGTGCGACTGAGATTTTAGCCGCGCTGGGATTAACTGAGTATGTTGTTGGGCGGAGTCACGAGTGTGATTATCCACCTGGGATTGAAACTCGCCCCATTTGTACCGCTGCCAGACTCAAAGTTCAAAAGCCAAGTGTTCAAATTGATGCGGATGTGCAGACGCTGTTGCGATCGACCTTGAGCCTCTATGACATTAAGCTGGACGTGCTGGCAGCGCTCCAACCAACGCATATCGTGACGCAAGACCAGTGTGATGTGTGCGCCGTCAATTTCTCTCTGGTCGAAGCAGCGGTTGCCACTCTCAGCCACCCCCAGCCGCAGGTCATTTCGCTGCAACCCCAGACGTTGACCGATATATGGGCAGACATTCAACGAGTGGCTGATCGGTTGGAAGTTGATGCAACGCCTGTGCTGACGAAATTGCAAACTCGTATTGAGGCGTGTCAGCAGAAAACCTCTGCCATTCCATCGGACGATCGCCCAAAGGTGGCGGCGATCGAATGGATTGATCCGCTCATGGGCAGTGGCAACTGGATACCTGAATTAGTGGAGTTCGCGGGTGGACATAACCTGTTTGGAACAGTCGGGCAGCACTCCCCCTACCTCTCTTGGGAAGCCCTGATTGAAGCAGATCCGGATGTCATTATCGTCATGCCCTGTGGCTTTGATTTACCGCGCACTCACCAGGAGATGCACCAGGCAATGGCAACTCATTCGCAATGGCAACAGCTACGAGCAGTCCGGCAACATCAGCTTTACCTCACCGATGGCAATGCCTACTTCAATCGCCCTGGTCCTCGTTTAGTTGACTCACTGGAAATTCTGGCGGAAATTCTGCATCCAACTTTGTTTGATGCCAGGTACAAAGGCAGTGGATGGAATCAATACTGAGAGTAGGTGGGAAATTCAAAACACAACTGCACATAGCTCAAGGACGGGGATGGCTCCAGCAAGTTGGAAACCGTAATACCTAATAATCTGACTTTTCGCTGCGTATCAAGATGGAGCAACAGTAATTCCTTTGCCAGGTTGTAAATGACCTCCGCCTCCTGTAGCAGTCGATCTACGGTTCGACTCCGAGTGATTTGCTCATAATCGGCGTATTTCACTTTCAATGTAAGTGTATACCCATAGCGTTGATGCCGATCCATGCGCTCTTTGACCTGTCTGGAAAGATCCGCCAACTCGGTGGACATGGTTTCCAAATCACCCAAATCTTGGGCAAACGATTGCTCGGCTCCAATGGATTTACGGACCCGATTGGGATTTACCGCGCGATCGTCCTGGCCTCTGGCAACGCGATAATAGAATTGCCCTGCTTTGCCAAACCGCTCCATCAAATCTGCCTCTGACCACTGCTTCAAATCTGCGCCTGTATGAATCCCCAATGCCTTCATCTTGGTTGCAGTTGCGTCACCCACACCGTAAAACTTCTCAATCGGCAAGGTTTCCACAAATGCCTCAGCCCGATCGGGTGGAATCAAGGTGAGTCCATCGGGTTTATTCAGTCCAGAGGCAATCTTTGCCAGAAACTTGTTGATCGAGACTCCGGCTGAAGCGGTTAGATGAGTTTCTGACCGAATGGCTTGCTTGATCTCGCGGGCAATCGTGGTCGCCAGGGGAATGTCCGATTTGTTGCTCGTCACATCCAGGTAGGCTTCATCGAGGGACAGTGGTTCAACCAGATCGGTGTAGCGATGGAAGATGTCTCGAATCTGCTGCGAAACTTGCTTGTAAACCTCAAATCGCGGTTTGACAAAGATGAGATGCGGACACCGCTGCTTGGCGATACGGGAAGGCATGGCAGAATGAATGCCGTACTTCCGTGCCTCATAGCTAGCAGCCGCTACCGCGCCCCGCTGTTCAGGTCTGCCTCCCACCACAATAGGCTTGCCCTGGTACACAGGGTTATCCCGCTGTTCCACAGACGCGAAGAACGCATCCATATCAATGTGGATAATTTTGCGAGGAGCAAACATACAACCGTCAATTCTACTTCGCGGCTTCTGACTTTCTTCGTCCTCTCGTTGACGGTGATTTGGTAGTTGCTTTGGCTGTTGAGGATTTGCGGGTGCGGGATTGCCGAGTGCTAGTTTCGCTCGTAGCTTTCGTTTTAGTGGCAGCCGATTTCGCTGTCTCAGCCGACTGTGCTCGCCCCCTTCTTGCCTTAGTAGAAGCGGGTGTCGGTTCTGCCATTACCTCATTGGGAGGGGTTTCTAATGTAGAGGTTTCTGATGATTCTTGAGGAGAAATTGCTTCTTCTGAAGCTGGTGCGAAAGCATCTGCTTCACCAATGGATTTTTTGGCTCGTTTCGCTTTGGTTTTCGCTGTTTGCCGCTTACCGGATGGAACGTAGTTCTTGAGGGTCAAGGCGCTGATTTTGATGCCTTTCTCAGATAGCATTTTTGCCAAATCTTCATAGTTATATCCTTTAGCAAGTGCTGCCTTAAGGGGGTCTTGCATCTGCTTGACTGCTTCTCGTAAGGATAGGTCTTCCTTTTGCTTTTCCGGCAACTCTTGCAGGAAAGCACTTGCCGGTCCAACAAGTTCTTGATTTACAGCCGTTGCTCTCGGACGTTTACGAGTTGCAGTTGCCATCTTTAAAAAGTCTAAAATGCCAACCCTATTCTATGCGCTTAATTCCAAAGTGAACACAATTTTATTGCGATGAAAATGCTGGTGCAACGATAAGTGCATAAAAAACGAACAAAGAAAATATTGCATTGAAAATGATGAACCGACTTCTATGTAATGATCCTGGTGATGGGATTAAATAATCATCGTGAATTTCTCTTTTTTAGACCAATTGATTCTCCAGCCATAATTTCCATTGAGTCAACTCAGCATCCGTCAGCATTGTTTGAGAGCATTTACCAAAGAGTTCAAACAGGCGATCGCTCACCTGCTGCGGTGTCAGTCTCAATCGCTCAATCTGAAGCGTAATTGCTGCTAACTCCCTTAACCGCCTATTTTCTAATGGTTGTGCCAGAACCTCATCCATTAGAGGAAGTTGTCGCTGATTTATATCAAGAATGCCTGGGTTGACCTGTGCCCATGCCAGGGCCTCTGCCATCAAAATGGGATCTCCTGAATCTAAATAGTGCTGCATCCGCTCCACATATTTCGTCTGAGACGCTTCTCGCTTAATTTGCTGATGGTGTTGCTGCGCCAATCTTGATGCCTCTTGGCGAGCTTCCTGCTGGGCTTTGAGGTCAAATAACACCTGCTGGACGTACTGAATCCCGTGAGATAAATCCAAACTAGAATTGCTGAATTCCACTTGAGCTGGTGGATTACTGCCCGTCGAGGGACTCATTGAGAGTTTTGAACTATCAGAACCATTGCTAGAAGGGTCATCACCGTCTGTGGTAGGTAATAAGCTTGGGGGATTGTGCCAGTTAGATGCGTCCTCAACGCGATCTAACTGGCTATCCACTTGCAGATCAGGGGGGTTCGGGGGGATTTCCACAAGGTAACTGGGGTGCCACAGATCTCGATGACGATAGAGCGAACCACCACCAATGTTGTGTTGCAGCAAGGCGTGAAACCGAGCAGTCGCTTTGACTGGTAATGATCCTTGTTCAAGTAAATCCGCGATCGCTCTGCGAATCCTATCCCTGGTTGCTTCTGACTGGCGTTGATTCCAGGTCGGCAGTTGTTCAATTGCGTCGTCAATTTCCTTTGCTTTGAATTTGCCACTGGGATCGCCGTAGTGGAAATAATGACTATTTTCAATACACCGTACCCATTCCTCAACTCGGTGTTCAATCTCATGTTGATGCTGGCACCATTCTTGGTAGCCTGGAAGGGCTTGCGCTGTTTCAACAATAGTGTCAATGAGTGATTGCCCTTCTAAGGGTTCACCACCGGAAAGGACATGGTGAAAGATGTACTCTCGCATGGTGATGCGTCCGAGTAAACGATTGGTTTGTCCATAGCCAGTCCATCCCAGTTCAATTTCAGCATTGAGATCATTGATGAACTTTTCGGCTTTACCAGAGATGTGAAACTGTCGTCGCTTTGCTTGTTTGAGAATTTGCTTCAGCGTTGCTTTATCGATGTCATTGCGTTGTTGAGATAAATTCCACTGTTGAATAAAGCTTTTTTGACTCGTCCAGATGGGTTGAGAGTCCTCATTCAGAAGGTAAGAGCCTGCTTGCAAAGGAAGACGGTGGGCGTTGAAGAGGCTAGGAGCACCATCGACAATGTAAGGTTTCGGGTTTGGAAAGACTTCCAGATGTCCGGGAAAAAGCTTGAAGCCAGCATTTTCTAGCAGTGCAGCAAGGACGATCGCCAATTGCCAACTGCTTTGAGGTTGTTGGAATGGCAAATAGACGTGTAAACCACCGCTATAACTGGAAGTACAGGCGATGATACTAACGAGTCCCAAGGGCTCGAGTGCTGCAATGATGCGCTGTAGTGCAAACGGATCTTGCTTTGGGTGGTAGGGACTCCCAATGTCAATATCAAGTAAGCCGTAGCAAGTTTCTGCCCCGAACCGCACACCATAAAGATAGGCTCCCTGTCGAATTAAGCGATCGCTCAACGGATGGCGGCTCTCTGTTTTCCAGTCTGGTGATGTTCCAGCGACCGGATGCTCTGCCCAAATATAGTCAAACCGATGGGGGAAGAGCAGGAGAAATTCATCATCCCATTCCTGAACGTATTGAAATTGAGAGAGTGCTGTTTGCATAGCGGCTCCTAGATCACGGGAGCCGGGACTAAGTCACGGTTTCTCTAGCCTAAATAGAGCTTCTGCTGATTAGACCTGACGATCACAAACACTACGATCGCAACAGCAAGTCATCCTGTCCTCGGAAATGCATAGCTCTATGAGTCTGCTAAATGGCAGGAAAAATTGCACATAACAAAACTGCTACCTCTTGCACATTGTGATAGAGATAGTATCCTGAATACAGATGCACAAAAACATCCCACCAATTCTGAAACGACTCTCGTTTCAGAAACGGCTAGGAAACCGGGATAAAGGAGGCTTTGGCGAGACTCTGTCCCGGTTTTCTGTTGTTAATAACTGAAGTTTCAAGTACTGCTGAGTGTGCTGCTTACCTCCCCTGTTCCTGTTCTATGGCTTCATCTGTAACTACGCATAACTGTAGTTAGCTGCGTGCCATTCTACTTAGCCAGTACAAACGCTCACTTTGTTTACTGGCGATCAAGATCATATAGATCATTAGGTTTGTTTACTATTTCTGAAAGCTTTTAGCTGAAAGGGTTTCGGAGATCCAAAAAATAGTTTTGTCCCCTGGGTTCGGGGTTTTTACCCCCTGGGTTCGGGCTTGCAGTCCCCTGGGTTCGGATAAGTTGCCCTCTAGGGGCGGGGTAGTTTGCCCCTGGGGATCGGGGTAATGTCCCCCAGGTTCGGGAATCTGTTTACAACTCAAAATGTTTGCCAGGATTGACTTGGCTGGATTTGAATAGTAACGCTGTAAACAGTAGTGATGTGTTGTTTACTGTTTACTTGTTTACTCATCCACCTGTTTACACTGTTTACTGTTTACTTTGGAAGCCTACAAACTTTTACGTATCTAACCCCAGAACAGCACGTAACTGGCTAGCATCCTCAGGTTTGATACTGCGTTTACCCCGCTCGATAAGACTAATCCACATCTTGGTTTTGCCTAGCTTCCTGCCCAACTCTTCCTGACTCCAGCCCTTAATCTCTCTAGCGGCTTTAATCTGTTCGCCGCCAAAGGTGGAGCCTGCTCTAATTGGCTTGGGGGAAACTGGACGACTTTCCACATCAATGGTTCGTTTCTTACGCTGAAGTTTAGCAATCCCATCAGCAATCTCTTTGGGAGGATGGATGAATAGGCGACTGTTGCGGAGTTGTTCCCAGAAGCCTTTGGGACGCTTTTTCTCACCGCGTCCTCCCTCCTTCCAGTCGGGTTGAATTTCAGGTGGATAGGTGACGGGGTCAAACTCGATCGCTAACCCTGCTTCATGCAGCACCAAAAGATCTCGATCCCAAGTATTCGCAAGTTCACTACGCAGGTCGCGATCTCGTTGGGCAGCAGTAACTTTTTCTGCACCGTAAGCAACTTCCATCAGGGTTGAGGTCAGCATGACCTGATTGGTGCTAACCCGCATTCTGAAGGACAGCCACGCCAGCATTCGGGCGGCTCCTTCGCTGTGCTGCCAAACACGAGTAATCGTTTGCAGAAGCGTCTTAGACAGAACACCGTACTGATAGAAGGCGTTGCCTTCGTCTGAACCTCGCTTGTTGAGGAAATACTTTGCCCACATCCCCGCCCGACAACGGATCGTCAGCCCGGTACATTTGATGTCACCAAAAAGGTCTCGTTGCCCGTGATATCCGATCGCTACCTCCCACAGGCGGCTTTTCTCCACATAAAAGCTCTCGATATTTCCCTGCTGCGGCCAGTGCAAGAAGGTGAGAATTTGAGCCGGTTGCTCGGAGATCCGTTCAATCAGCTTGAGTCGCTGCTCTTTGGTTAAATCTTTCCGTTTATCAAGTCCCATATAGGATGAGATTTGAGCATCATCAATCACAAACTCCTCTTCCCAAGGGCGATCAAGCGTAGTGACGTGAGCCGCGTAGATCAAGTGCATACACGCAGCCCGAATGTCAAACGTCTCAATCACTGCCAAGGCCGCTTCTCCTGCCAAAGCTTCCGGGTACTGTTCCTCTGGACTGTCAGTGACCCAAAATATCAGCCGCCCCCTACCATCTTTGAGCGTGCTGGTATAGGTCAACTTGCCGTCTTCATCGGGTTGCCACTGGAGGTCACTACGCTGCGTCAAAATATTGACGCTTTCCCAGAGCAGCTTACAGGTTGCAAAATTACTGCTGATACCATTGGCAAATAGATCGGGATTGGTTGCCGGAGCCTTTGGAACGGCTTTTTGTTGCCCTAAGCCCGACAGCCACTCCAATTCCTGGAGGGTTTTACTGGGCAAATCATATTTATTGAGAATGAGTTGAACGGCTTGGTCAATATAAACTTGCAAAACGGAGGAAAAGTTGGACTTGAGCGAATCGGAGGCATCATCAAAAATGTAGCGGTAAAGCGCCTTCAACCGCGTCTGCGAATCCATCTGTTCTAATGCAATCTGGCCCAAATCTTTTTCCATCTCCGCAAACGCCATTTTGGTTAAGTCAAACCACATATAGGAGGCGGAAGACTCCCAGAAATTTAACGCCTTAAACAAATGTTCTACCTGTTCTTCAGCCGCAGCAGATTTACGCGGGGCTTCGGTTGTTCGAGCGAGCGCGACCGTGTACTTGCCGTCTTTGCTTTTCTTGACATCAAGATAGGAAGACTGAATCTTACGACGCTCAATCTCTCGTGAGTTCAGGGCAAGCTCAACCCGCTGGCGGTAAACCTCGATGATTTGTTGCGAAATTTGAATGGCAACGAGCTGGAGAATGGGCGATCGCGAAAGTTCCTCCTTAAACTTTGCCTCCCACTCGTCTGGAATGGAAGCAAGGAGGGTCTGTCTATCGATCGCGAGTGGGTTGTCGAGTGCCATGACCTTAACCGCCTGCTGTGTTCGCTATCTTACAGCAATCTATAAAAAAGCTCAGTGCCCTTTATCTTTGGTACATAGCTTATCGCTTCATTCCTCTCTCAATATTGTAGGATCAGCAAACAGGGAAAGCTGTTCCACTTCCTGAGATGCCAGGGTCTGTTCCACTTCGGCAGCGATCGCCTCAATTTCTTCCTCCAGATCTGAGATCGTTGGTAGGTTTCTTTGAAGCTCCTCTGGCAGAGGGGTGCCCATGTGATAGGTAGAAATTCCAATCGGTTTGTGAACATCCCGCAGAGCGTACTCGGCAACCGTCTTGCTCTTTGTGCGACAGAGGATAATACCGATCGTCGGTTTATCGTCAGCACTCCGCAGCAAGTCATCCACGGCTGAAACGTAAAAGTTCATCTTGCCAGAAAACTCCGGCTCAAACTCCACCACCTTCAGGTCGATCACCACAAAGCAGTGCAACCGAAAATGGTAAAACAACAGGTCGATTCTGTATTCCTTCCCATCCACCACGAGCGGGTACTGGCTGCCGACAAAGGAAAAACCAACCCCCAACTCCAACAAAAACTCTCGAATATGCTGAATCAGAGCACTTTCCAACTCTCGCTCTAACGCCTCTTTGCCCAAACTGAGAAAATCAAATGAATAGGGATTTTTAATGACCTGCTGTGCCAATTCGGATTGAGGATCGGGGAGTACGCGACTAAAATTAGTGATCGCACTGCCCTGGCGACGGTAAAGTTGGCTATCCATCTGGTGGATCAAGATATTGCGGCTCCAGCCGTACTGGATTGTTTGCTGGATGTACCACATTCGCTCCTCCGAGGTCTTCACCGCGTCTAAAATCCGTACATTGTGCCCCCAAGGAATTAGTGCAACAACCTGTTGCACAATTGCCTCGTCCGAGTAAGCTTCTGCAAACGCCCGCATGTAGTTGAGGTTGCGAGCAGAGAACCCTTTGATATCGGGAAACGCTTTGCGAAGATCATTAGCTAATCGATTAATGACTTTCGATCCCCATCCTTGCTGCTGCTGTCGGAACAGAATCTCGTTGCCAATCTGCCAGTAAAGAAGCACCAGTTCCCGGTTAACTGCCAGCGCTGCTCGCACCTGAGCATTACGAATGCGCTCCTTTAGCTCCCGCAAGAACTCCTCATAGCCTAACTTCAGGTGCCGCTCATCCATCTTACCTACTTGCCTAACGACCTACTTACCTAGCCACGTATAGCTCCGCTCTTAGTATGCTTGAATTTGTTTGGTATGGGTGGCTCGATGCCCAGAATCGCTAGAGCTACCTGGGGTAACTGTTGGGATTCGAGTCGAAGTGGTTGGAGGGCGGAGTTCACTCGCTTTAGACTCTTTAATGGGTTGAATATCCAGAAGCTCGGTAATAGTTACGGGTTCACAGGTGAACTCTTCATAATCAAATGTGATTGCGCGAATTGCATCCGCGATCGCGCCCAGGGAGCTAAATGAAATGTTTTCAACTCTACCCCGGCAAATGCTGTTGATAGTTTTAAGAGAGATCTTGGACTGAATCACATCAGATTGATTGGTTCTACTGTTTTGGCTCTCAAGTGCCTTGGCTCGCATCTGCCCTTCTTCGGCAACTTGCATCTGAGGAATGTCTTTCTCGTTCAGTTTTTGTTGAACTTTAAACACAAGTTCAAGCTTTGGGGCGCGGCTCCAGCGTTTAGTCCCAGGGTCAGGCGCATCTGCAAAGTCAACTAGTTGGGAGAGCGATTTCAGATGAAAAAACTGACAGACGACGACAAGTCCAGTTTGATGGATGCGATCGAGATTACTCGCCAGCATAAGTCGAGCAGTAGACTCTCCAAAATTGCCAACGACCTGCGGATATTTTGCCCGTATTCTGGACAACAGTACTCTGGGACTATCAATGCCACGCTCTTCCATTAGCGTGTCCAGTTTCCACCGCCACAACATTTCTTTACCCGCCTGTGAATACTTCTGCAATCATAAATTGATTTCATGATACTCAAATAACAGGCAGGATATTAAAGCTCAACTAAATTTCATTCTAGTGGTGTAGCAAAAGAGGGCAGGTCAACAAGAGTGACGGGTAGTTGCACCTTCAGCCGAACGGCAGGCTGTAGAGGGCTATTACAGTCGATTTTTCCGCAATGGATAGACTCGATGATGTATCGACTGAGCAGAAGTCCGGTTGAGGTGTCTAATTGGTCTATTGGCTGAGAGGAAACAGTTGTCGCAGAACCGGGAGAATGGGTGCTAGATGGGTGGGATTGAAGGGTGATTTGGATCTGATCATTTGGTAGGGGTCGGGTTTGAATTAGAAGGCAAGGGTGTCTTTGGAGATTGAACGCTAGCCGCTCAATGGTGTAATGAAAAAGTTGAAGGAGAGCCTGATATAGTTGTTCGGGATGGCACTGAATATGTTGCGGTCCACCATGCTGTAGAACGACTTCGCTGACTTGATAGGCTTGGAATCTAGAGCGGAAGCGATGGATTAAGTGATTGAGGCAGCGCTGGATGTCAATCCTTCTCGGCGCTGAAATGGGAACGCGGGCTAGGGTCTGGAGGAATAGCGCAAAATCATTGGCTTGTTCAAGTCGATTGTGGGTGCGGCGAACAAGGTGAGGGATCTCGGTGATGAGCGTCTGTGGATCGACAAGAGAACGCTCGTACTCAATTTCTTCAACTGTTCGAGGGTAGTACTGCTCGTAGAGACAGAGCAGTGACAGGATTTTATGAAAGTCTTCGTCGATGACTCCAATTTGAGTCCTAAGCTGAAATAATATCTCCTGAAATTCTTTGGCAACTCCAGTAATCAGGGTTCCCAGTTGAACCAGAGGTTTGGTTTGCTGAAGCTGTGTTCGAGTCTGGTGAAGCTGCCGAGTCAGAGATTGGAGTTGCTGATCGTGGTTTTCTATTTGTGATTGGGAGGAGCGTAAGGCAGCCTGGGCGTTTCTGTAATTGGTAATATCACGGACGATCGCAAGGGTTTCGGTGCTATTGCAGGCAACTACTCGCGTCTCGTAGTAGTTGCGTATTCCATGCAGGATAAGGTCGTACTCGCAGATTTGCGTTTGGTTCGTGAGGATTGCCTGGGATATGGCAGTTTGTAAAGTTTCAGCAACAGGTTGGGGGAGAACTTCTCGAATCGATTTCCCTAGAAACTGATTTGGAGAGGTGTAGGGCTGGAGATGTTTGGCAGGAACGTAATCAAGGTATATTCCGTTGTAGTCGTAATGGAAGATCATGTCAGGCAGAGCTTCTAGGATTGCTCTGTTCTTCGCCTCACTCCGTTGCAGGGCTTCGAGAGCCTGTTTCCGATCAGAAATGTCCTCAATCATTGCCAGGCTGTAGAGCGGCACTCCGGCATCATCACGAATTAAGGCTGCGGTCATATTGACCCAAATCCAGTTTCCATTTTTCGCTTTGAAGCGCTTCTCAATTTGAAATCGGGAAATCTCGTTGTCTAATAGCTGTCCAAATTTCTGTAGCTCTGCTTCAGTATCATCGGGGTGGGTGAGATTGAGAAAGGTAAAGTTCTCAATCTCGTCAGGGGAATATCCCAGGATTTGGTGGTAGACGGGATTGGTGCGGATAATTCGGTGGGTTTTGACACAAGCGAGCGCAATCCCGATTGGGGCAAACTCACAGATAGAACGAAATATTTCACAACTCTGCCGTAGGATACCTTCGAGATTTAAGGATGATTGGGTGGGAAGGATGGGGTTTGGGTGATGCGGGTGAATGGAAGTAGATGGTGGTGCAGAGTTGGTTAGCATAGGGGCGAACGAGGTTTAGACAGGGCTAAATGACTGCTTCGTGATGAACTATAGATATTTCAAAAAGTATGCAAGCAGACTTACTTTTTATAATCCAACTTTAGTTAGATTTAATAAGCAAGTAAATTTGTTATCAGGGAGACGATCTTCTCTGAAAAAGACTTCTTTGGCTACATTGAATATTTCAATAAAGAGGTGTTTGACAGTGCGTTGTTTTCTAGAAAGGAGTAATATACTTTTTTTAGTCAAAATACTTACTTTTTTTAGTTTAAGTACTTACCTTTTTACGGCAAAATTTTCTTCCTGGGCATCTTATGCAGACCGTAGACGATATGCTTACCTACGTCGATCAGTTGTTGCTGAATCAGTACAACCGTCGCTTGAATGCGCCTGAACGACTGATTTTGACTGCTGCGTGGGAAGACGAGACCTATGAGGAAGTGGTCAAGAAGACTAAAATTGGCTACAAGATCAATACGATTCAACGCGCGATCGCTCCTGGACTATGGACATTATTGAGCAAACTGTTAGGGCAGCCTGTCGGGAAAAAGTCTTTCCGTACAGTGATTACGGCTGTTTACAACCGAGAGCAAGGCATGGAGCTTTCTCGGCTTGTAGGTGCCCAGATTCCAGAGATATCAAAATTTTACGGTCGTCAGCGAGAGCTTGATGAGTTACGCCAGTTGGTTGTGACCCATCGGTGTGTCGTCTTAGTAGGAGTGACCGGCATTGGCAAGCGATCGCTGGTAGCGAAATTGATCGACTCTGAGCCGCAGTTACCATTTCAGCAAATTTTGTGGAAACCTGTCCACTACGCTCCTGATCCGTTGCAGTTAGTCTGTGATGTTCTTCAGTTGCTTGGACATTCTGTGTCTCAAGCACAGAGGTTGGATGCCCAACTATCTGACCTGATCGCCATTTTGAAAACGCGCCGGTGTTTGCTAGTCTTTGATACGGCAGATGCGTTGCTGTCGAATGGTTCAATGGGGTTTAAGCAATTATCCGAGGGCTATCTAAGTTTGTTTCGACGGGTGATTGAAGAAACCCAGAGTTGTGTGTTACTCACATCTCAAGAACCAATTCCTGATATTGAAACATTTGCTTTGCGTGGGCTTCCTCTGATTTCGTATTCCTTGGAAGGGCTAACTGTGGCAGATGCAAGGGAAATCTTTGAAGAGGCAGGACTATTAGATGAACCTTTATGGGATGCACTTATTCAGTCCCTTGGACGGCATCCGCTCTTACTGCGTCAGATTGCAAATTGGATCAAAATACGGTTGGGAGGAAGCCTAAATAGTCTGAGTCGGGCAACTATGCAATTAGGTATTGTGCAGTATTGGTTTGACCATCTGTTTGGTGATTCCCTTTATTTATCAACTGAAGATCGGCAGACCCTGCTTGCTCTGGCAACCTTGCTCACAGAGCGGCAGTCTGCGGTTCCCATTTCAGAGCTATTAGAGCAGGAAGGAATTTCGTCAGCTTCAGTTGAACGACTGATCCAATCTGCGCTGATAGAGACAAGCCTAGATTCAACAACTCATGAGCAACTGCTTAGTTTGTGGACCTTGTTGCAGAAGTATCTTTTGAAAGATCCGCGTGGACTCGTCAAACAACCAATATTAATGAAATCTGCTTGAGTAGGGGGGTATCCAATGTGTCGTCGCTCTGTATCAACTTCCGTTGTCTGGAAAAGAATCCAGATAGTGTAGATCATTGTCAGCGTTGTGGTGCATCACTGCTTGTTCGCGATCGCTATCGAGCTATTCGATCGCTGCGCCCGTTGACCCAGTCTTACCTCTCGCAAATCTTTGAGGTCGAAGATCAGTCCACCAGGACTCGCAAGGTATTGAGGGTGTTGAACTCGAATGAGCCGGAAGTTGTTGAACCATTAATGGTGATGACATTGGCACTGCGCCGGATTCACTCGCTAGGAGCAGTACCCGGCATTCCACGACTTGAGTCCGATAGTTTTTTCCCCTGGCGTGTTCTCCCTGAGATGCCAGAATCCCATTGCCTGGTGATGGAGAAAATTGAAGGAGAGAACTTAGACCAATGGCTATCGCGTCAGGGTCGGATTTCTCAGAGTCGGGCGATCGAGTGGTTGGTTCAATTGGTCGAACTGGTCGGTCGATTTCACCAACTTGGTTTTTTGCACCGTGATATTAAGCCTGACAATTTGATTGTGCAACCCAATGGGCGGCTTGCTTTGGTGGATTTTGACACCGTTTGTCGGCTTGATCCCCAGTATTTGGCGCGGCTAGGAGGGGTTGGAGTGGGGCTGATTAGTAAAGCAGATGCGTTGACTCCAGGAACTCCTGGTTATTCCTCTCCTGAGCAAAACGATGGGAAGGCAGTTCCAGCCTCTGACTTCTTTTCGATTGGACGTACATTTTGTCACCTGTTGACTGGGAAGCACCCGATTGATTTGCCCAGAAACTCACAGACGGGAATGCTAATTTGGCGAAAGGAGGCTTCCCAGGTTGATCCACTGCTGTTGAATTTCATCGATCAGTTGATGGCACCGAATCCGGTTGAGCGTCCCTGCCAACCAGATCAAATTGTTCAATATCTGAACCAGCTTCCCAAGCGTTTGCAGCGAAGGGCGATACTGCGTTCCAAGCCGTTTCAAGTAGCCGCAGCATTGCTTGGTGGAGTTATGGTGGTTGGTGCTGTTCGAGGAGCAACGGCGATCGCGGGAAATCATTTTCTAGTTGAGGGGAACCGATTGCAGGCAACCGAAGACTGGAAGGGGGCAAAAGCTCAGTATGAACGGGCGCTTTGGTTTGAGCCACACAATCCAGATATTTATAGCAGCCTTGGTATATCGTGCTTGCAGACGAGGGATGACCAATGCGCGGTTCGTTATTTCCAAAAGGCGATCGCGGTGGATGCTAACCATGCTCCAGCCCATTACAATTTGGCAAATGTTTATGAGCAAGAAGGGGAGTATCGGCTGGCGGAGGATCATTACCGGGTAGCAGCTAGTTCTACAATGCCGCTGCGAAGCGATGCAATCAACAATCTCGCCCGCTTACAAATTCTCCAGGGGTATTTTCAAGTAGCAGAAACAATGTTACAGCAAGAAACAAAGGCGACAAAGGACCCGCAAACACTAGGTGCGATTTACAAGAACCTTGGCTGGATAGCTCTTGAGCAGGGGTCATTCCAGCGCTCACTGAATTGGCTACAGCAAGCATCGAATAAAGACCCGGAACGAGCAGATGCTTACTGTCTGATGGCGCAGGCGAAGGAAAAGCTGCATCAAGATGCATCGGCTGATTGGACAACTTGTTTGATGCTGCCAGCTCCTGTAGGACAACCGGAGGTGCAGCAGTGGAAGGCACACGTTCTTCAGCGAGTTCAAATTCGGTAATCGATACTGCTTCAATTGATAAAACAATCAGCCCAAAGGTTGTTGAGCTGTAATAGAACAGTCGCCATGATTCGTGTAGAGTGCCTGGTAACAGGTAAGAATTGTAATAATGTGAGTAATTTCATGGGTTGTAGCCAGAGTCCGTGTGCAACTTCTTGGCGTGGTTTAGCGCCTGTGTTGGCAATATTCTTCGCGGTTGCAGGTCTGCCCATTTCTGGGACAGCAGACCCTGCCCGCCGTTGTATTCCCATTGGTCGGATTGTGGGTAGTGGTAATGGGAGTGTTGCCAACGGACGAATTATCTGCCTAAATGAGCAGTTGAATTTGCCTGATCGTTCAATCAGACTTTTGTGTTTTGCAAACCGTGAAACTGTAACGTTGCAGGGGCGGATTCAAGTGGATGAGCGAACCTGTAGTCCACGTGGGTTTGCAACAAAGTCCTGTGGAGCAAGCAGATGTTTTCGCCCAAAGGGTCCAGGAGACAATGAGTTTCGGATTATTCAGCCCGGGACGACAGCATTAATGGATCAACGTCCGACTATTTCCTGGAATCCAGTTCCTAATGCCACAGACTATGTTGTGTGGATTGTTGGAAATGGAGTGCGATGGGAAAAACGTGTATCAGAAACAGCGTTGTTGTACCCTGTGGACGAAGCGGATTTACAGATGGGCAATGCTTACCGGATTGTTGTGATAGCCAGACGCAATGGCAAAACACTGAGTACAACGGAAACGGTGTTGAATATTGTTCGCTTGTAATACTACAACCAGCTACCGACCAGTATAAAGGGTGCCCAGTAATAGGGGTGGTTGAAAGCCGGACTTTGAATCAAACTGATTTGGGCTTGCCGGAGTGCTTCTGATTTGGGTAGACGATTTTGCAATCCCCGGTAAAACTCGTCCATCAAGGCTGCTGTACTGTCTGCATCAACCAGCCACAGGGTAGCAACCGTACTTCGGGCACCAGATTGAGCAGCGATTCCTGCAATTCCCAAAGTTGAGCGGCGATCGCCCTTGGCAGTCTGACATGCGCTGAGGACTAATAATTCAATGCCTGATTGTCCTCCCTGCTTCGGTGCTTTCAATAGCTGATTAAGTTGGAAAGCATCAATTAACCGATCCCAGGACAACAAAAGAGTCCGGTTTGGATCAGATGAGAACTGACCGTGGGTTGTTACATGCACGATTGGAAAAACGGTGTTACTAATTTCTGATTGAAACCGTTCTGCTGTGAAGTTTTCATTCAATAGTTGAACAGAGTCGGTAAGGTGCTGCTGAATGCTTTTAACTTCTACTTCGACTTCAGGGAGTGGACTGAGTCCTTTTGGGGCGCGTGGATCTTGAAAGCTAGGACTGGCTTTACTAAGTCCGGCAATCAAGGCTTTTAACTGATTGGGAGAGAGTGATTGGGGTTCCCGAATTTGAAAACCAGGGGCTACCGAGATGCTGTAGGTTTCCACTAGAAAATACTGCCCATCGTACAGCAGTCCCATTGGAATATTTTGCAGTAGGGTATCAAGAACAAAAACCAGGGAGCCAGTCGGTGGAAGCATGCCTTGTTCTCTAGCTGGTTGTAAAATTATTTGGTACAGGGTTTTGGCGTATTTCAGAAACACAGCGGGATCTGTTTGGGGAAGTTGTTCAGACTGTAGGTTAGCTAGCAAGTTCTCGGCTGTATCTTTGAGTAATTTTGAGTTGATAGTATAGTGCTGGAGAGTATGATCGATCGATTGCACAATGACACCGATGGTGTCACCCAAATCAATCACATGCACAATTGCAGGTTGATTTTTAGGTGTGACAATCTGATTGAGCGGCACTAAATCGAGTTTGCCACACTGAAGAAAGTTTTCTAGTTCAGCAATCTGCCGTGACTCATTTACTTGAACAACTTCTGATAGGTTTGGTTGAGATTGTGACAGCAAGAACCGCATATATTGTCGGTAGGCAGGTTCTACTTTCTCCTTAAATGAAAACTGTAGATCTGGGTTGATGGTTGTTAAGTTCCCTCGAACCTGATCCAAACTTTTAATTGCTGCATGATAAGCTGTCGTAGCCTTGGTGTGATCGCCCTGATCTTGATAGATTTGTCCCAACTCCCGCTGCCACTGGTAAGCAATATCCCAGGCTTGTACAGATTGTGCTAGGGCTAATGCTTGCTCGTAATTAGCCTGGATTTCAATCGGAGAGGCTTGAGTTTGGGTAAGCAATCGAGCTAATGTGCCAAGGGCATAGGATTGCGATCTCGGATTATTGATTTGCTGGGCTTGCGTTAGTGCCTGGTCTACGAGGGAGCGTAACTGCTGCCAAGTCGGAGTTAAATGGTGACTGAGTAAGGCTTGATTGAATTGCAGAGCTTGACGGCTCTTCAGCATAGTTGCTACCAGGTTTAGTCGTGCATAGATAGCATTGATCGTGTGTAACGAATCGAAAGATGTGGGCTTTTGCAGAAGGTCGGTAGCATAATCCACAGCCTGCGGTAGTAGGGTATTTAGCAATTCGTTAAGCTGGATCGACCTCCAGGGAACAACGTGCTGTAGCCAATAATTGAGTTCTACAACCAAACTCAAGGCATTCAGCTTTGCCTGTAGTGCCGTCGTGCTGTCGGAAGGGGGAGATAGGGCGATCGCCTGTTTGTACAACGTGACTGCCTGGTTCGCATGGTGTTTGATTTGACTAATGTTGTCCTCTTTGAGATTGGGGTCGTCGCTGCGTAAGTAGTTGTCGCGGGATTGGTTGAATAGTAGCCGATGGGTATTTGCGAGTTCTAGCAGAACCTTTGCCTGTTCAGATGGATTGTTAAGCTGGCTGGCAACGTGTTGGGCATGGGTTAACACCGTTATAGATTCGGGAAGTTTTCCTAATGAGCGGAGGACATCACCGAGGTTTTGTAATCCGATCAGTCTGACACGAGTTGGAGGATGTTTAGAGAACAGGTCAGTGAGCGCTTTTGATGAATCGAGGGAAGTAGAAATGTTTTGTTGGAAAGGGAGGCAGAGCCAGTCTGGGGCTTCAATGGATTCAATTAAAGTGGTACAGGCACGTGGGTAGAACCCTAATGCTTGCATCGCCAAGGACTGATTGATTTGAGTACCAATCACCCCATCCTGGCTGCCAATTTTTCGGTACAGTCGTGTGGCTGTTTGCCAGGTGGATAGTGCCTCGTTCGGTCGTCCCTGATGGAGTAGCGCAAACCCATCCTGATTTGCTTGCCGTGCTTGCTGCTGAATAGCAGCCTGCGGGGGTTGAGCGACAGTGGTTGAGGATAACGAGAATAGTGAAATTAGAACACTGAGCAGTAAAGTGCAGATCCATCCTAGTAGAGCAAACAGGTAAAGCCGCATGGGACGGAGGTTGCGCCGAAGTTGTTGAAACATGCTAGGGCAGAGGGAGAATGAGAAATCAGGTTGAACGAGCAACGAGACTTGGCAGCGAGGCAGCGCTGAAAGTGTAGATTGCCAATTCAAACGATCAATCGTTGGAATCAGATTTAACATCCTCCTACGGACAGGTTAAAATGCTTGTTCTTTCCCATAAGCTTCTTAGTCTTACTTTGGAATTTTTAGTTCTTCTCAGATCAGGGAACGGTTGGTATCATTTTTTCTTTAAACTGTATATTAATACTGGGATAACAATCCGTAGAGAAAGGCTTCTGATAAAGCAGGTTTTTAAGATTCATGCGATCGTGTGCGCTGTGGATAGTAGTTGGGGCTTCATTAACCATAGGATGGAATGGATCAAGTGCTCAGTCAGTAGAAATTGCTCAAAAGCTTGTACCCGTTGTTCCTCCTGAGCGACCAATTACTCTGCCTACTCCTACTCCGCAGCCCAGTTCTTCTCCAGACTTATTGAATCCAGAGGTTCCAGCAATTCCCTCTCCTGTCCCGGAACTGGCTCCCAGTGAAGGAACCGTTTTTGTTAAAGCGTTTAGATTTGAAGGAAACACCGTTTTTACCGCAGAGCAGTTGGAGGTTGTTACTGCTCCCTATGCGAACCGGAAACTAACATTTACTGAACTACTACAGGCGCGATCGGCGGTTACTGACTTTTATGTCCGAGCAGGATACGTAACATCAGGTGCGTATCTTCCGGTTGAGATGAACCAGTTTTTAGATCCAGATGCAGCAGTGTTCACGATTCGGGTAATTGAGGGCAAGGTTGAGGCGATCGACGTTGTGGGAGACAGACGACTGAGTCGGTATGTCCGGTCTCGATTGAAGCAGGCAACAGAACCTGTCCTAAACCGCTTTCAGTTGGAGGAAGCACTGCGGTTGCTGCAAATTGATCCGTTGATTGAGAGTGTTTCTGCCAATTTATCGACTGGGTCTCAAGCTAATCTGAGCGTGTTGACAGTACAGGTTAAGCAAGTTCCCCCGTTGAATGCCCAGGTGCAACTTAATAACGGACGGTCTCCTACAGTTGGCACACTGGAACGTGGAGTACAGATTAGTGCTGTAAATCTATTGGGACAGGGAGACTCATTCAGTGTTAACTACCGCAATACAGACGGCAGTAATGGAGTGGACACTGACTTCACGATTCCCTTGAGTGCTCGTAATGGAACTGTTTCATTTCGCTACAGTAACCTGCAAAGTCGAATTGTAGAATCTCCGTTTGACCAACTTGATATTCAAAGCAGTAGCCGGATCTACGAACTCAGTGTGCGCCAACCACTGGTCCAGCAAGTACACGAGACCTCTGTGGAAGAGTTTTCATTGGGTTTAACAGCTTCTCGCTTAGAAAGCGAAACAACACTGCTGGACATCCCATTCCCATTATCTGCGGGGGCAGACAATGAAGGTAAAACACGAATTACAGCGTTGCGGTTTTTTCAGGAGTACCTCCGCCGCAGCGAGAAGTCGGTGTTTATTGCCCGCTCCCAATTAAGTTTTGGATTGGATGCATTAGGTTCAACGATTAATGAGGCAAGCCCTGATAGCCGCTTCTTCGTCTGGCGTGGGCAAATGGCTTGGTTTCAGAGAGTTTTAGGCGACTCGCGGCTATTGGTGCGGACTGATTTACAGCTAGCCGATCGACCATTGGTTCCGTTGGAGCAGTTCAGTTTAGGAGGTCCCAGTACTGTGCGGGGTTATCGTCAAGATGCCATTATTAGCGACAATGGATTCTTTTCAACCGTTGAATTGCAGATCCCATTGCTGAACACAAATCGTTTACGGCTTGATATTGTGCCGTTTGTAGATATTGGAACAACCTGGAATAGTGGAAAAAGCCTCAATCCTGATCCCAGAACATTAGCCTCTACAGGTTTGGGATTACAGTTTCAGCATGGTGGTTTGTTGGTTCGCATTAATTATGCGCTCCCTTTTGTTGATCTTGATAGTGAGAGGCGATCTCTGCAAGAGCAGGGATTTAATTTTGTTCTGCGCTATTACTGGCGGTTTTGATAATAAGGGTCAGTTTTCTGATTATCAATTGTTGTACGAAGCTGTTGCAGGTTCAAGATTGTATTTTGATATAAAGCGAGTGCAGTTGATAGCTTCCCTATTGAGAGAATGATGCTACATACGACTTTTATGTACATACTAACGTGACTCTACAACGATTTTTTGAGAAGATTTTTTGGATGTATCGATCAAAAAAGATCTCTTTCTATGAGATCACGTAAGATGAATGAGATGCTCATTCTTCCTTGAAGTGGTGAACTTAGTAGTTCTTTGTGAGAGGCTAAATACCCTTCTCAGGCAAGCTTATAGCCGTAGCTAGTTTAATTACATAGTTACTCAGTTACGTACCTCTATCTTCGCAAGAGTAACAGCCCTCTCAACGAGTCGGAGTGATAAGACGAGCCGTAATTCTATTTGAGATCTTTCTCTCTGAGTCGTTTAAGAACAACGGCATCACTTCGTACATACCGAGTTGAGATTAAAGTACTCGGTACTGAGTGTCATCGCTAAAAAAGTTCGTGAAGTAGATAAAGGATTTTGCTGATATGGAGGTGACTGCAATGGAGTGCCTTTAAAGGCTCAACCCTTAACTGTTCAAGCAGTTGAGGGTTGAGCCTGTATACACATTTTTGTTTGGGATAGAGCCAGGGAACCTAACTAAAGCTTTGGGAAGGCATCGTTAGGAACCCCTACTTTGATATGCCAATTTTATGTGCATTTCGACGAGATGTGCAACTTTTTAGATGGAAAAATTCTAAAAAGCTGCCGCAGTTGCTCTATTCCAATGCTGCTGTTCAAACGAGGTAGGGCTTATTGGCTCTGCCTCTAGAGGTTATTGGGTTTTAGAGCAATGAATCAGCAAGAGCGATCGCGGCATTGCCCTTCGGAGCCATTACCGGCTGATCCGTTGGGCAAACGCTTGTGTCAGATATTTACATACCTATGGCAGGCAATTGTCAAGGCAAACGATCCTGACTCGCCCTGGGAAACACTTACAAAGTATCCACTCCGACCCCGCAAGCTTTGGAACCTCTGGCAAGATGCTGCTCAGATTGTAGGAGTGCGGTTTGGAGTCACCACGACGTATGCGCTGATTGATTTAGATGTGGCAGGAATTTACCACCCTCGCCAAGACTCGACTGCGTTGCAACGTCTTCGCGCAAGTTTAGAGACGATCGGTATTTGCCGTACCTTTTTAACCCAATCGAGTTGGAGTGGTGGGTTGCACTTGTGGATTCCGCTGCCGTTGGAAGTTCCTACCTTTTGGCTAGCAGCGGCTCTAAAGCAATGTTTAGAAGCGCAAGGCTTTGTCTTGAAGCAAGGCTGGCTGGAAATTTTTCCCAACTGTAAAGCCTATGCTCGACAGGGCGAGTTTACGGAGTACCAGGGACACCGTTTACCCTTGCAACCCACCTCCGGATCACTTCTGCTCAATGACGATCTGCAACCTGTTCCAGGTGGTCTAGCGCAGTTTTTTGATCGGTGGGATTATTGTGCGCATGGACAGATGGCCGAGGAGTTGTGTCGGGCGATTGCCCAAGCGAAGTCTAATTTCAAAAGTCGTCCTGCACATCGTAATTCCTCAGTGGTGGAATCCTGGCGTAATGATCTGGAACTGGAGATTGAAGAGGGCTGGACGGATTATGGGCAGACAAATCACCTGCTTAAGACAATTGCCTGTTATGGTGTTGTATTCGAGCGGCTCAAAGATGAGGAATTGAGCGATTATGTGAAGCGGATTGCTACGTCCCGTCCTGGTTATACCGAATTCTGTCGCCACCAGCATGAAATAGAGATGCGCTGTACAGTCTGGGCACGGGCAGCCGGAAAGTACTATTGGGCGTTGGGAACTGAAGGGACACGTCGAGGCAACACTCACCAGGATGGGATTGTTAACAAGATTGCGTCTTTCAATCAGCAGAGATCTCAAGATGCTCAAAACCGAATTCGTGCAGCCGTTGATCAGTTGGAAACAGATGGTTGTCTACCGTTGACCATTACTGCCAGGGAGAATGCCATTGTTGCGATCGCTCATTGCAGTAAGCAAACCCTTCGCAAACACCTTGAGCTATGGCACCCCGATCACTACAGAGTCAAGCAGGATTCTACAAAATCAGAGCAGTTGGTGTGTACTCCTGATTCTAAGTCAGATTCGTCCAGATCGAGTTTGGGTTTACCTTCAGAGTCTCAATCCCAGAAATCCATACCAGATAAGGAAATACACACTTCTCCCTATATGAAGGGTTTAGTTCCTCTGATTGACGCGGGGTCGAAATTTTTTCATACTTTTCCCCAACAGGGGGGTCTGGGGGGATTATCCACAGATTCAGAGGTGGAACAAGAGACTTGGACAAATCAACCTGATACTTCAAAGCAAGTTGAAGCCGATGCTGCTACTCCTTCAACATCGGCAACCAGTATCGCCCCAATTGGGGGAGTAGACAACTTCATAGCCAACTCTGCGGCTACTGGCGAAACCCAGGTGGACGAAACTAAAGTCTGTCAAAATGCAGACTCTTCCATTGTAGCGATCGCGGATCAAATGACTAAAAGTGATGACAAAAAGCATCATGCTGAGTTCTGGAATAATCCACAATCTATCCAGCGGCGTGAAGCTTATCGATTGAAGATGCAGCGATGGTTAGAGTCGGGAGATCCAATTTTAATGACTGAAGCACAGCGGTGGTTTGAAGGGCAGTCAGAATTGCTTTGATTAGGGATGTTCAGTAATCTCCATTTCATTGCTGTGGTATCAAGTTTGAAATTCCGTCCAATCGACGGAGTTTTATAAACTCACGGAAGCGATCGCGCAATTTTATGGCTATTCGCATTAGCTTGGTTGATAATCTAGAAAAATTAATATATCTTTCGTCCAGAAATCTACGAGCAACAAGATCTAACTGAGACTCTTTCGATTAGTCTTACACTTAGAGAACTGGATATGCTGCGCTTTATCCAGCAACGAACTGGAACCACTCCAGAGCAATTAATAGAAGGCTTTATCGGAGATTTGTGTTGTTCGTGGCGTAGTGGGGGATCGGATGAACGTTACTTGCCAATCCCCTGGTGTAAACATTCCAGATAGCATCGCTACAACTTGTTGCCGCAGAGAGCTATTGATATCCTTTGTTTGAAGACTATCTGCTAGCAACGTATTGAGCAATGCTTGTTGATTTGGAGTGGGATTTGCTAAGTGAGCGCGAACAAAACGACAAGAGAACGTACAAGTTCTCTCAAATCCTGCACCTAATCCCCACTTGTTCATCCAACGGTGTAGTTCGGTAAACAGAATGGATTGTATATGCATCTGCTGCCGTGCTTGCTGCATCTGATTCAGTGCGAGTGTGTTAATCGTCTGCTGATAGTCTTGCATTACCAAATCGGCTTCGACTTGTCCGCCATACTCGTCTTCAATATTACGATTCTTTGCTTAAAAGTGTCTGGATCTCTTTCATCTTGCGATTAAAAAGTTGTTGGCAAAGTCGAAGTTCGTCAGGAGCTAATTTGGAGAAGTCTGTTTTCTCCAAATTGCTGACCTCTTTAGGAAGTTTAGGCTTTTCCTGTTCGGTATTGGGGTTGTGTTGTGCAAGAATCTCCTGAACGTGTTTGGTAATGTCAGAGACACTCCAGTTGTTTGCAATAGCTTCTTGGATTGCAGCCATCCGGATTTTTCTGACCTTTTCTTCAGGTAGTCCAAGTGTTTTGGTGTTCAGTTGGCTGAGGACTCGGAGTTTTTTGGGTTCCACTCCCGAATCCCATACAGCTTGTTTGAGTTCCTTAGGTAGCTTCAGTAAGGGAAAAACGTGGCGAGAAACGTTTGCGGGACTCTGTTGATAGCTCAAGATAATGTCCAGAACGGCTCGTCCGCTATCCTCAAGCGAGGCATCTGCTAGCCACTGAAGTTGGGTATTTCGTTCTGCGGTGACGATAGTGGTTAGCTCAGTTAGTTTGCCGTTTCGCTTTAAGCGAGTTAGAGCAGTATTAAGTGCTCTAGGTAGCTCAATATCCAGTGCCTCATCGAGCGCTTCCTTTAAATGCGGATATCGGTGGTTCACCTGAGAAATGAGAACTTGGGCTAATTCCAGGTCATGAAGCTTTTTCTGATGAATGCTGGTTGAGGCTGCCCTGGACTGAATTTCTAGGAGATTGACAGATTCTTGGGGGGGCATGATGACAGCCTTGAGCTTCTCCAGTCCTGCAAATGGACCAGATCGCCAACGGCGCTCTCCATCGAACAAAATGTAGGGGCAATCGATATCAAACAAGGCTTGGTTAAGTTCAAATAATCCTTGTTCTGCATACTGCTGTAATTGCAGTCGGATTCCATCGGTTAATTCAAGGAGTAGAACTGGATCAAGCTGCCCTTCTTCTCTCAAGACATTTGTGAAGGCTTGCTGCTCAGTTTGAGTAAAGATAATTCGAGGTTGAAGGGGGTTACGGGTAATTTCCTCAAAAGGAATGTGTTTTACTCCTTCGCTTTGAGCCAATTCTTGAACCAAGGATTGAATCTTGGATTCAAGTTCAAGTTTTTCTTCCGAACTAAAACCGGCAGCTTTAAGCGTGGCAATTTCTGCCTCTAAATCTTCAACTTGCTTTTTGAAACGAAATACTTGTTGGCTCTGACCTGCGTCAGCAAACATTGAAGCGGGACTGACGGGTTGATGTTTAGGCATAACTTTACGCTCCTCAAATTACTTCTTCTTCAAAACTGCGACAATTTTTTCTACGATTGGGTCGAAGGACTTGGTAATTCTGTCCCCTGAGCGGTAGATGTGGACAGGGATGCCTGCCCCACTGGCGCTGAGGAAGTAGCCGGACTCCCTGATAGGTGGAAAGCAGGTGATTTCTAACTGGTTGAGCTGGTAGGGAATTGTATGCACTGGATCGATTTTTTCATGTGTAGAACCGTCTGAGTTCAGTCCAAGTAGGTTACGGTGAACTGCCAAATCGAGATCTACCCGTGATGGGACAAATCCTAAAATCTCTGGGTAGGGGCGCAGGCGAAGAGAATCTACCTTCTCATAGAACCAATCGAGCATATCCGACGCTCCCCATGAGTCTTTAAACTCAGGTTTGATTGCTGCTAAGAAATGAGTGCAGGCAGCAAGACCAACCAACCCCATTGGTTCAATCGATGCAGGAGTATCAATGATAATGACATCTGCATCGAGAGGATAGTCTTCCAGTCGGTGCTTTAACACCTCATAGGGTCGATCATGCTGGTGTAAGCTTCTGATGGAGGTATGTAACGGAGGTCCACCCCTGATTATCTGAACAGAGTTGGTATGCTCTGTCCATACGGGTATAAGCGGATAGTTGCCCTTAAACTGCTTTTCAAAAATAGCTGCTATCGAATCTTGGATCTGATCAGCTTTTAGTTTTGGTAACCCTGTGAATAGAGCGATCGAGCCATTGGGATCAAGCTCGATTAAAACTACTCGAAAGCCTTTGCTGCCAAGGACATAGGCAAGGTGAGTTGCCAAAGTGGTTTTTCCAGAGCCACCTGTATTGCTCTCAATTGTTAATCGGATTTGCATTTGAAGTTCTCAATTTCTGCCGACTGGTTGATTTGATGTTCACGTTGCATTCTTTTCAATGACACATTCCATGCAACGCCTTGTTTTTGTCTTAAGCTTCTTGTACCGAACCGGTTCAGTACAGATTGTGCTGAGGGAAGATTCTAAGTGCAACAAATATTTGTCTCCATATAGTAGTTCATTTGTCTTTTCTCGCAGCACTTAAGTTTGATATTTTTTTGCGAATCCGTTTAGCTTTTCTTGGGGACAAGTGTACTTAATTGGCAACGGATGTAGCTGACTGGTCTGTTTGAGCCGCCTCTGACTTAATCTTAAGGGGAGTTGCTAACGGTGAAAGTTTTGTACTGAACCGGTTCGGTACAAGCGGAACTTTAACCTGCAAAACGGAAATCAAGTTCACCAAAATTGCTGAAGCTGCTAAGTTTCGTGGAATCCTAGCCAAAATCGTGAAGTGTAATAAAACGGTGGACGTTAACAATTCCGCGTAAGCTTTAATGAACCTGGTTAAGAAAAGTAGTCTGATGTGCTCTCAAAAAGCTTGCCTGTTTGTGGGTCTTCCCCAATTGCTCGATAGTATGCCTTGATTGCCTCCTCTTGCTCTACTGCTTTGACATAGCGACGAAACGATCTCTCATCTTTGTGCCCCGTGAGAATTTTGGCATAGATTGGGTCAACTCCTGACCTCAAAAGGTTGGTGGCATAGGTATGGCGGAATCGGTGCGGGTGCAGCGTGGGAATCTCGGCATACACTCCGATTTTCTCTACAACTAGATACACGCCGTGATAGCTCAGCCGTTGCCCTTTCCAAGCAGGGTTTGGGTGCATTGAAAGAAATAGCGGAGAGGTTGGGGTCAGAAGTTCCCTCTGTTGCTGTCGCTCTTGCAAGTATTGGGCGATCGCCGCTCTACAATCCTGGCTGAGTGGCACTTGGCGCTGCTCGTTGTTTTTACTCTTGGCGATAAACAGTTGGTGCTGCTCCAGAATTGAACCGAGGTTGAGTGACAAGGCTTCATCCGATCTCAGCCCATGATTTAAGACATGGATCAGTGCCGTATCCCTGACTCGCGTTTCTCCAAGAAAGGTGAGTGCAGTCCATACCCGTGCCAACTCTTTGTCAGACAAAGCTTGAGCACCCAGCTCCGTCACCTTCAACAGGTCAAGTCCCCGCATCGGATTTTTGGTTAATAGATCCTCGTGAGTGATTTCTAACCACTCAAAAAAGGTTCGCAGGGCTGAGAGTGCCACATTGACGCTACTGCCTTTTAGTGGAGTCGTCTCTTCTCCATCTGCTGTTTGGCGTTTGCGCCAGGGGGAGTCAACCAAATAGTCCCGGTAATGACTCAGGTGATTGGTTGTTAACTCACGAAACGACAGTTCAGTCCAGCTTAAGAATCGCAGTAACTCCCGTTCGTAGTTTCTGCGGGTGTTGGTAGACAACTGCTTACTCCGCAAAAACTCATTCACAATGGGTCGGCGAATGTCAGCAAGATCGGTTGGAATCAGGCGAGGCTTTCCTCTTCTCACGGGAACTTGGCTCTGAGTTGCTTGTTCCCCCACTTCTGCCTGTACCAACTGCGGTAAAGGATGGCTAGAAGGTGGTAGTGAGCGATCAGGAAGTGGCGGGAAGGGACGCATGATTTGGGTTCCTCTAAAGTCATAATGAGTAACAATTCCATCCTTCGTCCTTGACCTTTTAGTAATAAATAAGGATTAGAGTAAGGAGCAGATCGGGGAATTCTACAGAGTGTCTATAATTTGCTTGAGATTTTAACAGGCAAACAGGTGATAGTGAGAAAGCGAGAACACTGATGAAACCGATCTTTAAACTCAAAGACTTACTTCGGCAAGATAGTAGTTCGATCAGTTCGATCGGGACTTTACTGGGGCAAGGAATGGCAATTTTAGATTGCACCGGAGTTGAGTCGGTTTCGGAGCGTCACCTGCCACTTTTATTCTCAAGTATGCTACCGAATGGGCTTTCTGAAGAGCCGTTTGAGATGGTAGACAAGGATTCTTTAACAGCAACTTTAGCAGAGCAGATTAATCGATGGCTGGATCAGCAAACTCACCCATCGGAATCGGTTCGATCTGACTACGAGAATGTTCAGGAAATTGTAAGCTCCATTCAGCCAGGGAGTCTGAGCCTAGAGGGTCTTAAGCCTGGAGTTATCCTGCGTGGGTCAATGTTCCCAGAACCAGTACAGGTGATTGTCGCAAGTGCAATGGGAAACTCTATTCGCTTGACTGGTAAAGGCTTACAAACAAATCAGGTTTATGAACCCATTTTGACGGTGGCGCAATTGGCGCAGTTGGAGGCGAGTCCAGACCGAGAACCTTTTGATGGCGATCCTTTACGGTTTCGCCTCGGAATTGAAGCCTTGAGACTGGGGTTGGCTTATGAATATGATCCCTTCTTTGCGCTGACGATCGCCCGCGTTGATCCATTGCCTCACCAGCTTGAAGCTGTTTATAACTATTTCTTGAAACAACCATGAATTCGATTTCTGCTGGCGGATGATCCGGGGGCGGGCAAAACCATTACGGAGGGGCTGTTACTTAAAGAACTAAAGGTGCGAGGACTGGCGCAAAGAACGCTGATTGTCGCTCCAGCCAACTTGACCTTTCAGTGGCAGCGAGAGATGAAAGACAAATTTCGCGAAGATTTTGAGGTCGTCCGAGGCGATGTGTTGCGGGCAAATTATGGGATGAATCCCTGGCAGGAAAAGAATCAAGTGGTCACTTCTGTGTCGTGGATCTCGCGGGTTGAAGATGCGAAAGATAGTTTGCTGCGATCGCACTGGGACCTGATTATTGTGGACGAAGCCCACAAAATGAGTGCCTATAGTGCAGACAAAAAAACGTTGGCGTATCAACTGGGCGAATCCTTATCTGAAATGACGGATCATTATTTGCTGATGACGGCAACATGGCTGGAGAAAGAGAATCCTTCTTGGTCAAGCAGCGCTTCTGCAACATAGAACATTGCATAATAGGCACGGGAAACCGCAAAGTCATAGAATCCTTGCTCAATTAAGCTTTGTGCGGCTTCCAGGCTACGCTGGGCTTTGTCAATCAGGGCTTGTTGTTCTGGAGTCATAGAACAATTCCCTCAGAGCGAATATTCCGCAGCAATGGTGAATTTTCAGTTTCAAAACGAGATCGCGGCATAAAGAGCCGGGAAATGAGTAGATTATGTTCTAGACACAGTTGAGCAATAAACTGGCTGGTTCGCTCGAGTTCTACACTTGCATTGACTGGATCGTGCAGCATAATCAGCACATCAACGTCAGAATCTGCGGTTGCATCACCTCTTGCCCGTGACCCAAAAAGGATGATGCGATCGAAGCGGTCTTGGTATTCTTGCTTAAGGTAGTCCCGCAGGGGGATCAGAATGTCTAAAGTTTCATGGTTAGTCTCAGTTGTAGGCACTTGCACCTCTCAAACTTGAATTAAATTCTACTTAGGGATCTGCACGAAAATATAGCGTTTTCCAATGTGCTGAGGTACAGCGTAATCCCTTGACTCCTTGACTCCTTAAATGGATCTGTACTTCACTTGATTGAAAATTGCATAAGATATCTCAGAGCAGGGGATATCGATTGACCGCAATAGCTTAAAGGATGCGCTGCCGAGCACAGGTTGCTTGATAGGTGTTCTCCAAATTGATGGGCAAACACAATCCTCCTTTGAGGTAGAGCGGCAAAATCGGCAAACTCATTCCAAGCGTCAGTGTCTCTTGCCAGAGTTCCAGATGAAACGCCTGGTCGATTTCGGCAACTCGATAGGAGATGGCATAAAGATCCGTGACGAGTGCTTCGGTCTCTAACCGCAATCGTTCCATTAATTCGTTGTGTAAGTTGGCGTTGAGTGTGGTGACAATATCCACGACGACTAGCCCGATGCCTTGCTGTAGGTAGGTTTGACACTTGGATGTAAACGCATCGCGGGAAGCAGGGCGATCTTTATTGGCAGGACTAATGAGTTCGATCGCTCCAACTAGCGTCGGTCCTGCCTGCGTGCTGAAAACTTGAACCTCAACCACGTCGGTTGTTGGCTGAAAGGGTAGCGTGGCGGTCGGTGCTTGCGGAGTCCACTGGCTCATCTCTGATTGCTGCATCACCGGAATGGAACCTTTCTCACGATAGGTGGCAACATCGATTTCAATCCCAAATTGGGCACTGGGTTCGGCAAAATAGCCTTCTGGAAGAACTTCGTTCAATGTCTCAGACAAATAGGTTGACCAGGCATTATGAAAACTGTGCCAATGCCGTCTTGTGCTGAGTGGAGGGCGAAAGTGGTCCAGCAGTCCCATAAGCCTGAGGCAGGAAGAGTGTAATTCTAAGATAGTCGAATCGAGTCGCTGCTAAAACTTCGTCAAGCGATTGAGCCACCTATAAACCTTAACTTAAAATGTAGTCAGTGTACTGCTTTTAGAAAGCCCCTTTATCATGGCGAGCGCGAACTTTGGATGAGGAGCGAACAGCGTCACATGGGTTTAGAAACAACGGTTGGGCATCCGCAGCCCGAGAATATAGTGCAGTCGTGGCAAAAAGACTCTGTGCGAGGGCTAGGATCTGAGCCAACGCCTGTGTTAGAACCGGAGTCGGAAACCCAGATCGATCTCCCAGAAAGGACTAGGATTTTAGTGGAAGTGATCCCTATGCAAACTCAAACTCGGCAAACTCAAACCCGAATCTACACTCCTGAAGAATATCTGGAGCTAGAAGCCGCTGCTGACTATAAAAGTGAATACCGCGACGGAGAAATCGTCCCGATGACCGGAGGCACTACCAACCATAATGAAATTGCTGGCAATTTATACGCTCATCTTAAATTCGCACTGCGCGGGCAAACTTACAAAGTTTATATCGGCGATGTACGGCTGTGGGTTCCGCGCTATCGACAATACACCTATCCCGATATCATGGTGGTGCAAGGACAACCCATTTACACAGGCACAAATACCACAACGATTACCAATCCTCAGATCATTGTCGAAGTCCTTTCACCCTCTACCCAAAATTACGATCAAGGCGATAAGTTTATGTACTATCGCTCCATCCCTGAGATGCGGGAATACATTTTGATCGACCAGAGGCAGTTCTACGTCATGCAGCACACCAAAACCTCAGAGGGTAAGTGGTTACTGACTGAATATGCAGGGGAAGAATCAATATTAGAGTTGGACACGATCGAATTTCAGATCGCATTTCAAGATCTCTATCAAGGCGTAGATTTCAGCAACATTGAAGCGTTTAGTGAAGAGTAAGTAGGAGTCGCATAGCACTCAAACCCTGGCATACTGTCGTCAATCCCCGTCCCGATCTATGCGAGGGTAAGCCCACCGATGCCTCCGAGTTGCCGCTCACCTGGATCAAGTCCGGGCAGAAGCTGCACCCGACGATTATCAGAAACCCGATCGCTTCTTTGAGCGCACTTACCTGACTCGTAACCTGACTGAACTCGCCACCGAAGTCCATCCGTCGCCTCAGTGGTGAAACAAAAACAACAAATTGCTGATCCACCACGCCTTGCCCAACTCATGATTTCTCCCCAACACGCCCAACTTGAACCTGGAATCAAGCAAGCCTTCACCGCTAAAGAGCTAGACCAATATGGGAACGAATGGGCAGTCTCTGCTCCTGAATGGAATGCAACAGGCGGCAGCATCGCCTCAGACGGAGTACTCCAGGCAGGTTCAGATATTGGCAATTTTACCGTTACAGCAACAATAGACAGCATCACCGCGATCGCAACTTTTAGTATTATTGCAACGGCTGTCAAGGATAGAGAGGGCAGCTACAGCACAGGGACAACCACAGATACTAGCGCCGATCTAACAGACACCCCTTCACTCGCTGTCCCGACTCATCTAAATTGGAGTGGAGAAATTCCAACTCAAAAGTGGATGAACTTTTACTCCCGTGTGTTATCTCGCTTTGCTGCCGATCCAGGCTTGTCACTAACCCTCAAAGTCGAGTTCTCGGCAAACGGAGAGGTGTCTGAGCAAAAGCTGCAAGAAACTAAAGTTGCACTGCAAGAGCTTGGCTTGGATGACAACGTTCAAATTCAGTAGGCATCAAACGTAAACCAAATCTGGATCAACCCCAAATTCCCTTAAACACGCTGCTATCTAGCGGCTCTCTGTTCCGCAGCTTCCGCTCGTTGTTGATCAAGGTTTAGGTTCTAGCTAATTTCAAGAATCAAGAGCTAGAACCTACCCTTTCATCCTCTAGTGGCGCAGTAGCCAGTGCTGCCGCTCGTTCCAACGCCGCTTCTGCCATCTGTAGCTGAGTTCGGATCTGGGTCAATCGATTCCGGTGTTCAATTCCTAACCGCCCTTCCCTGTTTCGCGGGTCATCGTCATAGCTCAAGTGAATCACCCGTACTTTCTCCTCTTTCACCACCGGCTCAAAAAGGGCTTCCACTGCGGTCAGTTTGTTGTACCAGTAGATGCCTCCGGGTCGTTTCACATTGTAGCGGTGGGCCTCACATCCCTCCGGCGCGATGTAAGACCCCTCAAACTGGGACAGGTGAGATCGCACGGTCTCCAAGTGAATGGCGATCGCCTCCAAAGGTGCGGTTACACCCAAACTTTCGGGGGTTTGAGGACAGCCTCGCATTGTCAACATCACGACGGCAGCTTCGCGTCGAGTAACTCGAAATTGCTCCTGAACCCGTTCCCACTCCTGTCTTGCCTGTTCTTGCGCCTCCTCCGCCTGTTGACGTTGAACTTCTCAAACCCGGACGAGTTCTACTTGCTCCTCTGGGGTTAACTCAGTTGCAGACCCACAGGTGCGATAGTTTGGACAATCACCAGGGTCGATACCTGGTTGCATGAGCATGGCTCCGCAATTAAAGCCGAAGCCGCATTTTTTCCTGGGCATAGGGTCATAAAGTTCTAGCTTTAATCTCTAATTAAAAGCTAGAACCAACCACAACACAATCGTAGAACCGGTAATGCTGCTCGTAAACTGATTAACAACAGGCTGAAAGGACGACTTGATCGTAGCCGAGCGTTCGCTTAAGGGCTGAATGGGCTGAACTAACCCTAGTAGTCTTGGCCCATCAACTCCCCCTACGTTCCGGTCGGTAAAACCTGTCCAATTGGTCAACTTACGAATAAAGTCACGTACTTTGAAACCATTAAGTGAAAAAGCGAGGGGTAGAACGTAAGATAATTTGCCTTATCTTACATCGGACTATATCAGACTATATTCAGAAATTCTTTGTGTCTGGTATCCTAAATAGGAAGCTGAATTTCCCGCTAGGGTTGATTTAGAGGGTTGGGGAATTGGGCGATCGCTCCTTTAGTTACTGGCTATGCCGCGAACTCAGAACGACAAATGCCGACTGTGTGCCAAGCTTTCCACGGAGGAGGCACGGGAGTTGCATGGGGCAAATGGAGATGGTTGTTGGACGGAGACGCGCTGTCCCGATCGCCGCTATAGCTACCGAAATCGGGCGGAACGGAATCAGCGACGGCGACAGCGGCACCAGGAACGCAAGCAAGGAGGAGCGATCTCGCCTGTAGCGATGGCTACACCAGCGGTAACTAATGTTGAATCGGAGGAGTTAGTCCTATCAGTGCCAGCGGCTCCCTATGCGGTGCTTCACTGGTATCGCTATCAGGACAATGACCGCATCCATGCGCTGGGTGGAGAACTGTGGGCGAACGACCAGCGGATTTCAGTGTTTGGTCCGGTGCATCTGCTAGGGAACACGCCGACTCAGGTAAAGACGCTGGTGGCTCAACTGCTGCAAGGATTTTCGGAGACGGCTGAGCGAAAATTTGGGATGAAGTTGGTAGGCTTTGCGTTTAAGCGGGAACTTTCGGCTTCCCAATGTCCGGCGTTCGATTGTCCCTTGCGGTCGCGTCCGGTAGATGCACGGCAGTTGTTAAGTGATGCGTTGCCCATTTCTGCGACAGGAGATATGCATGATTCTGAATGAGTGGGAGAATTCGTTATCTCCAAGCGAACAAATTGAGCAGCTAGAGTTGGAACTGTGGCGATCGTGCAATACGGGCTATCAGTTTCCTCTGACGGCTGATCGTCAGCACATTCAGCATACTTGTGACACCTTGGCGTTGGTGGTTGAACCGTTGCCATTGGCAGAACAGATGGAACTGGCTGGGGAGATTTTGGTGCGATTATCCGAGACCTTGTGGCAGCGCACCAATCAGTTTGTGGAAGCTTGGGAGCAGCGGTATAACCCGATAGAGCCAAGCTGGGACGAGGAGTTAGCAGAGTTTTTAGATGGGTTGACCATCAAGACCACGAGTGTGGATGCGGATGAGTTTGTGCTGCCACCGGAGTATTCACCTTACCCAGAATACCGTAAATCTGCTTCACCTTCGACGGAGACTGCTGCTGAAGAGGTTGAGTCTTTATTACCAGAGGATAACTTGTCAGAGCTTCTCGTGTTAACTCCAGAAGAAGTGCGGCAGCAGGTTGAAAGGTTGGCTCATGATGAGGATATTCAGGGCTGGTCTACCACCGTGTGCCATTATTTACGATCGCAATCCTGTGGGCAAGGGATGCCGTTATTGGAATTGGTTGGGGCAACTGGATTATCGTTGGTTGAGGTGTGGTTAGCATTGCTTCTGGGAAACAGCGAGTATGGGTTGGTGCAGCCAGAAGCGGACTTTTATCGGTTGTCGGAGGTGCGAGTCGTGGCATGGGAATCGTTGAATGGGTAATGGGTCGGTGTTTATCAACTAACTATTGTGAGCGCGATAAAATTAGACTTGAGAACACCTGGGCATGAGGTGGCAACGGTTCCAACGGCTGGCAAACGCATCGTGACTGGTAGTGCAATCCATATCGAGCAGGGTGATCCGCCGCGATCGCCCAAAGAGGTGCTACCCACGATGTATGATCTGCCCAGCGAAGATCCGGAGCAAACACATTCTCTTTGTCGCAGCTTTGCTGCCGGGGAGAATGTGTTTGAGCCTGGTTTGCCTGATGAGTTTCACGATCTGCAACCGCAGTTGTTGAGCCGCACCCTCAGCTTGACCGGGTACAGTCGGGACAATTACTTTACGGCATCGGATCTCAACATTTACTATCATGTGCGCCAACCGATGTGGCATAAACGTCCTGACTGGTTTTTGGTGGTGGATGTGCCGCGTCTGTATGAGCAGCGAGATTTGCGACGTAGCTATGTGCTCTGGCAGGAAGGGAAACTGCCGGATGTGGTGGTAGAGTTTTTGTCGCCAGGAACCGAAGCGGAAGATTTGGGACGCTTCTATAATGAGAGCGCGACAGTTGTGGGGGCGGATGCGATCGTCTCAACACCTCCCTCTCCTGTAGAGTCTGGTGAAACGCCCGTCAAAGCGATGCCTCCAGGGAAATTTGAGGTATATGAACGGTATTTGCGAGTGTCGCACTATTTGGTCTACAGCCGCTACACGGGGCGTTTACGTTACTTCAAGTTAGAAGGTGGGCAGTATCAAGAGCAATCCCTTAATGCAGAAAATCCGTTAGTGTGGCTAGATGAGCTAGAGATTGGCTTGGGGGTGTGGCAGGGAGAATTTGAAGGCGTGACGGCGAGCTGGTTGCGCTGGTGTGCGCCGCAAAGCGGATCCGTACCGGATCGCCAGGACAACTGGTTGCTGACGGATACCGAACTAGCTCAACAGCAATTGGAACAAGAACGACAGGCGAAGGAACAAGCACAGACGCAACTGCTGCAAGCGACGCGAAATTTGTTAGCAACAGGAATGGATTTAGCGCAGGTGGCTCAGGTCTTGAACTTAACCGAGGCACAGGTTGAAGCCTTACGACTGGGCTGAGTTCAAACCTGTCTCATGATTTGAGGGCTGTGGCACAAAAATGGTAGAGCGGAGAGATTGGTTTCTTTATTATTAACTAAATGGCATCCCAGACCCGGTTCAAATGGCAGCGCTTTCTGCCTGAGATTATCTTGCTGAATACCCAGTGGTATTAATTAGTTTTATTGCAGGGAGAGATTGTGAGTAAACAGTAGAAATGTTCCTCAATATAACCATTAAAATAACTGTAAAGCTTGCAAAGAAAATGAAGTTTCAAGTTGAAACAGCGCAGAAGAAGCGGCAGTTAGAAAAACTGTTTCACGAACCTAAAGCATCGCTGGATGAGCAACAGCAGCCGCTTTAATGGTGAATGAATCTTCGATATCTTTGTTTGGTGTGATTTATCAGTAGAGGATTGGACGGCAGCGGATCGCTCATGTGCGTCATAGTAGATCGCCTTTGCAGCTTTATCTCTATGACGTTCGGTCTTAACCTGCTCGTCCGTCCAGGTTGCAGCTTCAATCACGCGCCCATTTTGAACGAAGTAGTGGGAGCGGCAGGCAAAATTCCAGTTTCCGATCGACGGCGACAATGAAACTGTCTCTCCGTCAAACGTCATCTTCCAGTCAGTCGGCGTGAAGGGCGTGACCACCTCTTCACCACAACCGCAGCAACAGCAATGGACGGCTGTGGCGTACTCCATGGAAATATAAAGCACGCTCGATGTCAGGCATTCTGGAATATTTTCAACGAACCGATGTTCAAGACGGGTATAGCGCATCATGAGAATTCAGAATTGGTCAGGAGGTTACCATCGGTCGTATACATGCAGTGATGCTCTCGCTCTAGATCCCGATAGAATTCCCGAATCTTTTTCCACTTGATGACGGCCATTACTGCGTTCAAGGCATTCAGGTCAGCAACTTGAATGTTGGAAGCGTAGAGGTCATCTTCACCGCCACCCGAGAAGTCGATCTTACCTTGATGGACATGCTCTCGCTTGTCCGGAGTACTTGCTGTGACCCGCAAAATACCGCCCAGCGACCCGTCGTTCAATTCAAGCCCCATGCCGACATCAATAAAGGACACACCCAGAGCCTCCAGCTTCTGAACGATTAGCCGCTTCTCTAGTCCGCCATCAATGCAGATGAATACAAAGCTAAGGCCCTCAAGCAAGTGGAGGTTGTCAGCACCGATCCGGACTGCATGAGGCACAATTTTGCGGTGCATCTTCGAGTAGATGTTTGCTAGATAATCAACTTTCTTGGGGGCTTCCCGCAACTCATCAATTGACGGTGCCCCAGGCGCACGAAAAGCGTTGTGCTGTAGGAAGGGGTCGTTGTCAAACAAGTGAATCTCCTGCACCGGTGTTTTAGCAACAAAATCGAGGATATACGATCCAGTTCCACCCAATCCAATGAGACCTACCTTCTCAGCCGCTAAGCGCTGGGTCAGGGCACCGATGCCTGCCCGACCAGACGCTGTCTCTAAGTAGTTAAAGACACTGTGTTCCTCTTCATCAGGTACACGAAAGTTTCGTGCGCTTGCACCTGGCTGCAAGACTGCTGCGGGACCTGAGAGAATCGCCGCATAGGTTGTCATTTTGTCGTAGTAGTCCTTATAGCCGTCGGGTGGTTTACTTGAGAAGGAGTGTTCTGCCGTGATGCCGTGACCAAGATCCACGCGATTGCTTGAATGTCTAATCGAGTCGATTGGCATACCATCAGCCTTGCAGGGGAACTCACCATCAAAGGAGACCACATGGTCTCCAGCGTATTGGGTCACATCTCCAGCCATGTTCAAACTGGAGATGAGCGTTCCGGTTCGCACTTGGCGCTGGGCATTAACGTAAGGAACCTCCCGTAGGAGAAGGAGCGCACCTGCGCCTAGACCTAAGATCTGGACGTAATAGCCGTCTTCGCGCAAGCGCTTGAGGTCGGGACTATGATTTAATAGTTCTTGTGACATTGAAGATAGTTCCTTGCTTAATTTTGACAACGCCACCAGCACCCAGTTCCCCCTCAGAAGGCACGGAAGCGGACTTGCGGTAGGTGATGGAGAACACGGTGTTTGAATCGTGCGAGCCGGGGAAGGCAAGTTGCACGACCTCCTCAAATGTCACTTGCGAACTCGATACCGCCCGTGACCGACCATTAATGATGATCTCGATCGTAGTCGTCGGACGGGGCGCGGTAATGAAATGTTCAACACCAGGCGCGGTTAGGTCGATCGCCTCTTGTGGCGTGATCAATCGGTCTTCGCCACCGCGAACTTCAATAAATACCGCTTGTTCATCGCCAACGTTGGCAAGCTTGTAGAGGTCAGAACCGTTGATAGCAGGCTTGCCCCAGGTAATTTGACGGTCGTCGAGCGTTAGCTTGAAGGCACGATCGCTGTGGAAAGCTACAAATTGCTCAACGCCGCGTCCACGCAAATCGAATGATTCGTCAAGGCGAATATCCTCAAAGTCGCCTGATGGCAAAATTGCGAATAAGCCGTAATTGCTCCGCGTGTCGAGTCCGGCAGCGGTCAGAATTTGGTGACCCAACGGCACAGGATCTGCTAGCTCAATACTGCGGAAGTTTAGGTTGTCTAAAGCAAACTGAATATGGTAGCTGCGGACATTTCCTCGATCACTACCAGCAGAGATTTCTCCGTTCATCATCCTTATTTTTCCTCCTTAGAGCCTAAAGATAGTTGGCTCTAAAGGGTTAATCGGAGTCGCTTTGTCAAATCGGTAAATCAGTCCTAAAATTTTTTCGCAGCGTTCCTGCTGGAGTCGGACCACAGATAAAAAAGGCAGGGCAACTGGGGCAGGTACGGGCTGAAGGTTCGGTTGGGAAGCTCCCTTGCCGAATGGCTTCGACGAAACCTGCCAGTTTCTTGCGCTTACTATCAAGATCCTTCTGCAATGGAGCAACGGGTTGCACGGTTTGATCCGTGAGGTAAAGAAATTCTACAATGGCATCTGGGAAAGCCTGTTGAGCAGCAAGTACGAAGGCGGCAGTTCCAACCTCCTTGCTCTCTGCCGATCTCAACCGACCTGTCCGAATCCGCCTGAGCGTCCTTTTGCCGTCCGGTCTGATCAAAACATCGTCAGGTCGGACGGTAATTTCCTCATTGCCAATGGTGAAACTGAGAGTGTTTGGTGCTTCTGGGATGTATTCTGCACGACTGGCAACAAAGAATCGAACTAGGTCGATCGCGAAGATCTTCAATTGCTCAGCGCAACCGTGATCTGTCAGTCCGTAGCCAGTCATCGCTTCCCCAACCTGCTGTTCAAGGTAGGCATCATCAACATCAGCTATATTCTGGGTGATCAGTGCTTGAGTAACTGCCCGCACAGCCTCGTGCGTTTGCGTAAAGGCTGTCTCCACTCGACGACCACCCAGTTGCAGCACGTGGGTGTAGAAGAAGCGGCGCGGGCAAGACTCGTACTGGGAAATCTGCAATGCACTGAGTCGTAGACTGCCTTCGATAACAAGTTCGATATTCCCGTCAAGCACTTCCGGCAGAACTCGTTGAGGCGTGACATGCCTCCGCTTAAGGTTCTGCCCTAAACGATCCAGAAATGGGGACAGACTCCATCGGTGTCCGTTGGACTTCTTAGTGGGTGCGTAAAGGAAGAGGCGATCGCGGGCACGCGAAAGTGCCACATAAAACAGGCATTCCTGCTCCAGTTCCTGCACAACGCGAAACACTTCTCGTGCCGTACCAGCGATTCCTTCCACCATCCCTTCAGGGGGCGGGCATGGAGGGGCGGGTGGAACCCTCGGTAGGGTCCCTGCGTTCAGTCCTGGAAGATGTACCACTGTAAATTCCAGTCCTTTAGCTCCGTGAATCGTCATTAATCGCACTGCATCGAGGCTTTGAGCGGCTGCTGGCAGTTGACGCAGGTCGCGATCATCGCCTAATCTCACCAAACGCCGAACGCGATTCAGTAGCTGTGCGATTGGCAATCCCTGATTAGAGGGCTGAGCGCGGATAAAGTTCATCAACTGCCAGAGAGCAATGCCACGACCTCGCTCATAAGCGTTGCTCTGAGCGGCAATTTTAGCTGCAATCCGGGTTCGTTCTAATAGTACAGTGGCTAGAATCATCCAGGGCGATGAGTGCTCATCAAACCCATCTAGCGTCCTGGCGATATTGGTGAGAGCAGTGCGACCTTGCTCAGACAGATTTGGAATGGCGGCCAGTTCATGTAGCCACTCATCTTCACTCTCTTTATACCGGAGGTGGTCAATTACTGTTGCTACATCAGATATGGGCATGGCAAATTCAGACCAGCAGGCAAGACGGACGAGTCCTGTGCCACGTCGATCGGTGAGCATCGATAGGAGTGCAAAGGCATCTTTAACTTCCGACCGCTCAAAAAGGCTGCCCAAAAATAGAACCGGCACACCCAAACGCTCAAGCTCCTGAGCCAGTTTCGAGAGTTTTTCGTTGCCAGTACAGAGTACAGCTTGGTTGCGGTAGGAATGACCTTCAGCATGCATCGCCTGGATTGTGTCAGCAAGTGCCACTGTTTGCTGGTGGGATTGATCGACTGTGCAGAGTTCCGGTTCATACCCACAAGAACCTCGTTGAGATTCAAGTCCGCTGGTACGATCGCTAACAGCCATGCCTTTGGCAAAGGTGGAGAAGGCATTTACCACCTCTTCGACCGAGCGATAATTTTCCTCGAGCCGACCGCGCTCACCATCTGGGAAATCCTCTTTCCCAAAGCGGTTCATATTGAACGAGGAAGCTCCTCGAAATCGGTAGATAGACTGCTTTGCGTCCCCTACTGCCCAGAGGTTCTCTCCATCACCGCATAAAGCTTTGAGCAGGCGAATACTACTGCGATTGACATCCTGATATTCATCCACGAGCACGTGATCATACTGGCTTCCGAGATGACTTCGGATTGTATCGTTCCCCTCCAACAGCAGCACCGGTAGCAACACCAAATCGCCGAAATCAATGCAGCCTGCTTGCTGCTTCAAAGTTTCATACGCCTGATAGACCCGTGCAACCTCGATCGCCTTTTCTGCTGCCAGTTGCTCTTCAGGTGTTGCAGCCGTTTCAAGCATTGCCGCTGCTAGTTCTGCATATCTTTGCTGATCGACTACTTCGTCCTTAGCACGAGAAATGGCTGTCAGAATGTCTGCGATGTTTTGAGTTGGATCGTAGAGATTGCGATAATGCACTAGATCTAGACGGGGAAACTCTTGCTCAAGGAGTTCAATTGCATTAGTGCGGTCTAGCAACTGAGGATTCTGCGGGAGTCTCAACTCAACATGGAAGCGCCGAATTAAATCCAGCCCGAAGGCATGGAACGTTCCAATCCACATTGCACCAGCGGCAACCCGATCCTTAAGCGCAACGCGCGCAGCCATCTCCCCCGCTGCCTTGTTTGAGAATGTCAGCAGCAAAATACGGCGCGGATCTACCCCATCGGTGAGCAAACTCTCCACACGGGCAGTCAGTGTCTGGGTTTTCCCTGTTCCAGGACCCGCTTCAAGCAGGTAGGCTCGTCCTCGATGATTTACGGCATTGACTTGCAGCAGATTAAGCTGACACTCTGACCTTTCAGCTTCCGGCAACAAGGTGACTGGCGGCAAGAGCAAGGCATCCAATAGCTGCTGAGCTACCACCTCGAAGGGCGCGCCAAATCTTGTCGCAATTTGGGAAGCCGTAAGCCCCTCTTCAACATGAAGTTTTCGCACCACATAACGCGGCATGAGAAATTCGCGGGCAAACAAGTCCATTTGAATCTCACGTCGTTGTCGTGGGCTGTAGTCTACAACGCGATCAATTCCAATTGGAGAGGGTTCAGAAGACCGCGTTGGATCAATGTGGCGTACAGGCTCAGAATCAGGATCGTCGCCAAGTTCGACATGACCGATTTCATGGGCAACCAGGAAAGCCTGTTCAAAGAGCGTCCCAGCGTTCTCGTGAAGAATAAGAGCATCATTGGGGATAAAGGTTGCTCGTCCGCCATCTAACACAGCGGCACCGGGAGTCGTCGGCTCAACGTCTATGTCCCGATGCAGTGCCTCGGCTACTACAAACGCATATGGGTACTGAGGGTCTTTCCCTCTGGCAACAGCCTCAGTGTGAAGGGTAGTGGCTATTTGGCGGGCAAGCTCGATTCCATCCATCTTAGCTTTCGTCTGTCATCAACAACGCTCGTTTATCGGGAGGCACATTGGCTTCGATCAGGAGTTGCTCAAACGTTACCGATGTTGGAGCCTTGGGTTTGCTGTCTGCCTTATAACTGCGTGTTAATCCTGGCTCTGGCGGAAGTGCAAGAGCCGTTCTGAGTATCTCGACCGTGCTGTTCATCTCAGCCGCCAACCGGTCTAGAAATAAGGATGGCACGGAGGTAAGTTCAACCCGGCGCTCACGAAAGGCTGTGATTACCTGGCGCGGCACGTCAAGACGCTGAGCGAGATGTCGCTGCTCTGTTGTTGTCAGTGCTACAAATGGGTCCATCATTTCTGTGGGCGCGGCTTCAACATGTCGTTGCCATGCCTTGTCAATCCATGCTTGATCTTCGGCTGATAGGGGCATCTCATTCTGCTGGACTTCGCATGATAGTTCGTATGATAGGTCGATCAGTTCAGCCGCATACTCTGGGAAGTCTCGAAGGTATTGTTCAAGAATGTCACGCCCCGAATCTGGTTCCATTGCGAAGGCGTACAATACTTCTTCACGGGAAGGTTGGGAGTCAGCAGACTTCATACCGTTTCTCCTGCAGTCAGGGCAGTGCGTAGAGCAGCATATGCTTTGTCACGATAAGTTCGGATTGTTTTCTCAGATTTGCCGAGCGCTTTTGCGATCGTCATCACATCAGGTTTCGTTGAGTATATAGGAAAGTCTAGTTGAAGCATCACGATGATCCTCCGTTCAATCGGTGGTAAAGCATTAATCGCTTCCCTCAATGCAAAACGGTAACCTTCACTGGAGAATTTAGACGTATCGAATGGATCAAAGCCTCCAGCAGCACGCTCCACCTCAGCCGTTGGCTCGCCTGTCTCCTGGTCGTCGAGAGTGGTCAAGTGATTCTGACTCCGCCAGACCTGCTCTTTGACATCGAAACGCATGGTCTGCAATGCTTTATTGAAGCGCACCTCAAAAAAATCGAGTTGTTCCGAGTAACCACTGCGATCAATGGCAAGCAGTTCTGCAAACCGCCCGATTACCTCCTCTCGGATCATGCTTGGGGTCAGAAATGTTTTCGTACCGTCAGAACTTTCTCCTCTGGGGAGGCTATGCAAGATGCGCTCGACTAGAAGTTTATAGAGTGTTTCAAAGTGAACGTCTGCTTTGTTCGCTCGATTCGCGCGGATGAAATAGAGTAGGCACTCGCTCGGAATATAGACTGGATCACTCTTCTGCCGTATTGTGCAACGAGCGACGAGTTCATCGCGGGAGAGCGACGCTAGTTCAATAATTTTTGCCTCGATCCTGGGAAGACGGGTGTACGGCTCTCCATGACGTGTACGCTTCCTGAGTGGAGTTATCAAAACTTCCTATCCTCCAATGTCGTCCTTGAAAGGTTGTACTGAGGCAAGAGTATTTTTATGCGACTCTCCCCTTGAAGGATTCCCCTACCCCTTGAAGGATTCCCCTAATTACATCCCAAATCACAATCATTTAACTTTTAGCGCTCAAAATATTACTAGAGCTGAGGTTTGAGCAGAGCGATCGCGGGGGGAATAGACGGAAATGAGTAACCCAAATGGATGAGGATGGAAATGGAAAAGCTTGTGAGCGACTGCCACAACAACTTAACTTTTATGGTCAGCCAGGTAGTATTGAGCTTACCCTGTGCAACGCTCGAGCAATTTTTTCTCTGATAAGTCAGCAATGCCAAGCCCTTTTATCCTTCATTTGCCAACCACTTCAGCCACTCCTGTCATTGCGAGTCTGCCTCATAGTGGATTGCTTGTACCGAAGGACATTGCTAACAACCTGCAAGCTTCTTGCCAGCACTATCTACCGAATCAAGATTGGCATCTCGACAAGCTCTATGATTTCCTGCCCAACCTGGGTATAACTGTCTTGCAAGCTGTCTATAGTCGCTATGTGGTTGACCTCAATCGATCGCTCCAAGAACCACTCTTCGGTAATTTTTGGCAATCGGTCATTGCTGAAAAGACTGCATTCAACACATCGATTTATCGAACTTTGCCTTTGAGAGAAGAAATTGAGCAGCGAGTTGAGCAATACTATCGTCCCTATCACCAGGAGCTTCAACGCCTGCTGAACGAACAGATTGAACAATTTGGCAAGGTATATCTATTGGATTTACACAGTTTCTTTGGGTTGATCGAGGACGAAATTTGCTTGGGCAACGGGAATGGTAGTACGTGTTCTGAGCGCTTCATTTCGATCGTTGAGACTGCCTTTTGCTCGAATGGTTATCAAGTCGTTCGGAATAAGGTGTTCAGCGGCGGCTACATCACCCAGCACTATGGACAAGTGCCACAGGTGGAGGCGCTGCAAATTGAAGTTCGCTATCCGGTTTACCTAAATGCAACACAGTTGGATGACGCTTCTATACCAAGTTGGCAGGTGCCAGAGTTCGATCGCGCCAAACACCAGTTTAAGACAATCTTTGAGCAAATCACCGAGGCTCTGTTGGCTGATCAACTTCACCGCTCTCGATAAGTTAGATTAGGAAGAATTTGTAGCAAGCTCGTCTAACCCCAATTTCATCAACGTTCCTCTCAGCCCAATGTGAGCAGGGATAGGGGCACGACCTGACGTATTGGCTAACACCGTGGCCCGCCTATTCCACGACCAAGTCCACTCTACTGAAAACTACTGTAGGAATTTTGAATATGTGCGATCGCCACCAGTAATGCATCCAGCATGACTTCATAACTGATATCAGCAGAACGATCAAGCGTCATCAACTCTGACTGCTCTCGCATAATAAAACCATAAGTCGCAGCATTAACCATTCGCATCACATCGATCAATGCCTCATCGCTTAATTCATACAATTGTAAAAATTTCTGAAATAAGTGAAGTGAGTCTTGAATCATTTCAGCTTCTTCTGGATCAATCGGTCGCATCTGGTAATGCATCATGACGCTGTATTGGGCGGGATGCGATCGCGCAAAATTGCGAGTGGCACGAGCACTGACACGGAATAATTCTTGCGGCTCCGTAATGCCTGTGGTTTGCTGGCGACACTGGGTTAAATAATTTCGCCAAATCGTTAAAGCTACGGCTCGTCGTAGCCCAGTGTTTCCCTCTAGATGCTTGTAAATCGCAGGTGGTTTGATGCCCAATTCTCGTGCTACTCGATTCACACCCAGCGCCGATTCTCCTTCTTGGTCAAGGCAGGCGATCGCCGCTGCAATCACATCTTGTCGAGTCAATGAATTTTCCTTCGTTGGACGACCCATAGAGATTTACTTTGGTCGAACAATGTGAAAAGCAGAGACATAAGATAGTTGAACCGTATCACCATTCTGCTCCAGCACCTGTCGTAATCCCTCAAATAATGGCTGCTTCTGCTGTGGTTCCAGTTTCAGATGAGGCGAATAAGTATTCAACAGCAGCAGATATTGATCCACGGAATAGGTTACTTCTACCTTCGTCTGTCCAGATACCATATTTTTGAAGTAACCAGACTCGATCGCCATTTGTCCCAACTGGTCGAGAATGGCTGCTTGTGTCGCACTATCTTCATAAGCACCGTTGAGAGTGGGTGCATGAGTTTGATAGACCTTTGCTAGCTGCTGATAAACCTCGTGGCAGGGCTGAAGTTCCTTATTCCACAGCAAGATTAGCACTCCCTCTGGATGCAATGCTGCCGCTGCTTTGGAGTAACCAACTTCTGGCGAAATCCAATGAAATGAACTCGCTGCTAATACTGCATCGAATTTTCCAGGTTCTAATTCCCACTCTTCAAACAAGCAATTTCGCAGTTCCACTTTTGGGTAGGATTCACAGGTTTGCCGCGCCAGACGATAAAAATCGGGATTCGGTTCAACGCAAACCATGCTGCAACCCAGAGCAGCGAATGCAGGGGTCGCGATCGCCGGACCACACCCAACTTCCAGCACTGTCGAGTCAGTGGAAAGTCGCGCGATGTTCACGACTTGGTCGATGATTACCTGCGGGTAGCGAGGTCTAACCTGATAGTATGCCTCTGCTGCGGGCGAATACCAGTGTTTGCGTTGTTCAAGATCCCTGCCATAGCACTCGTTGCGAAGGGTTTGTTTCAGGTCTTTCATGATGAATTCAAGCGAATTTAGTTAACTATATTAACTTTATCCGGGTATGATTAACTTTACTGTTGGATTCAGAATACGAGGTGAAATGAGTGACCCAACGCTAAGTTCAGCTGTCCCAATCCTGGCTTCGCTAAATATCACTAAAACTATTCAGTTCTATTGTTCTGTGTTTGGTTTTACCAAAGTTTATGAAGAGCCGTCAGTCTACGGTATCGTTCAGCGAGATGCAGTACAAATTCACTTTTGGGCATGTTCTGAAAAACACGTTGCTGAAAACACCGCATGTCGTGTCAAGGTGACAGGAATCAGCACGCTGTACGCTGAATACCAACTCAAGGGGGTCATTCACCCCAATGCGCCATTGCAGGAGAAGCCCTGGGGGACTCGTGAGTTTGGTGTCGTGGATGAAGATGGCAACCTGATCACTTTTTTTGAGGAAATTTAACAAGATCAGTGATTATTTTAAGTTCGGTAGACGATTGCAACTCTTAGTAGTGGGAGGGTCATGAATAATCTTGTGTTTACCTCTGCTGTTGAACTTGCCCAGATGCTCCGCGATCGCACCATTTCATCAGTTGAAGTGTTGGATGCTCACTTGGATCAAATCGCTAAACACAACACCAAGCTGAACGCCATCTGCACTCTTGACGAAGCCAACGCTCGTGTCAAAGCCAAGCAAGCCGATGAAGCGTTAGCCAAAGGAGAAAACTGGGGTGCGTTGCATGGCGTTCCCATCACCATCAAAGACATTTTTGAAACAGCAGGACTTCGCACCACCGCAGGCTACATTCCCCTCAAAGACTACGTGCCTCAGCAGGATGCCACCGCTGTTGCGAGGTTGCCATCGGTAGGAGCAATCATCATCGGCAAAACCAACATGGCAGAATTGGCAGGTGATTATCAAAGTACCAATTCTCTGTTTCCACAAGTGAATAATCCCTGGAATGTGGACTACACAGCAGGCGGCAGTTCGGGGGGCAGTGCCGCTGCCGTTGCTGCCGGACTCTCACCGCTCGATCTGGGTAATGATTTCGGAGGTTCGATACGGCAACCCGCTCATTTCTGTGGTGTATATGGCTTGAAACCGACCGATCATCGCGTCTCCACCGCTGGACAAATTCCAGAAGTACCGGGAATGCCCCACTGTCTGCAGCAAATGATGACCACAGGTTGTTTAGCGCGATCGCTTGAAGACATCCGCCTCTGCTTTTCCCTCATTGCAGGTGCTGATCCGCGTCGTCCTGATGTACCGCCGATTCCGCTGGATGTGCCGTCCGAGAAATCTTTACCGGATCTCAAGATTGCCTGGATTGACCAATGGCAAGAAGTGCCTGTGAGTCGTGAAACTTGCGCTGCTATGCAAACGGTGAGACACACGCTAGAACAAGCAGGAACCAAGATCGATCGCTGGCTACCGCCCGACTTTGATTTGTCGATGATGCTGAATCTCTACAATCGCATGACAGCCTTCCTCAACAACTACGCCCAACCCAAAGATCGCTACAACATCCGTCGCAGTCTGACCTTACTCTTTCGTACCGCCACTCAGGGCGATCCTGAACTACGGCAGTTAGGCAACTTTAGTCGCTATTTGCCTGAGTTTCTGAATCCCAGCTTAAAGGGCTACTTTGAAGCATTGACCGAGCGCGATCGCTTTATTGCCCAAATGGATGCAGCATTAGACTCTTGGGATGTCTGGCTGACTCCCGTTGCTGCCACCCCTGCCTTTACCCATCGTCCCGCTTGGAGTGCGATCGAGATTGACAGCAGAGCTTATCCACACGGAGTGGCAAACGGAGCTTACACCATGCCCTTTAATCTGAGTGGGCATCCTACCGTGGTGATTCCCATTGGGCAAACGCAAAACGAATTACCAATTGGAATGCAGATTGTTGGAAAACGCTGGCGGGAGATGGAATTACTGGCGATTGCCCAACAAATTGATACCACCATTGGCGGATTTCAATTGCCATCAGGCTATTGAACCACAAACTACTTTCCTCACGATCGCTGTCTGCTCAACTTCAGCGCTCCATTGCAGTTGATTCAGTAGGGGATCTGCTGCATAGAGAAGCTCAAGTGTTTGCTGAGGAGCGATCGCGTAATGAAGTCATTCGGCTGTCGTTATGCGAGCGTCTCCTTTAACTGTGGATTAGCTGCATATTGGGAATAGTCCAGTTACACCTGAAGGTCTACAAAGCAAAGCCTCTAATTGACTTATAACATTGATAATCAGAGGGTTTGACTTTCAAGAATTGGCATTTGATTTCAAGGGTAGGCGAATGATAAACGTGCTACCTTTTCCTAACTCACTTTGAACGTCAAGGCTACCTTTATGCGTTTTGACGATCGCCTTGGCAATCGCCAACCCCAATCCGCTCCCACCTGTGTGTCGGGAGCGATCGCTGTTAACTCGGTAGAATCGATCAAAAATTCGAGTTTGATTTGCTGGAGCAATGCCAATTCCTGTATCTTGAACATGAATCAAAGCATGGTGATCATCCCGCTCTAAAATAACGGTGACTTCTCCTCCATCAGGTGTGTATTGCAACGCATTCGTGATCAAGTTTGAAACTAAACGGCTCAACTGAGCTTCGTCCCCCATCACCCACAAAGGCTTGTTGACGCAAATTTTCTGGGTTAGTTTAATAGGTGCTGCAATTTCTAACACAACCAATTCTTCAACTAGATCAGCTACAAGGTCATTTAAGCAGCAGGCAGAGTGCTTGAGCGAATCCGTTTGTTGATCCATTCGCGAGAGCAACAGCAAATCTTGAACTAATTGAGCCAATCGCTTGTTTTGGCGGGCAACGACCGCTAGCGTATCCTGGATTTCCGCTTCAGAGAGTGGGTGTATATCTTGTGCCGCTTCTACGGTTGCACGAATGGCTGCTACAGGGGTGCGTAATTCATGGGCAGCATCTGCTGTAAATTGCTGCATTCGCTCGTAGGATTGATAAATTGGCTTCATGGATAGCCCTGCCAACCACCAACCCGTTCCTCCTACCAAAACGATACCTGCTGGCAGCCCAATCAAAAACAACCACCACAACGTGGTGAGATGGTCATCATATTCTTTGAGCGATCGCCCCACTTGCATATATCCCCACGGGGTTCCATCTGCTGTTTTGAGCAATAAGGAGATTTGCTGATAACGGGTGCCGTCGCTGTCTTTCACGGTCTTCCAACCTTCTTGGATGTCTGCCGAAGTTTCATCAGGGAATTGCCCCAACAGGGCGATCGCTTGCCCAGATTGGTCTAAAAAGCGTAAGTAATAGCCGTTTTGTTGCACAATTCCTAAAACGTGCCGTCCAGCATTGCCTGTTTGCTGGGAACAATTTTGATTCGCTAAACATAAACCTGGTAAAGCAGCCTCCACACTCGGTTCAAGTTTTCCAGGTTGTTTCAGCTTTGATTCCAAGTTATCGTGCAAGGTTCCAGAAACAGACTCTAACTCCTGTTCCACCGCGTGCCAGTGGGAATAAGCAACCATTTGATAGGTTGTCAATCCGCTCAAGCTTAAAGTCACACCCATGACGGCCGCGTACCAGCCTGCCAGTCGTCCACGGGTTTGGTTGAATAGTTTATTTTGATGCATCTGGAACGTTAAAGCGGTAGCCCATACCGTGAACCGTTTCGATTAGTCCTTCGTACCCTGTTTCTGCCAGTTTACGCCGCAGGAGGCGAATTTGGGCGGCAACCGCGTTACTGGTTGGTTCTGCGACCGATTCCCACAGTTGATTCATCAATTGTTCACTGCTGACAATCTGACCCGCATGTTGCATCAGGTACTCCAGAGTCTGAAATTCTTTGGCAGTCAGCGTAATGGTTTGACTGGTTTGGTGAGGTGTTTGCTTGAGTAACGTGCGAGTGCCATAGTCGAGAATTAAATTGCCAATCTGCAATTGTGGGGGCTGGATTTGAGGTGATCGTCGTTGGAGGGCGCGAATCCGAGCCAGTAACTCTGCCATGCCAAACGGTTTAACTAAGTAATCATCGGCTCCGGCATCGAGTCCGGCGACTTTATCCTCCATGCGATCGCGAGCGGTCAGCATCAGGATGGGCAAGGGATTGTTACGCGATCGCAACCGCTGACAGAGTTCAATCCCTGTGATTCCCGGCACCATCCAATCCAGGATGGCTAACTTGTACTCAACTTGCGGGCGATCGAGATAATTCCACGCCTCTGTGCCATCCTGTACCCAGTCCACGATGTACCGTTCCCGATGCAACACGCGATGAATGGCAGATCCTAAATCTGGCTCGTCTTCCACCAGCAAAATTTTCATGCAAACTTTACCCATCTCCTCACTTCATAGTTTGACACTCCAAAATGAAATCAAGATGAAATTTGTATTGCGGTACTAACGACGATCTAATCCTGTAGAGGGGTGATTGGAAAGCGTTGGGAGATTATTTTGGTTGGTTGACCTTCTCAGGAGTTTTAGAAGTGGCAGACAGTTGTTGCAGACACATGGCTCTTATATTACGCCAAACCACATTATGATTTTATTCCTTGTCTTATTAATTTATAGGATTGACTTCAATTGGAGGCAAGCTTCTTGCACAAATCACAAAAAGGTTTGATAGATAGTTTTTCACCTATTGTGCAAGAGCTTACCAACTAGCAAAATCTCAGGTGAAAATTCAGGTGCCGTACTTACACTTATACAAAGCTTCGTTGTACTCAAAATCTCCGGGTTTAACCCAGGATAGCAGCGATTCGCAGTAAGCCGGATAAGCATCATCCAACTTTGAATTTGGCTTTTCTGCTTGATCGGTTTTTTCTAACTTGGTGTTCCTTTCATTAAGTGCCTCATCGGTAGATGGTTTTGCTGGAACTGGTGTTTCAGGAGATGATGGATTTTTTGGTTTGGATTGAGCTTCTAGATGCGTTCTAACTGCCCCTCCTGAGGTTTCTACAGAGTTTGCGCTTGCTTGAGCAATTGGAATTGTTGCAAGAAATGCGAGAGACAATGCAGTGGTATAGATGCAGCGTTTCATGGCGGTTCTCCTTGGATCGATTGATGAGTCATTCTTGTGGGGCGTTAACGCCCTGATCTGCACTTAGCCATTGCTTCCAGAGCTTCTCGCACAGAACCTCCGGTTGTTCCTGTTGCCCGGAATAATGAGCAGGTATCTGGGGTAGGAGGATTGCTGCTTGAGCGAACCTGTTCTGGATTGTTGATTATCTTTGCTCTAGTCACTGGTGTTGACTGTTGGCTGGTGGCTTGAGAATTGATGGATGACTGATTCTTACATTTTGCAGCCGCTTCTAACTGTTCTCGAATCGCTCCACCAGTCGTTGCTGGTCGGATTGCTTGCTGGCAGGTATCGGCGATGGCAGGATTTGCCATTACTAAATTGACAGGAGTAGCTGCAAAAAATGCCAGCGCAAAGGAAGCTGTATAAATCAGCTTTTTCATGATGGTTCTCCCGAATGAAACTCTCAGATTTAATCAGTTTTAATCTGATATTTACTATCGTGTCAGACGCAAATGAAAACTTGATGAAAATTCAGTTTATGAATGACTTTTAATTGTTAATTAAAATAACTTTTCAAATTAAATCTAGAGCCAGCAAGGAATAGCAAGTATTGTCTAGCAGTATTTACTTTGATTGATGTATCGGAATGCTTATAAAGATGTGTAATTGCCTCAAAATTTCATCTTGATTTCATAACTGTGTGCCAAACTACCCGCATGGCGGTCGAAGTCCACTTCAATGGAAATTTGAGCAATGCGGCATCACCATTATGAGCATCCTGACCCAGAAAACTCCACCAGTCCTGGATCGCACATCAGACATGCTGATCATGCAGCGCAGCTTGATAATGCAACCCATGTCGGACATTCTGGACATGATAAACACGCAGGGCATAGTCCAGAGATTTTCAAACGACGTTTTTTTATCTGCTTGCTACTGACACTGCCAGTCCTCTACTACTCGTCGCACTTTCAAGAGTGGTTTGGCTATCAGACGATTCAATTTCCGGGTTCTGAGTGGGTTGCTCCAGTTTTGGCAACAGTAATTTACTTCTATGGTGGTTGGGTCTTCCTACGGGGTGCGTGGCGTGAATTGCATAGCAAAATTGGCATGATGACGCTGATTGCATTGGCAATCACAGTTGCGTTTGTTTATAGTGTGGCAGTTTCTCTGGGGCTAAAAGGGGAACCCTTTTACTGGGAATTGGCAACACTGGTAGTTGTCATGTTGCTGGGGCACTGGATTGAGATGGCATCGGTGCAGGGAGCCAGCCGCGCATTAGAGCATCTGGCAGATTTGGTGCCTTCTGTGGCACACAAATTTGTCAACGGGCGAACCGAGGATGTGCCCGTGAATGGGCTGAAAGAAGAAGATTTGATTCTGATTCGTCCCGGTGAACAAGTTCCGATCGATGGAGAGGTTACAGAGGGAACTTCCAGCGTGAATGAAGCTTTTCTAACGGGTGAATCTCGTCCAGTGGTCAAGCAAATGGGGGATGAAGTCGTGGCGGGTGCTGTCAATGGTGAGGGAGCGTTGACGGTTAAAGTCACTCGTACAGGCGACCAAACCACTCTTAGCCAGATTATGCGCTTGGTGGAAGAAGCGCAATCCTCTAGAAGTCGCTATCAAGCATTGGCAGACCAACTTGCCTACTGGTTAACAATGATTGCGATCGCGGTCGGCTCTCTTACCTTCATTGTTTGGCAAGCGGTTGGACCGGATTTGGCATTTGCGATTAATCGGGCAGTGACCGTGCTGGTGATTACTTGTCCTCATGCTTTGGGCTTAGCGATTCCTTTGGTGATTGTCAACGCCACTGCCATGTCTGCGAAACACGGCATCTTAGTCCGGAGTCGAGAGGCGTTTGAACGAGCCAGAAACATTCAAGCGATCGCCTTTGATAAAACCGGAACCTTGACCGAAGGGCAATTTGGCGTACAGCGGATTTATGCGGATGGTATTGAGGAAACAGAGGCACTGGCGATCGCGGCTGCCCTAGAAGCCCTTTCTGAACATCCTCTGGCTCAAGCGATGGTTAAAGAAGCTGATCACCGTTCCTTACAACTGACAAAAGCAACCGATTTCCAAGCAATTCCGGGAAGTGGTGTGGAAGGGCAGGTCAACAGTCAACGTTATCGAGTTGGACGACCAGAGTGGGCAAAAGAACTCAAGGTGCAGTTTCCTGAAGCATTGCAACACGGTTTGGAGCAGGCTGAATCTCGTGGTGAAAGTGCGATCGTCCTGATGAATGAGCGTCAAGTATTAGCGGTATTCGGACTAGCGGATCAGGTGCGAGAACAGGCACGAGAGGCGGTTGAGAAATTGCGGGAGATGAATGTTGAGGTGGTGATGATTACGGGAGATGCGGAAGCGGTTGCTAAGACTGTTGCTGATGATTTGGGGATCGATCGCTATTACGCCCGTGTTTTGCCCCAAGACAAAGCCTCAATCATTCGTCGGTTGAAGCAGGAGAAACCGACCGCCTTTGTGGGAGATGGTATCAATGATGCTCCCGCGTTGACCGAATCCGATTTGGGGATTGCGATCGGGGCGGGAACCAATGTGGCGATCGAGTCAGCCGATTTGGTGCTAGTCAAAAGCAATCCATTGGATGCAACCTATGCGCTCAAACTTGCAAAAGCAACCTACAACAAGATGACCCAAAACCTTTTTTGGGCAACAGGTTACAACGTCGTTGGTATTCCGTTGGCGGCTGGAGTTGCTGCACCCTTTGGAATTTTGCTCTCACCTGCTGTGGGTGCGATTTTCATGAGCGTTTCTACTGTAGTTGTGTCAATTAACGCAATGCTGTTGCGTCGAGTCAATTTAGGATAATTTGGATCGAGGAAAAATCAAAAGATGTATCGTAGAATCAATGCATTAACTAGGCGTAGCTTCCTGCGATTCAGTGCTGGAGTTGGCTTAACAATTGGGTTAGATAGTTTTTTACCTGCTTACGCACGAGAGGCACTAAATAACAGCCAGCCCAAACAAGGGCAACAGTATCCCGATATTATTAATCTGGAAATTGACGAGTCAACCCTCAAAGTTGCTGGGCGTGGTGCCCGTCCTGTGACTGTTAACGACTCTATACCCGGACCTCTAATTCGTCTGCGCGAGGGGCAGGATGTTTCCATTCGAGTCACCAATCGTCTAAAGGAAGTTAGCTCCATTCACTGGCATGGCATTTTGCTTCCTGCCAATATGGATGGTGTTCCTGGGGTTAGCTTTGCAGGGATTAAGCCTGGAGAAACTTTCACCTACCGCTTTCTAGTGAATCAGAGTGGTACTTATTGGTATCACAGTCACAGTGGAGCACAAGAGCAACTGGGACTTTATGGTCCGTTGATTATTGATCCTGCTCAACCCGACCCAATTACCTACGATCGCGAGTATGTTGTAGTGCTTTCTGATTGGATGTTTGAGAATCCCAATAAAGCACTGGCGAATTTAAAGAAAATGGGTAGCTATTACAACTACCAGCAGCTTACGGGATTTGATGTCTTTCGTAATTCGGAGTGGAGCCGGATGCGAATGCAGCCAACAGACATTGCTGATATTACGGGTGGAACGTATACCTATCTGATGAACGGGGTGGCACCGGATGGGAATTGGACTGGATTATTTCAGCCGGGAGAACGAGTACGGCTGCGGTTCATCAATGCAGCCGCTATGACCTACTTTGATATTCGCATTCCCGGACTCAAGATGACCGTTGTTCAAGCCGATGGACAAAATGTGCAGCCTGTGACAGTGGATGAATTTCGGATTGCGATCGCTGAAACCTATGATGTCATCGTACAGCCCACCGAGGAAAATGCTTACGCCATTTTTGCAGAAACAATGGCTCGCGATGGGTATGCCCGTGGCACACTAGCACCCCGACAGGGAATGACCGCTCCCATTCCCGAACGTCGGAAACCCCCTGTACGGACTATGGCAGATATGGGCATGGATCAAAATATGCCCGGAATGAATATGGATTCTGGCGGAAGCAAGCCTCCAACAATGCCAGATATGAAAAATATGCCAAATATGAAGCCGGATGGTAGCACCCCATCCCACAATATGCCCGGAATGAACATGAATGGTGGTGGCAAGCCTCAAACGATGCCGAGTATGGATCACAATATGCCCGACATGAACATGGATGGTGGCGGCACTAAGTCCTCTGATATGCCTGGGATGAACCTGAATTCCGGTAGTAACACAATGCCAAACATGGCTGCTGTTCCTCATGGACCTGATACTCACGGACCTGGCAATTCGAGTGTTCCTATGATGACCCGTAGCCGACTGAATGAACCAGGCATTGGTCTTGAGAATACAGGGACTCGTGTACTAGTTTACACCGATTTACGGAGTCTGTCGCTCCGTGATGACCAGCGCAAACCAGAACGAGAGATTGAGCTACATCTGACGGGCAATATGGATCGCTATATGTGGTCATTTGATGGAAAGAAATATTCTCAAGCTAAAGAGCCAATTCCTTTGCGGATGGGTGAACGACTGCGCCTAACACTCGTGAATGACACCATGATGGAACATCCAATCCATCTACATGGAATGTGGATGGAACTGGACAACGGCAATGATACATATAACCCCCGTAAGCACACCATTAATGTCAAACCAGCGGAGCGCTTATCCCTAAATATAAGTGTGGATGCGCCAGGTGAATGGGCGTTTCATTGCCATCTGTTGTTTCACATGGAAATGGGAATGTTCCGTAGAGTAGCAGTCAGCGATCGCGCAATTGGGGGAAAATCATGAAAATTGGGCACCAGAGTTATTGCTTTGCACTGGTGGGAGTGGTTAGCATTGCTAGTCTGATTGGTTATGCATCGGAGCTATATGCAGAGGAAAAAGGTGTGATATTAGGCGAGGAAGAACAGCTAAAAATAGTAGATTGGACAATCTCACCTCACAAATATAGACCTAAACTAGATGACTTATCACAAGTAGAAAGCATTAACCCAGCAAGGTTTCCAAACACGCTTAGTGATGACCTCGGTACTCTCACTCTCATTATCAGTGAACAGGAATGGTTGATGCCACCAATCGAATTGGAAGATGAGCATGACGCATATTTGTCAATTAAAGCTACCACTAGTGAATTGAGCACAGAATTGCTTGCAAGTGACCCAATCGATCAGAGTCAACTCGTTGGAAAAGATTCCAAAATTTTTACATCTGTCAATCATGCCTCAAATGGTTTTTACAAGAACGATTTACCATTCTCAGCCCTACAAAGCCAAGCTTCAAAACTTGGATCGGGGTTTGAAATTTCAGGAAGGTTAGAGCAGACACAAAGTACAATCGATAAAAAAGATTGGCCCTCGCCCGTTGAGGATAGCCAAACCTATTGGTTTGTGCTGTTTGACCAGTTTGAATATCGCAGTAGTAATGGCGGAGCATTCAATTGGGAAGGATTAGGATGGATTGGTGGAGATTACAATCGGCTCTGGCTGAAAACCCGAGGAGATGCTCGATTTAGAGATGGTAGTGGGAGTGCTGAACTACAGGTTCTATACGGTCGGCTGATTTCGTCTTTCTTTGACTTTCAAGTTGGGGTGCGGTACGACCAACTCTTTGGTTCAAATTCTAATCGCGGTCGAGCCTTTGGAGTCATTGGGATTCAAGGCATAGCTCCCTACCTGTTTGATGTTGATGCTGCGCTATTTATTAGCGAGGATGGTGATGTTTCGGCACGTTTTTCTACTCTCTATAATTGGCGGCTTACTCAACGGCTAGTGTTACAGCCAACTTTTGAGGTGAATGTCGCAGCCCAGCAAGTTCGAGATTTTGGTATTGGCTCAGGTTTGAATGACATCGACTTGGGACTACGATTGCGTTACGAGATTACTCGTGGATTCGCACCCTATATTGGTGTCTCATGGACCCGCTTACTAGGTCGTACTGCTGACTTTGCACGGCAAGGTGGGGAAAATGTTGACAACCTTACTTTTGTAACAGGGGTGCGGTTTTTGTTTTAACTCATGTTTCCAAATAGACTAAAGCCATTCTCTAAAATAGATTTTGGAGAATGGCTAAGAACTGCAAAATCTAATTAGATTTAGCTTTGATCTGCGCGTTTAATTGAACGACGACGAGACCAGAGCCACATACTGATTCCTGTAACTGCTAGGGTTAAAATCCCTGCTGCATTGAGGAATACATAAATGCTTTCTAAGTTAATTATTCCGAGATGACCTACATGCATCTCTAATAGCCACTTGAACTCTTCACCCTTGCCTGTTAAATCAGCAATCTGATAAAGCGAACCTGTTACAAGACTGTTGATAACAGGCAAGATCATGATTGGAGCAAGGACACGATGCAATTGACGAAAACGAGTCTGTTTATTCATCTAATTCAAAAATCTCCATCAGGCACTGATTGTAGCTTGCGAGCTTCTTAAGCTTATTCTTTGGCAGCGATTAACTTCGCCGTAAAGGTAGCAGTCTACTTTCACATTAGCGGGTAGATATGAAATTGAGATGAAATCCGCTAGATGTTAGAGAATTTGCCCATTCTTCGGAATTTGAAGTCTGACTATCCTTTAAATAAATTCTATTAGAATTTCAATTTGTTCCTATTTTTACTCAAATTAGATGCTCCTACTTTAACTTTTTTCATACTAGTTTCATTTCGGTTTGTCATTTTAGATATTAGAAGCTAGAGATTGATTTATGAGACAAGGAATTACTGTCCTAGTTATTGAGGATGATGAATTTATGCGAAAAAGCACACTCATATCCCTAAATCATCAGGGATTTAATGCGATCGGTGCTGAAGATGGAGAATCTGGAATAGAAATGATAAAGCAGCTTCTTCCAGAGATAATTTTGTGTGATATAAATATGCCTCGACTGAATGGATTTGAGGTTCTCAAAAAAGTGCGACAAGACCCTGCTACAGCAAATATCCCTTTCATTTTCCTTAGTGCAAGTATCTGTGAAAGCGATATTACTTACGGTTTAGCACTTGGAGCAGATTGCTATTTGAAGAAGCCAATCACGTTGGCTAGCTTACTAGAAGCAATCTCAGTTCAATTTGGACAGTAAGTCCTATTGAATTGTGTACGGTGCTTAGAACACTGTTGATTGTCTATTCACTCAGAAAGTTAAGCATAGATTGTAGTGTGGGTGAGCGCAGTTACGGCAGAAATGGAACCCTATCAGTGGTTGGCAGGCTCTGTACTTTTCATTTGTGTTTGGAGTTTGAGCATCGTGATGCAGGTCATCAGCCATAAAAATCCAACTCCATAACCTGCCAATACGTCGCTGGGCCAGTGAACGCCTAGATATAAGCGGCTGAGTCCAATCGCTGCAATTAAAACAACTGCGATCGCGTAAATAAAGCGGGAATTCCTGGGAAATGTAGCTGCCAAAATGAATGCCAAAAATCCATACAAAACGAGCGACCCTAATGCATGACCACTGGGGAAGCTAAAGGATTTTTCTGAGATGAGCCGTGTCCAGAGTTCAGGACGAGATTTAGCAAAGAATAATTTCATCCCTTGGTTGAGAATGATTGCACCCATGCAGGCGATCGCGAACATCCTCAACTCCGCAAAACGCCGCTTCCACCCCAACCAGACAAAGCTGCCAGCAACGATACCAATTACTGTTGCTGGATTACCGAGACGAGTGATGTTGAGCATAAGCCAATCTAAAGCTGGATTAGACCACTGATGCAGCCAAAGCAGCAGTGTTTTATCAAAACTAAATGCCTCTTTCTCCCATACTTCTTGGCTGAGCCAGCTTACTCCTAACAAAGTCAGTAAGCATATAAGTAGCCCCACAGTCCCAATACTAGCTATTAATGAAGCGAGGCGGGGATGAATATGACGAATCCAGAAATTAGTCAAACGGTTCATTTGAAGATGTAATTTTGCAGCGATGAAACCAATTTAGCTGAATCAGCTTTTCCCTTGAAGCAAAATTTGAGGATTTGATCAGGTGAAAACCCTTGATCCCTATTTTGCATGAGGGAAACATCAGAATTTCTTCAGTTTGAACTATACCATCACATTATCCAGAATCTGTAAAGATGACAATCATTGTTTAAAGCTGCATCTTTCCGAGTTCTTGATATTTATCAAGTATGTTTTTGTCGTGAATAAAAGATAGGTCACTTTTTACTCCTCAAACCAGGTAAGCCCTCAGTTTCTCTATGTTACTGAAGGCTTTTTTAAAGTTAGACAGATTATTCTCGATGAGGCGAATCCATTTTGCAAAGCCAGTTCATCTTTCCAACTTCTTGACCTTCCTTGCTTACAGTGAAATAGCAAACTTAGATTCGAGGAATTTCCCACAATGAGAAACTCAACAAAGACTGCTCTTGTTGCTGCTGCTATTGGTATCGTCGGTTTGGGCGGGCTCGCTAAAATTGTCTCTGCGGCTCAATCACAACCCCAGCAGGTTGCGGTCATGTCTCAGCATAGTGGCATGAAAATGGCTGAGGCGAGTGACGGAGATGGAGAGGTGAATGATGCGGTTGAAGCTTCCCAATCAGTTCAACCTTCTCAGTTGATGGCTAAAGCTACTGTTCGTAATCAAGTTTCTGAAGCTAGTGATGGCGATGGAGAGACAAACGATGATGTAAAAGATCAACAAGAATCTGCCAAACTTCAACCACTTGCCAAAATTACCCCTCAACAGGCTCAACAATCTGCTGAACAAGTTGCAGGTGGTAAAGCGAGCAGTGTAAAGCTGGAAAATGAGGACGGCAACCTGGTTTATGCCGTTGTCATTGGTCAGCAGGAAGTGAAGGTGGATGCTGGCAATGGAAAGGTTCTCTATACTGACAGAGAAGGCAGTGAGCAGAATGAAAGTACTCGTCCCCGCAGCAGCATTCAGGTAACTCAATCCAATGGCGATGGTGATGGTGAAACCAATGATGATGGTTGATCAGAGGTTGATACATCAACGTCAAAAATTTCATTCTAATTTCATCACAAAGTGTCATGCTGATTAGTTAGCCTCCACAAACCTTTCGTTTCGTCAGCGGGATTGATTGAGATAATGACACTCAACAATCTCGCTTTCTAATTTGCGTTTCCATTGGTTTGATTTGGCAGAACGATTAGCAAGGAATTGACGACAAATTTTCTCCATAAGGAGACACAAATGACTGCTTCTAATGTCCGCCTCCGTCGCCTTCACCGTGCCCTTGCTCCATTGATGGCAATCCCTCTGCTTCTAACACTGATTACAGGGTGTCTTTACCAGTTTGTAGATCTAGCTGGTAAAGGAGATACCTTTGGATGGTTGCTGGCGCTTCACAAGGGGCATTTCGGTGCCTTCAACCTAGAATTCGTCTATCTTTTTTGAATGCTTTAGGCTTGCTGACCTTGCTAGTTACTGGTACTACCTTGTGGTTACAGAGCAGGCATCGTCGTAGAAGACGCTCAGACGAGATTGGACATTAAATCCACTGGTTCTGGTGTGATTTGGTTGACCAGCTCTCAAGATTAATGAATAGTAATCTCTGTTTGCTGAGGGTCAGAATGGCTGGAATGATAAATTATCTATCTCAACGAGAAGAGAATGAATAAGGTCGCACAGGTTACAATTTTTTTCTGGATCATGAAGATTCTTGCCACTACACTTGGCGAGACGGCAGGTGATTTTATCTCAATGTCGCTAGGATTAGGATATTATGCAGCGTTTGCTGTAACAATTACCCTCTTAGTAATCATCTTGTTTGCTCAGATTAGAAGAAACAGATACAATCCTGCCTTGTATTGGACAGCGATCGTTGCTACAACCACAGCCGGAACCGAAGTCTCAGACTTGATGGATCGATCACTTGGACTGGGCTACATGGCAGGCTCACTTATCCTTGTGACTGGACTTCTAACTACCCTTGCAATTTGGTACTACCGAGATCGAGATCTGAGTTTTTACCCCATTGTCCGGAAAGATGCAGAGACAATGTATTGGACTGCAATTGTGTTCTCCAATAGCTTGGGGACAGCTTTCGGTGATTTTTTGACGAGCAATATGGGGTTAAGTTATGTGCAAGGAGCCTTAATTACAGCCGCTGTTATTGGAATTGTTATAGCCCTTCATTACCTGACAAATTTGAATGATATTCTTTTGTTTTGGGTGGCGTTCATATTCACTCGCCCCTTTGGAGCCACCTTTGGTGATTTTCTTACCAAGCCAATTGCTAATGGCGGTCTAAATTTGTCAAGGGGCTACGCTTCAGTTATTACCTTGATTCTGTTGGCAATTGTTCTGTTTATCTCGATCCGAACCAAAAAAAGAAGACATCGCTTGAGCTAAGTGATGTCCTTAAGGACTCAAAATTGCAGCATTTCAGGTATTTCTTAGACTTGTTTTCGTAGGAAGTTGAATGATAAAGCAACTTCCTTTTCCTAACTCGCTGGTGACGGTAATGGAACCGCCATGCTGTTGCACGATCGCTTGTGCGATCGCCAAGCCCAGCCCCGATCCCCCTGCTTTATGAGAGCGCGATTGCTCTGCCTGCCAGAATCGATCAAACACCCGCTCTAAATGTTCAGGAGCGATGCCAACTCCAGTATCTTGCACACTGACCCGTACCTGATGATTACTGTTATGAGTTTGAATTTTGACATTGCCTTTGTCAGGGGTATACCGAAGTGCATTTTCGATTAAATTAGAAAATACCCGGTTGAGTTGCGCTGCATCTCCCAAGACTTCTAAATCATTCGTAAGTTGAGCAAACAACTGAATTTGCTTCGCATTGGCTTGAGGCTGGTAGAGTACAACGAGATGATTCAGCACATCGGCTAAATTCACCATTTTGGGTTTGAAATTAGCAACCTGGTCGGTCCGCGCCAGCAGTAACAGGTCTTCAGTGAGGCAAATCATTTGGTTTGTAGCACTGGCAATTGCCTGAAACTTCTCTTGGTCTGAGGGACGTATTCCCGCCGGATACTTCAAAGCTACGGCTGCATTACTCTTGATCGCGGTAAGGGGACTACGAAGTTCATGAGAAGCATCTGCTGTGAATTGCTTCAACCGTTGAAAACTTGCTTCAGCGGGTTTTATTGCCTGCCGGGTTAGCCAAAGCCCTCCAATTCCGCTCAATGCCAACGCAACTAGAATGCCGCTTCCCAACCCCCAATCCAATTTCTGGATAGTTTTTTCTACAGAATCTAGTGATTCACTCGCTCTTACATATCCAATAAGTTGATGATTATCGCTACTAATAATGGGTAGCGTGACGGCTAGAATCCTTTCCTGACTATTCTGAATTTGAATCGCCTGACCCCTAATCAGTGGTAGTGTCACAAAATCCTCACCCTGTTGAGCAATCATTCTCCCATTGAGGTCAAACCATTGCAGCGCTTCATCCCGAGAAGTTAAGTTATTTGTAGAAAACTCGTCTCCGACTGAAAGGCGACCATGATCAAATTCAGCAGTGGCAGCCGCAGATTTTGCCAAAATTGTTAGTTCCTCTCGTTGTTGAGAATCTAAACTATGAGCGAAAGCTAGGCGGACAGCGATCGCAAACACCATCAAAATTCCTGCAAGAACGGCTAGATAAGAGAGGAGTAGCTGATAGCGAATTTTCTGAAACACAGGTGAAAAGGATGTTCTTAAAGGTTTTCTAGAGGCTATGAAGACGGTATCCTATGCCGTACACAGTTTCAATCAAATCATTTGGGCTACCTACTTCCTTGAGCTTACGGCGCAAATTCGTGATGTGGGTTTTGACGGTCTGTTCCCCAGAGACCTGGTCAAACTCCCATAACTTATCCAACAGAGCTGAACGGGTTAACACTTGAGTTGGATTTCGCATGAAACACTCCAGAATCATATATTCCTTTGAGGTTAGAGCAACTGGTTCCCTGGCATAGGTCACTGTGCAGGTGCTAGGATCAAGCTGAAGTGAACCATGCGTGAGAATGGGTTGCTGAAAATCTTGAGGTCTACGGGATAAGGCACGAATACGAGCAGCTAGTTCGTCAATTTCAAAGGGTTTAACCAGGTAGTCATCTGCCCCAGCATCCAGCCCAATAATCTTATCGCTGGTCGTATCGCGTGCAGTCAGCATCAAAATGAAGGCTTTGCAGCCAATACTGCGTAGTCGTTTACATAGCTCAATCCCATTCAAACGGGGCAGCATCAAGTCCAAGAGAATTAAATCGTAGGGCACTGCCTGAGCGCACTCCCATCCCTCCATGCCGTCGCCAGCAATGTCTACGGCATGATTTTGATAGCGCAGGTCTTCAGCCAACGGCATAGAGATCCGGTCATCATCTTCAACGAGTAGGATTCTCATAACGCTCTACCGTGCAACATCCTCTGAATCTAAACTTGCGAATTTCATTCTAGCCAGCAATCGTCAAGAACTGGGAAAGATTCAGACTCAGCAACATCTTTCCGAGTTCTTGACCTTTTCCTTCTATGGTTATCTCTCGCCTGGGTTTTGAAGACTATTGATGAGTGATGAAAATCTTTAAGAAGGCAATCAATGAATTCCTGTAGACACGCATTGGAGATTTTAGAAGAGACTAGCCGGACTTTTTATATTCCGATTAGCCGTTTACCATCTGGCTTACAAGAAGCGGTTGCATCCGCTTATCTCTGTATGCGTGCCCTGGATGAGATTGAAGATCATCCAGAGTTGAACAATCAGACTAAAGCTAAATTATTAGCGGCAATTAGCTTTGACTTACAATCGGCAGGGAATGAACTGACGGTTGATCGGTTTTTGACTTGCTCAAAACCTTATCAACACGTTTTAGCAGCGGTATCGCTCCGAGTTAGAGAATGGGCGATGCTGGCACCTTCCTCCGTTGCGCCTCGAATTTGGGATGCAACCGCTGCAATGGCAAATCGGATGGCTGGTTGGGCAGGTCAAAACTGGAATATTCATACTGAATCTGATCTAGATTGCTACACCTTTGGAGTCGCAGGCACCGTAGGACTGTTGCTCTCTGACTTATGGGCGTGGTATGACGGAACGCAAACAAATCGTGTTCATGCGGTTGGCTTTGGTCGAGGTCTACAAGCTGTGAATATTCTGCGTAATCAGGATGAAGACGGGGCGCGGGGAGTTGATTTCTTTCCAGATGACTGGAGTGAGGAGCAGATGCGAGGCTATGCCTATCGTAATCTGTTGCTGGCAAAGGCTTATGTCACAGCACTTCCACCGGGTCCGGCGCTCGATTTTTGCCAAATTCCATTGACCCTGGCGTATGGGACTCTTGATGCTCTGTCAACTGGCAAAGCCAAGCTCGATCGTCATCAGGTATTAATGCTGGTGTCACAGGTGACGGGTATAACCCCGTAATCGGAATGTGTAATCCAACCTGTGACATGAATGGAGAGAACGCATGAAATAGGGTCTTCCTAGACGCTCTCTTCTCAGCACTGAATCGGTTTGATAATAGGAGAGATAGTGTGAAAAAAACATTGTTTTTAGGTCCGCCCTCTTTTGATGGATTTGATGGAGGGGCAGGGGCACGATACCAGGCAAAGCGAGAAATTAAATCCTTCTGGTATCCTACCTGGTTAGCCCAACCCGCTGCTCTGGTTTCAGGCAGCCAGTTGGTGGATGCGCCACCGCACGGGCAGACGGTCAAGGATGTGCTGAATATCGCCAGAGACTATGAACTGGTAATTCTGCACACCAGCACCCCATCCCTGGCAAATGATATTAAGTGTGCAGAGGCGATTAAGGTACAAAATCCCAATACCCAAGTTGGTTTAATCGGTGCTCATGTAGCCGTTTTACCAGAACAAACCCTGCGTGATCATCCAATCATTGATTTTGTCTGCCGTCATGAGTTTGACTACACCTGCAAGGAACTAGCAGAGGGTAAATCTTGGGAACATATTAAGGGCTTAAGCTATCGGGATAGATTCGGAAACTTACACCACACAGAAGATCGAGAGGTAATTCATGACTGGGATGCCATGCCCAGTGTGTTGCCTGTTTATGCTCATGACCTGGACATCACTAAATACTTTATTGGCTATTTACAGCATCCTTACGTCTCGTTCTATACAGGGCGCGGCTGTCCGGCAAAGTGTAGCTTTTGTCTCTGGCCCCAAACGATTGGAGGACATCAGTACCGCACTAAAAGTCCGGCTGTGGTGGGACGGGAAATGGAAGAGGCGAAGGCTCTGTTTGGCGATCGCGTTCGTGAATATATGTTTGATGATGATACGTTTACCATCGATAAGCAACGGGCGATCGCCATTAGTAAACACATGAAGCGACTGAAGCTGACCTGGAGTTGCAATGCTCGTGCTAATTTAGACTACGATACGCTCAAACAGCTTCGAGATAATGGTCTACGTCTGCTGTTAGTAGGATTTGAATCCGGCAATCAGCAAATTCTCAACACGATCCGAAAGGGCATTCAATTGGATGTTGCCCGTCGATTTATGCGTGATTGTCATGATTTGGGGATTACAGTTCATGGCACATTTATCATTGGTCTACCCATTGAAACCCACGAAACCATTGAAGAAACGATCCGCTTTGCCTGCGAGATCAGCCCCCACACGATTCAAGTGTCGATCGCAGCCCCTTATCCTGGTACAGAATTATACGCACAAGCCCAGGCAAACGCCTGGTTTGCCAATCATTCTTTAGTCGGTCATTCGGGTATTCAAACCTCAACGCTACAGTATCCCGATTTATCCAGTGCTGAGATTGAGGATGCGGTCGAGCAGATGTACCGTCGCTTCTACTTTCGTCCGAAAGTAATTTTGCCCATTGTTCGCGAAATGTTGAGGGAACGCCAGATGCTTGTGCGTCGTTTGCGAGAGGGAAAAGAATTCTTCTCCTATTTGAAGGAACGTCGCACTCAGGTATCTGCTCATACACAGGTTAAGCAGCCCGTTGAAGTGTAATGCTTAGTTGCACAAACTCGTTTTTGATTCGCCTGGTAACCATCCATCATTCAACTAAAATCGGAGTTTTCAACTATGATGATCAAAATTTCTAAATCAAGTTTTCTAGCCTTTACGACTGTTGGTTTTACTTCAATCGCACTTCTGAGCGTAGGCAGTATTCAATCTGCGCTCGCAGCTCCTCCCAAAGCTTCAGTTGCGTCTCCAGCTAAGTCTGCTCCTACCATGTCTGGGGTTAAGCAACCTCTGACTAAAGTGCCAGTTCTAAAGATAGGAAGTAAAGGTCAGGCAGTGAAAGAACTTCAGACCTTACTCAAAGCCGCTGGAGTTTATCAAGGTACGGCGGATGGAGTTTTTGGAAAGCAGACCCAAACAGCCGTGATCCAATTTCAGCAGTCTAAGCCGCTAAAGGCAGATGGTGTTGTTGGCACAAAGACTTGGGCAGCGCTGCATGGTTAACAGGTCTAGGGCATACTCCTTCTATATCGCTGAGTGCAGGTCAACCTGTGAATAAATTTGGCGTTCTTGCACTTCTAGTAATATTTCAAGTGGTGGGAGATGGTTGGTTGAGTCGCGGAATGCGGCAGGTTGGCGCAATTGACAGGCTGAATCCTGCTACTCTACTGCTGCTGGGCTGGCAAATATTCACGAATCCCTGGATTCTTCTAGGAATCTTTTTTCTGACTGCTGCGTTACTACTTTATCTCGCAGCTATTTCACGGTTTGACCTCAGCTACGTTTTACCAATGACGGCATCTAGCTATCTGCTATCAGCGGTATTTGCCTGGTCTGTGTTGAATGAAACGGTTTCTGCAACTCGGTGGGTGGGAACGGCAATCATTACCAGTGGTGTTTTGCTGGTGGGGCTGAGTGAAGAGAAATTGAATCGATCGCGAACTCAGCCTACGAAACGCAAGGATTTTCCCGTACTCGTATTTTTCCCACCCTCACTTTTTCTGTCATTTTCCTTGGGGCTTTCTTTTGCTTTCTCAAGATGGTGGATAGTAGGCACTCTCATGGTTTTAGTAAATTCGGCTGGAGATCTGTTGCTGTCCACTGGTATGAAGCAGGTGGGTGAAGTGTCTACCTTACACTTGCGATCGCTGCTTCGGATAGCTCGTCGAGTATTGTTGAATTCTTACATTGGGTTAGGCATTCTTTGTATGGCAATTGCCTTCTTTATGTTCATCACACTGTTGAGTTGGGCAGATTTTAGCCTGGTAATGCCCATCACTGCATTCACTTATCCTGCCAGCATTCTAGGGACTCGATTTTTCTTAAAGGAGAAAGTCAACTCTGAGCGTTTAATCGGTGCTAGCTTAATTGCGGTTGGTATAGGATTCATTTCTTTTAGCTGAACGACTTAGTTAACCTAACCAACCTATCGGCTTGATTTCTCGACAATGCTAAGTCATCTTCTAAGCTCCTCATCACTGTTGACTATGATTGATCTACCGCTATTACAGACAGTATTTATTGCGACTCCGGCTTTATGGAACACGACTGAGCATCTTCTTGAGTTTCTCTTTTTTGTCCTATCCCTGTTGGCAATTGCCTACTATAGCTATGCCATGTTTGCCGCCATCACTTTCTTCTCAAAGTCAGATCTCTTTGATGTAGACTTTCACCCGCCAATCAGTATTCTTAAACCCATTTGTGGCTACGACAGCACCACTTACAGTAACCTTGCCTCTTTTTGTCAGCAACACTATCAAACTTACCAGATCATCTTTGGTGTACAAGATGCCAATGATCCCAGTCTAGAAATTGTGCGGGAGATTATGCAGGATTTTCCTGCCGTTGATATTCAGGTCGTGACTAGTGGCTATCCTTTGGGCACCAATCGAAAAGTCAGCAATCTCGCTAGCGCAATGATAAAGGCTAAATATGATATTTTGCTGCTGGCAGATAGCGATGTTCGTGTCGAATCTGACTATTTACAAAAGATTATTCAGCCGCTTAAGAATCCCAGCGTTGGGGTCGTAACCTGCCTCTACCGTTCCCTCACAAAAGGCTGGCTTACCCACTTTGAAGCCTTAAGTACCTCGACTGACTTTCTACCAGGTGTATTGGTTAGCACAAAATTGGAAGGGATTCAATTCGCGATGGGGCAAACCATTTTGATCCGTAAGTCCGCATTGAATGCTATTGGTGGATTTGCCGCAATCTCCGACTATTTAGCCGATGACTTTCTATTGGGTTACTTGCCCGCCCAGGCTGGCTATGAAGTAGTGCTTTCACACCACATCATTAACCACGTGCTAACCCAGAGCACCATGAAGGATTTTTTGCATCGCCAAAGCCGTTGGATGATGGGCATCCGAGTTTCACGCCCTTGGGGCTATGCGGGCTTAATCATCACCTATGGCACCGTCACTAGTCTGCTATTTTTGCTGCTAACGAGCGGATCGCTCATAGGCTGGATCGTTCTAGGGTCTACGTGGAGCAGTCGATTGCTCATGGCATGGTTAATTGGGGTAAAAAGCCTGCGTGATCCAGTCGCTCGGCAGTGGCTCTGGTTAGTGCCATTACGCGATGTGATTAGCTTTGCATTATGGTGTTATGGCTTCATTAGCAACCGAATTGAGTGGCGTGGTCAGCAGTTTAAGCTCACTCAACAAGGAGAACTAGTTGCAATGGCTCCGCTTCCGCAAGAACAAATCAAATCGACTGTTAGTTAAGTATTGATTCGTTGAGCATTATTGGTTGAGGCATTCGGAGCGCTCTATGAATATCCTATTGAATAAAAATAGGCATCGGATTCAGCATTTGACTAGTCCTCGGTGGATGATCATCAATGGCGATGACTTTGGGTTTTCCTCCGGAGTAAATCATGCCATTGTTGAAGCCCACGATCGCGGTGTGTTGACGAGTGCAAGCCTTATGGTTACTGGAGAAGCTTTTGAGGAAGCGGTTGCTCTTGCCAAAGCACGACCTACCTTAGCGGTTGGATTGCATCTGGTGTTAACCTGTGGAAGGGCAGTGCTGTCTTCAGAGCAAATCCCCCATTTAGTCAATGCTCAAGGATTTTTTGCAGATCAGCCCAATCGCCTGGGTTGGTACTACCAGTTTAGTTCAGCAGCTCGACATGAGTTGCGACTCGAAATTCGTGCCCAGTTAGAAAAATTCCGCCAAACAGGGTTGCCGCTTTCTCATGTAGATGGACATTTGCATCTGCATTTGCACCCGGTAGTGTTGCATGATTTAGTCGAACTAAAAGCTGAGTTTAATATTCAATTTATCCGACTCCCTTCTGAAGAAGTCAGCATTGCATTGGCAATTGACCGCTCGAATCGATTCGCTAAAGTATTTTGGTCAGTCATTTTTTCAAGTTTGTGCCATTACGGTAGGTATTTGCTAACTACGAATGGGATTCAGTCTGTCGATCGTGTTTATGGATTTCTTCAAAGCGGACGAATGACGGAGGAATACTTGCTAAAACTGATTCCCAAAATTCAAGCCAACTGGGTCGAAATATATTCTCATCCTGCAAGGTCGATCACTGGTGAACCATCCAATAGTCCGTGGGGTTTGGGAACAACCGAACTGGAAGCCTTGCTGAGTGATCGTGTGCGAGATCAATTGATGCAAAGTAATTTCACGTTGACCAATTACCGCAAGCAACAGGTAATTTCTGTATGAGTCAGCTTGATTTTAGCCTTAGTGTGGTAATTGATTCTATACATCTGTTTTCATTTTTGCCCAGATCTCACCTACTTAACATGGGGCATCATGCTTTGATGTTACTGTTGCTGCTGCTGTGTCTATCAGCCATTGGCTATTATGGATTTGCGATCTATGCGGCATCTGCTTTTTTCTCGCAGCCAGCGATCATTGATTTAGATTTTCACCCACCCGTCAGCATCCTCAAACCAATCTGCGGCAGCGATGCCTACACCTATGCAAACCTTGCCTCCTGTTGCCAGCAAGACTATCCTACTTACCAAGTTATTTTCGGGGTACAAGATTCAGCGGATACCAGCATTACGATTGTGAGGCAATTGATCCAAGACTTTCCTACGGTTGATATTCATCTGGTCATTTGCGATCGTGTGGTTGGTATGAATCGCAAAATTAGTAACTTAGCTAATGCGGAAGCTGTTTCAAAGTATTCGATTTTGTTGCTTGCTGATAGTGACATTCACGTTCAACCTGACTACTTGCAACAAGTGGTTCAACCATTGCATGACCAGTCAGTTGGTATCGTCACGTGTCTCTATCGTTCACAGGTTCATGGCTGGCTAGCTACCTTTGAAGCATTGAGTGTGTCCACCGAATTTTTGCCCAGTGTATTTTGTTCTAGGATGCTCGAAGGAATGCGGTCTGCGTTAGGTGCGACTATTGTGATTCGACGATCAGTTTTAGAGGAAATTGGTGGATTCTCAGTGATCGCTAATTGTTTGGTAGACGACTTTGAACTGGGTAATTTAGTCTCTGCCCGTCATCGCATTGTTTTGTCCAGGTATGTGGTCGATCATGTTATGGCAGCCGAGCAACTTTCTGATGTTCTGCATCGTCAGATTCGTTGGATTCAAGGCATTCGATTTACACGTCCCCTCGGCTATATCAGTTTAATCTTCACCCACGGCATTGCTGCTAGCCTGCTACTTTTACTAGTAACTGGAGGATCTAGTTGGGGTTGGATGATCTTGGGCATTACTGGGGTCAGTCGCTTGGTCATGGCTCGGTTGATTGGGGTGAAATGGCTTCACGACCCCGTTGCAATTGATTGGCTATGGCTGGTGCCGTTGCGCGATCTGGTTAGCTTTGCCCTCTGGTGCTACTGCTTTACCGACAACAAAATTCAGTGGCGTGGTCAGCAGTTCTGCCTTACTTCTGGTGGCAAGCTGCTTGCCCTACCAGACTATGCCTCCATTGCTAGTCCTGACGTGAGTTGATGCATCGCAATATTAGCGCGGTTACCTCCATTGGCGAGAGACCAAATTGAATGGCGATTAATTAGATTCAAGTTTTTGAGATCACGGGAGTCGTTGATGAAAAACATTTATGCTCAAACAAGTGCAATCATCACTACTGCCTTAGCACTGGCACTTCTAGTTGTTCGTGCAGAAGCTCAAGTACCTGCTACTTCTGGTAAAATCCCAAGCGGCACAAAGACTCCTTCCAGCACATCCGATCCAGCAGAACGAGGCGTTGTTCCTGCCCAGTCACCTCAGCGTCAACTCACGCCTGAGTCTCCGACTCCAGGTCAACCAGAATCGCGAGTCCTAGTTGCAGAAGTCGCAATCACAGGTGTTGAGGGGAGTTTGCTAAACGAGATTTATAAAGTGATTAAAACGCAGCCCGGAAAAACAACAACGAGATCGCAGTTACAAGAAGACATTAATGCTGTTTTTGCCACAGGCTATTTTGCAAATGTCCGTGCGGTCCCCGAAGACACGCCTTTGGGTGTTCGTGTGACCTTCGCGGTGCAACCCAATCCAGTGCTGCGATCGGTTCAACTACAAGGTAATCAAGTCATTCCAGCAAGCGTTGTCAAAGAAAGCTTTAGCGGCCAGTATGGCAGTGTGCTTAATTTACGACAACTTCAGGAAGGAATTAAAAAGCTCAATCAATGGTATCAAGACAATGGCTATGTCTTAGCACAGGTAGTTAATGCACCTCAAATTTCAGCGGATGGAACTGTGACTTTAGACGTAGCAGAGGGTATTGTAGAGGCTATTCAGGTGCGATTCCTGAGTCAGGACGGTGAGAATAAAGATGCCAATGGAAAACCTATTCGAGGTCACACACGAGATTTTATTATTACCCGTGAAATGCAGTTGAAGGCTGGTGATGTCTTCAATAGAAAACAGGTCGAAAGAGATTTGCAACGAGTGTTCAACTTGGGGATTTTTGAGGATGTAAAGCTGTTACTTGATCCTGGACAAGATCCGCGTAAAGCAATTGTGATTGTAAATGTCATTGAGCGCAGCAAGTTTTCTCTTTCACCTAGTGCTGGTTATAGTTCTGCTAGTGGCTTGTTTGCTGCTGGAAGTGTCCAAGTGGGTAATTTAGGTGGCAACAATCAGAATCTTTCAGGAGAGGTGCAAATCGCTCAACGTGGGTTGTTGTTTGATGCGAACTTTACTGATCCCTGGATAGGAGGTGATCCATTTCGTACTTCCTACAGTGTCAACGCATTTAAGCGACAAACAACCTCGTTAGTTTTTGATGGTGGTAAGAATCGAGTGAAATTGCCCAATGGCGATCGGCCACGAGTTGATCGTATCGGTGGGGGGGTTATCTTTACCCGTCCCTTGACCAAAAATGTATTTGAGAAGCCTGAATGGGTCGCCAGTGTTGGTTTGCAATATCAACGAGTGAGTATCCGCGATAGCAGCGGTAACATCAGCCCCAAGGATGTAAAAGGTGATGCTCTCAGTTTCAGTGGTAGTGGCACTGATGATTTGCTAACTATTCCATTGGGATTTGTACGTGATCAGCGAAATGATGGACTTCGACCAACTCAAGGATCTCTATTACGTTTGAGTACAGAGCAATCTATCCCTATTGGTGCAGGTCATCTTTTGTTCAACCGACTGCGAGGTAATTATAGTTTCTTCATACCTACTCAGTTGCTTCACTTTACTCAAGGATGTCAAAAACCGAATCCTACAGCTAGTGACTGCCCTCAAACCCTTGCCTTCAATATTCAAGGTGGAACGGTTTTCGGAGATTTGCCGCCTTACGATGCTTTCGCACTGGGGGGAAGTAATTCAGTCCGGGGATACGATGAAGGCGATCTGGGTAGCGCTCGCAGCTTTTTGCAGGCGACAGCTGAATACCGATTTCCAATTTTTTCCATCATTAGCGGAGCACTGTTTTTTGATGCTGCAACAGACTTTAGCTCCGGCGGTAGTGTTTTAGGTGATCCGGCTGGGATCCGAGGTAAGCCAGGTAGTGGCTATGCCTATGGTTTAGGGGTACGAATTCAATCTCCAGTGGGGCCAATTCGACTAGATTATGGTGTCAGTGATCAAGGCGATCAACGACTTCAGTTTGGTATCGGTGAGCGTTTCTAGGATATTCAATCAGTACCGGACAGGCTAATGTGTTAGCGAGAAACGAAGATTGAGCATCTTAATAAAGATGCTTCAATCTAAAGGGAAATGTAGGAAAGTATGATAAGTCCACGACATCGGTGGTTGCAACTTTTTGGTCTCAGTGCTTTGATTGCGCTCAATACCGCACCATTGAAGGCGTTGGATACTGCTTTGGCAGACAATTCGATAGCAATCACTGCCAACCCACTGACTCAAGTGAGTCTTTTGCAAGCTGTGGTACTTGGCATTGTGCAAGGATTAACAGAGTTTTTGCCCATCAGCAGCACAGGACATTTAATTGCAGTATCAATAGCGTTCGGCTGGGGTATCCCAAGCGTTGCCTTGACTGCTGTTCTGGAACTGGGCAGTATTGCGGCTGTGCTCTGGTATTTCTGGGCTGACTTGAGGCGGATCATCGGTGGAACCATTAAAGCCATCCGGGTGGCTGACTATCAGTCTCATGATTTCCGCCTCAGCTTAGGAATTGGATTAGGAACCTTACCCATCATTGTGTTTGGACTGCTGCTCAAAAAACTGATTCCTGACCTGGAGCATTCACCACTCCGCAGTTTAATCGCGATCGCGATCTCCTCTATCATTATGGCTGTCTTGCTAGGAGCCGCAGAGCTACTCAGCAAAGACCAACGTAACTTTGAGCAGGTGCGGGTTCAAGATGGCATCTGGATGGGACTCGCACAAGCGATGGCAGTGATTCCTGGGGTCTCGCGATCTGGTTCCACGTTAACCGCTGGATTGTTTCTGGGTCTAGAACGAGCCGTCACCGCTCGGTTTTCGTTTCTTCTGGCGATTCCGGCAATTACATTAGCAGGTTTATTAGGCGTAATCGACGTGTTACAGACAGGACTTGGAGGATCTGAACTGTTTTCCATGCTAATCGGTGGAATCGCCTCAACGGTTGTCTCCTATGCTGCGATCGCTTGGCTACTCAAGTATCTGCAAACCCAAACAACCTGGATTTTTGTCTGGTATCGCTTAGCCTTTGGGATAGCAATTTTAGTAACGAGCGCGGTAGGACTCGTAAAGAATGTTTGAGTTGATTAGCAACACAATGATGTTATGGTCTCTCCCACCTATAAAAAAAGAGCAGCAGGGCGATCGCAGCCACTGCAAAAAAACTTCCAGCCCAAAAGGCGGCACCTGGATAAATCGCTTGCCACAAAAGACCGGCGAGTAGGCTAGCAGGTAGCAAAGCAATGCCTGTTGCCAAGTTCAGAAACCCAAATGCTGTTCCTCGAAGATGTGATGGAACTTCGTCCGCGACTAATGCCAACAACAATCCCTGACTCATCCCTGACTGTACCCCATACAAACCAAATAATCCCCAAATGTGCCAGGGAGCTTGAGCAACAGCAAAACCTAAATAAATCAGAGCATAGAGTGTCAGGCTACAAAGGAATAGTTTCTGCCGTCCAACTCGATCTGACAAAATACCTAGCGGGTAAGCGGAGAGTGAATAAGTCAAGTTCATAACAACTAACATCAGTGGCACATGTGGAATCGGAATACCAATTTGCTGTGCTCGCAGTAACAGAAAAGCATCGCTGGAATTCCCTAAGTTGTAAAGGAGTGCCGTTGCCACCAAAATCCAATAGCCTTTCCCCAGACTCTGTAACGTTGACCATTGCAAAGGGTTAGTTGGCTGATGACTCATGTTTGACTGTGGCTCTCTGATTCCAAGCACCAGTAAGCAAACAGCTACTATTCCTGGAAGCACTGCCACCCAAAACACCAATCGAAAATTCTGGGCAAACTGGGTGAGCAGCACAAATGCGATGAGCGGACCCAGAAGTGCGCCGATCGTATCAAGCGACTGGCGCAATCCATAAGCTGCTCCTCTATTCGTGGGATTGGTTACGTCGGCAACGAGCGCATCACGAGGGGCTACACGAATGCCTTTGCCCGTGCGATCGCCAAAGCGAGCCAGTAACACCTATTCTGGACTGGTTGCTAGGGCAAATAGTGGCTTAACACAAGTAGACAGTCCATAGCCTGCGATCGCCAATCCCTTACGATTTCCCCAGTAGTCGCTCAATACTCCTGAGAATACTTTCACGACTGAAGCGGTTGCCTCTGCGATTCCCTCAATTAACCCAACGGTGACTAAACTGGTTCCTAAGACCGATACCAGGAATGAGGGCAGCACCGAGTGGATCATCTCAGAACTGACATCTGTGAACAGGCTCACAAATCCCAGCATCCAGACATTTCGAGGAACTTTCCGAAGAGCCTTTACCATGAAAAACTATCCAAAAAAGATTCAACTGTTAGGAAAGCAAAAGGGATATCGGATGTCGTACCATCTTCTCTCAATTGCCTTAAAATTTCGTGTTCATTCAGTTGGAGCATATTAACGCCGCAAATAATCAAGTCAGGATGAAGTTCCTTCGCAATCTGTAAGCCTTGCAAACCATCTTTTGCTGTCGTAACATCATGCCCTTTTATTGTAAGCAAATCAGAAATCATCAGGCGGAAGAAAGGGTTGCCTTCAATGACAACGATTTTGTGCATTCTAAAGTCCTCATAAGCGATTTGTAAGCCAGTTGGCTAGAGATACTGAGAAACACACTTTGAGTAACTGATTTAGATGAATTAGACACTAACAGGAACCATTGGTTGGAAATTTCATTTATGTCAAGTCGAGGGGATTTTAGCGGCTAAATGTCAAGAACTGGGAAAGATACTCGATGGAGTATGATGTGAGATGTAACGATTGTTCGGTCTTTCCCAGTTCTTGACTTTCTTGTTCTATCGTTAGATGTCTAACTTGGACTCTTTTCAAGTTACTGCTGGCTGCATTTTATATACGCCAAGCTCGTGTATGTTTCAAGGTATCTAATGGTTCACCTTACTTCTCGCCAATCCTTGCGAGTGCGTTTTAACCTATCGCGACTAGCAATTCAATATCCCTGGTTTACATTTGGCTTCTGGATTGCTGTCATGATTGCGGGGCTACTGGCGTTTAGTTCTCTCAAGTATGCATTGTTTCCTGATGTTACTTTTCCGGTTGTTGTTGTGAATGCGACGGTTCCACCGACAAGCGCACCGGACACGATTATGAAGTTAACTCAACCCATTGAGCAAGATCTCCAGGTGCTGAAAAATCAGGGACTTGAAGATATGAAGTCCTCAACCTATCCGGGGCAGACGATTTTGCGGCTGTCTTTTGCGGTTGGAACTAGCCTGGAACAGTCTGCAAATCAGGTGAAAACGGTTCTTAAACAAGCTGTGTTACCTTCTGGAGCCACGTATCAAGTCACATCTATTGATCTGAATGAATCATCGGTGATCAGCTACGCCATCAAAAGTTCAAATCATACATTGCCACAACTAGTAGAAATTGCTCAGTCTAAAATTGTCCCTGAGATCGCTCACGTTCCAGGTGTGCTTCAGGTCAAGCTGCTAGGGGCACCTACGGGAACAGTGGTAAATTCTTCAACCCCTCAGAGTACTGCAAAAGCGATCGTGCAATCACCCGGAACCTCCGCTGTGCGGCTCGATCGTCAAGATGGGCTAGCAGTGGAGGTAATTAAACGTAAGGATGCCAATGCACTGGAAGTTGTTCAAGCGGTGGAAACGGTGGTGCAACAATTGCAGACGGAACAACCCGATGTGCGATTCAATTTAGCTGCGACTCAAGCCAAGTTCATTCGTGAATCCACCCAAGCAACTCTCGAAGCATTAGGTTTAGCGATCGCTCTATCAGTACTAGTAATCTTCTCGTTCTTGTGGAACTGGAAAGCGACGTTAATTTCTGCGTTAGCCATTCCCACCTCGTTGCTAGGCACCTTTATTGTCATGGCGACCTGTGGGTTCCGCCTAGAGACGATTACACTACTGGCACTGGCGCTCGTGGTTGGCATTATTGTCGATGATGCGATCGTGGATGTGGAGAATATTGCGCGTCATATTGAAGCAGGAGAGCCGCCTAAGCAAGCCGCAATCAATGCAACAGATGAAATTGGACTAACTGTGACTGCTGCCACCTTCGCGATCGTGGCTGTGTTTTTACCCGTTGGGTTCATCCAAGGTGTTTTAGGGCAGTTTTTTCGCCCCTTTGGAATTACGGTTTCTGCGGCAGTCATTATCTCACTCCTAGTAGCGCGGACGCTTTCCCCACTCCTCGCGGCTCACTGGCTGCGTTCAACGTCAAGTCATTCGCTCCAGGGTTTTGGTTTTAATATTCTTCCAGTTTATCAGTGGTTGCTGGGTTGGGCGTTGAAGCATCGAGCGATTGTAGTCGGTGTCGCGCTAATCAGTTTTATTGCTGGGATAGCATTGATTCCCTTTGTCCCAAAAGGGTTTATTCCTAGAATTGATCATGGTGAATTCACAATTACCTATACCATCCCTTTATCAGATTCAAACTTGGTTTCAGGTGCAGCAACTTCTGACGTGGATTCAACGACTTTAACTGCTTTGCCAATCAATCCCTTGAAAGAGTCTTTAGCCGTCGCAAAAACATTGGAAGCATTTGCATTCCAATCGCCGGAGGTTCAGTCGGTATTCACAACTATTGGGCAAGATGGTCAGCCTAATAAAGGAACGCTCTATGTGACCCTCCGACCTGATCGCATCACTAGCACCTCCGCCTTACAAGATCAGTTCCGCCGCCAGCGTCCAACCATTCCCCAAGTCGCTATCAATATCGAAGATCTTCCCATTATTGCTGCACCCGGCGAGAAACCGCTTCAAGTGGCACTGGTTGGGAATGATTCAAAAGTACTTCAGCAAACCGCAGAGGTGGTTAGACAGAGGTTGAGCGGTCTGGCAGGATTTAGCGATGTCATGATTTCGGGTGTAGCTAGTAAAAACGGCAGAATGCTGGAACTGAGCCGTCTCAACTCCCAGCCAGTTATTTATATCAATGCTGATCTGGAACAAGGGTTTGCACTGGGAGCCGCAACCGATCAGGTGGTCGAAATCGCCAACAGTCTTAAACCTGCAACCGTCTCAGTGAAGCTAGGTGGAGATTCTGCCAAAATGGCAGAAGTGTTTGACAGTTTTGGGGTAACGCTAGGGTTATCTATGGTGTGTATTTTGCTGGTGCTAGGACTACTGTTTCGCAGCAAAACCGATCCCCTGGTGATTGTGTTTTCACTGCCGCTTGCGCTCGTCGGAGCGTTGGTGGCAACCTTGCTAACTCGCAGTGAGTTTGGCATTATTTCTGTGATTGGCATTGTTTTTCTGCTGGGATTGACCAACAAAAATGCCATTTTACTAGTAGACTACACTAACCAACTGCGTCACACTGGATTATCTTGTATAGAGGCGATTTTACAAGCGGCACCTATTCGCCTGCGTCCCATTTTGATGACAACCACCGCCATGATTTTGGGAATGATGCCGATCGCCTTAGGGCTAGGTGCTGGATCTGAGCTACGTGCACCAATGGCGATCTCGATTATTGGTGGATTAATCACCTCTACTTTGCTCAGTTTACTTGTCGTTCCAGTAATCTACGCGCTGATTAGTGATCGATATGTTGATTAGTGATAACCACATCTGGTAATGGGCGATCGCGCCAATATAGCCACCCCAATCCTGCCAAACCCAGTCCAATGCCAGCCAGACTGACAACTTGGGCAATTCGCAACGGTCCTAGCATTAAACTATCCGTGCGTAATCCCTCAATCCAAAAGCGTCCCAAACTGTAACCCACTAAATACACCAAAAATATTGTGCCAACTTTCACGCTTGGCTTCGGCTCTAATGCTCGAAGGAACAGCACCATGAGAATTACAAACACCATGATGTTCCACAGTGATTCGTAAAGAAAAGTGGGATGAAAATAGCTGAATTGTTCGTACCCAGGTAGACGGTGCTCAGGCGGGATATAAAGCTTCCAGGGCAAATCTGTTGGACGACCAAAAGCCTCTGAATTGAAAAAATTGCCCCACCGACCGATCGCCTGTCCTAAAATCAACGAGGGTGCAACCAGATCAGCCAACTGCCAAAAGGAAATCTGTTTGAGCTTTGCAAAAATTAGAGCCGCAACCAATCCACCTAACACGGCTCCGTGAATCGCAATTCCACCCCGCCATATTTGCAGAATTTGGTCAGGGTGTTGGGCATAGTCCTGCCACTGAAATAGCACATAGTAAAGACGGGCAGATGGAATCGCTGTAATCACCAGCCAAATGACAAGTGTATCAATGAGGTCGGGCTTAATTCCCCGCAATTTTGCCAAATAGCGCGATAAGCTCACCCCAATAAGCACCGCTGAGGCAATTAATAGTCCATACCAACGAAGTTGCAGTCCGCCCCACTGGATGAAAAAAGGCCCGGGAGAAGTGAATTGAAAACCAAGTGAAGCAGGAAAGATGTCAAGCAGCATAAAAGCCTTATCTCAGATCTAATCACTTGCATAGGGTATCAGATAGTTCTTTTGAAAATCTCTCCCAGTCCCTTTCCATTAGACTTGTCGGGTAATAATAAGAAAAATGGCTGAAAACCTTGCTATGAAGGGGATACAGCCATTTTTGACGAAAATCGCTAGAATGCTTGCTGGATAAAGCTCTCAAGGGTTTTCGGGCTTATTTCCAGAAAACTCTAATGGCATCCCTAAACTAAAGCGGATCATTGCTCACAGTGAGCTAGCAAAAAAGAATTTTTCGCTAACCACAACAACGAAAATCCTGAGTTAACCCATCTGACGGAAGATAGAGGTAGTGTCACAGAAATCAAGTCATGGACAAGTTAGTTTGGATTGGAATCGGTGGTTTTATCGGCTCTGTTTGCCGCTATTGGGTCAGTAGCTATGTGCAACAAATTACCCGTAGCACGGGTTTTCCCTATAGTACCCTGACGGTTAATCTTGTGGGCTGTTTCTTCATCGGGTTGTTAGCGCATCTAGTAGATACACGCGGCATCCTATCTATTGAAATGCGAGCATTCGTGTTCATCGGCTTCTTAGGCGGATTCACCACGTTTTCAACCTTCGGCAATGAAACCCTAAATCTGTTCCGCAGTGGCTTAAATTTCCTAGCATTGGTCAACATTGGAGCACAAATCATACTCGGTTTAAGCACAGTCTGGGCAGGACGCGCTCTGGCTGACCTGATCTGGAAATGAGTTAACGATAACGGCGATCTCGCTTATACAATGAACAGACTCGATGGTTTTCGCAATCGCCCAAAAGTGAAAGCTGAATGTTTGCGATTGTTAGCCACACTAAAGTTAGACCCAGCTATTAATCCTGTCAGGTCAGTGTCAAAGTTAGGGAGATTGACTGAGTTGTGGTTGAGGTGCAGGCATTGAGGCTGTTTTGACTATCAATGACAAGGGTTGATTGCCGCGATATAGGCTGACTTGCAAATCATTACCGACTTTGCTTTGCTCCACAATTTGTTGCACTGAATTGGCATCCTTCATAACTTGTCCGTTGATTTTGTCAATCACATCCCCAGTGCGTAATCCTGCTGTTGCGGCTGGAGAATCTGTTATGACTTTGGCAACAAGTATACCCTGGCTGCGATCGACCGTCAGATTACTGTTTGGATCATTATTAATCTGCTTTTGAACATCAGGTGTCAATGCCACCATTTGAATTCCCAGGTAGGGATGTTCGACTTTGCCATTCGCAATTAGCTGATTTGCGATCGTCTTGGCTGTGCTGATGGGAATCGCAAAACCCAATCCCTGAGCACCCTGGATAATTGCAGTGTTCATCCCAATGACTTGTCCCTGAGCATTTAATAGAGGACCACCAGAGTTACCAGGATTGATTGCGGCATCTGTTTGAATAAAACTAACCCGCTCGTTTGGAACACCTACATCACCGCTAGAGCGACCTGTAGCGCTGATAATTCCAGATGTCACTGTGTTGTCCAAACCAAGGGGATTACCGATTGCGATCGCCCATTCACCTGGTTTCAGTTGGTTGGAGTTACCCAATGAGATGGTCGGTAAGTTGTCTGCCTGGATTTTAACGACTGCCACATCAGTGACGGGATCAGTTCCTACCACTTTTCCTTTAAACGTCCGTCCATCTTTAAGGGTCACTGTTACAGTATCGGCTCCATTGACGACATGGGCATTCGTTAAAACTTCTCCATTAGAGTTGATAATGAAGCCTGAGCCAATCCCTCGCACGATTTCCTTTGAGGGCGGCATTGGAATTTCAGCACCGAAAAATTGACGAAAAGAAGGATCGTTGAATACATCTGGAATTGGGTTATTAACCGTTTGGGTTGAGTCGATACGAACAACCGCTGGTCCTGCTTTATCTACAACCTGTGTGATGAAATTGGAAGAAGTTGACGATGGTGGACTGATAAGTGCTGAATTACCTGGAACGGATGTCAAAGCTGGTTGCTGAGGCGTAGAAAAGGGAGGATTTCCCGTTACCCAATAATTCGCAGCCACCACACCTCCAGCACCTAACACAACTAGACTGATGGAAGTCAATAGCTTCTTTTGGAAAAACCGTTTGCTTTTACGGTTCTGTTGGGGCGTTGAATCAAACTCAAGTGTACTGAATTGAAGTCCATTTTGAGATTCGTGATTCTCGGTTTTCATAGAATTGTTCTCCAGTGTTTAAGCCTAAGCCATTCAAGATCTTGAAGCGATTATTAGACTTAGTATTTAGTTAGACTATAGACAACAAAAGTCAAGAACTTGAAAAGAGTAAATAACCCCAGAAAAATTTGGCATTGCTTGGCTTCTGTTAACAGGTGATTATTAAATCCTTTTCGATCATTGTTAGTCTAAGAGGGTATTATGTCATTCTCATCGCGAAAATATGATAGGGTCGTGAACTTTCATCCTTTTTGCCGTTATCTGTTGAAGTGTTGTGACATAAAAGCGAGTAGTCCCCAACAATCAGTTGCTGGGGACGGGGGTGCCAGAGTTCTACACTGAAAGTTGAAACAGGTGTTGGAGATTGTTCACCTCAGCTAAAAGAGGAGTGGCAAGGAGGCTATATTCGGTTGGTGAAGTAGCGGTCTGAACGAGGGCAAAGAGAGTGTCATCAAACTTTTGAACTTGACTGAGAGCAGCATGAGTTTGAACTTCAGGGCGTAAGGTTGCCCATGTTTGTTGAATCTGATCAGCAACTGCTTTCAACTTAGTTGGATTGCTACGCTCTGACCAAATTTCCAGTTCTCGACTATAGTAGTCCAGCATTGCAACCTCTTTAGGTATTTGAGGTTCAGACGATATTGCTAATTGAGTTGCAATCATTGCTAATTGATTAGCCGTATCCATTGCTGAGTTCTGCCTTGCAATAATCAGGTTTTCTAAAGGCGTGATCAGTGAATCGAACTTAGCAAGTTCTATTTTACTGATCTCAGAATTGACCTTAAGAGATTGAGTCATTGTCTGGATTGATGCTAGAGCGTGTTATGAACTTTCAGGTTTCGTTACAGTAGGAGTATGAATCGAAAGCCATATCCTACAGATGTAAGCGATGGAGAATGGGCATTTGTCGCTCCATACCTAACTTTGATGACGGAAGAAGCTCCGCAACGAGAACATAGTCTACGAGAAGTGTTCAATGGACTACGATGGGTGATTCGCTCAGGCAGTGCTTGGCGCTTGATGCCCCATGATTTGCCGCCTTGGGCTGCTGTCTTATCAACAGACCCAACGATGGTTCAACGCAGGGGTATTTGAAGCCATCGTTGATGATTTGAGAGAGCTACTGAGGTTAGCAGTCGGACGCAATGAGCAACCGTCCGCAGTCATTCTCGATAGTCGCACCTTGCAGTCTACTCCTGAGAGTGGTGGACGGGGTGGATATGACGGTGGTAAGCGTAAAAAAGGGAGTAAAGTTCACATTGCTGTTGATACATTGGGATACTTGTTGGGACTCGTTGTGACTCCAGCGAATGAACAAGACCGAGCACAAGTACAAGAACTCGCGCAACAGGTGCAAGACATGACTGGGGAGACGGTTGAAATTGCCTTTGTGGACCAAGGGTATAGCGGAGAACAAGCGGCTCAGGATGCAGCAGCAGAGGGAATTCAATTGGAAGTGGTCAAGCTCCCGGAGGCGAAGAAGGGATTCGTACTCCTACCGCGTCGGTGGGTAGTGGAGCGAAGTTTTGCTTGGACTGGTCGATTCAGACGGTTGGCAAGAGACTATGAACGATTACAGGAAACGCTGGTTGGCTTACATCTGGTTGCCTTTGCCATTCTTATGCTTAGACGGTTTGTTGAGTTGGCAGAAAGTTCATAACACTTTCTAGATGCTTGTTTGCTTCTGCCCAGTTGCCTGCTTTTACAAAGCTATAGATAGTTTTGGCAGAGCCTGCCATCTGCTTGAGTGTTGAAAGTTTATCGTCAACTGGTGAAGTAGAGCGATCGCTCCCTCTTCCTAAAGTTGCTTCTTCAGACTTTGAATTTTCGTCCACATCACGCACTTCAGCACTTTGCTCTTCAGACGTTGATGGATCGGCAGATACGGGCTGTACTGACGTGTTCAGGGTGAAAATTCCAGCCAATAGAATGATTGTAATCAGGTTGATTCTGAATTTCATGATGAGATAAACTCCTTGATGACATCTCTGTGAATTCATCGGTTTAGCCATATGAACGGAGGTGGTCTAACGCTCCTGCTGAGGGGCTTCAAATAATCTTGGCAACTCAATCACAATAATTTTGTAGCCCGCTCTAACAAGAACGTTAGCTGGAGTGCTTACCTAATGCCGATTGAAATGTGATTCTGAGCCACTTTTAGTTTTTCTGCGAGTGCGACAGAACGATAGAGGTCATGCATTTGGATCGATACAGCAGTATAGCTGAAGCGTGACCTGACCCAATGCTCGCCTGCCAGCCCATAAATACACCAACGGGTGGGATTCGCGATCGCGTCCCAAATGGCGGTTGATAGAACGTCTGGGTTGAAAGGAGGCACTAATAGTCCAGTATGACCATGTCTTACTACGTAGCGCAGTTCCCCAATCTCACTTGCAATTACCGGGGTTCCCGCTGCCATCGATTCCAATGCGACCAAACCCGATGCTCCATGATAATTGGGTATCACGCACACATTCGCTGCCGCATAGTAGGTGGGTAACTGCGATCGCGGTACTGTTTCAACGAAGACAACTTGGTCCTCCAGGTCCATTTGCTTGACTAGAGTTTTGATAAACTCCTGCTCCCCAACATCAGCCGTATCTTCATTGCTGTTGCTAACCAGGTAGACCTGAAAAGGCTTTGGTAAAAGAGCGCAAGCTTCTATCAGAGTATCAACCCCCTGAAGCAAACCAAACTGCCCCACATGAAGAATCAAGCGTTCCTCTAACGAGATGCCTAACTGATGGCGAGCGGCAACCCGTGAGCGTGAACCAAAATGTTGAGTATCGACACCGTGGGGAACCACTTTGATTTGTCCACAAGAGTTTATTGTCTGGTGTAACTCTACGACATCTAGAGGACTAGTCGCGACAATGCAGTCGGCTTTCTCTAAACACGACTGCTCTATACTGTGGCGAATGGACATAGTGTGGGCGGTTTCCTGCCACAAATATTTCAAAGCGCTGAGCGCATAGCTAGTATGCACGAGCGGCAACTGCAACCGATTTCGTAGTTGCAGCCCCACCCAGCCAGAGAGCCAGTCACTAGTTTGAAATAGCACATAATTTCGACTTGATCGATGCTGAAAATCTAACCAGGCATCCACAAAGGCGGGAAGATATTCTAGTGCCTGATGGTAAGGAACCCGCTTTACAGGACCCGCAGTTAGCCGAATGACTCGATATCCTGGTTGATGTTCTATAACTTGAGGTTGATTGGGATATTCTTGGCGAGTAAATAAATCTACTTGACATCCTTGCTTTGCCAGAGCCAACCCCAGTTGATGCAGATAAAGGAATTGCCGATCCATTTCATCCGTATCAAGCTCTGATTGAACACCACTCTGAATAGCAAGAAAGGCATAGACTGGTTGAGTTGATTGTGCGATCGCAGAACTCACTGAAGAACTCAGTTCTAAATCGCTAACTGCGTCATGTTGCACGGTAGTAGTCATCTTTGTTGTACCTCTAAACTTGATTGAGCAATTAAATCAGGTTAGGGCGAGTACTTAACCCCTGCTGATTAAGGACTAAGTACTCACATCCTCTATGACAAGGAACACGCTACAATCTCAGCTTTGTTGGTCACTGGAGACTGCTGTCTAGCAAGTTGTTGCTGAATTGAGTGTATTAACTTAGCGGAATTTACAGGCTTGCTCAAACAATCATCCACATTTAATTGTTTGCTTTTGAGTTGAAGAGGCACATTGGGTTCAGCCGTGAGAAAAATAACTGGAATTTTGGCAGTGTTTACATCTTCTCGAAGCACCTCTAGGAAGGCATAGCCATCCATCCCTGGCATATTGACATCCGTGAGGACTAAATCAGGATTAGACTGTCGAACAGCTTCTAGTCCTGCTTTGCCATTGCAAGCGCACTCAGTTTGATAGCCAAATGCTTCTATGAATTCGCAGAGTAAACTCTGCATATTGCTGTTGTCTTCAATCACCAAAATCTTTGACATAATTCCTCCTAAATTATTGCTTCTGCAATGATCTCAGTGTTCAAAACTGAAGTAGAGATCCGGGTTGCACATTTCATTGATTGGAAACCTGGTGATGAAACGAATGTCTTGAACACTTACCCATTTAGATTAACGAGTGGGAATTGAGATTCTTGACAGAACGTGTGCAGGAATTGTGCAGATTCTTCTTTGTCGTTGAAGGAACGATTTTTAGGCGTAACTAAATCTGTTTGAGCCGGTATCCAACACCATGTACAGTTTCGATCAAATTTTCAGGTGCTCCAGCCTCTTTGAGTTTCTGCCGTAAGCCGCGAATATGAGATCGCACCGTTTCCTCAGTAGGGGAGTCTTCCAGTGACCAGAGTCGCTCAATAATTCCTGATCGACTCAAGACTCGCCGACCATTTGCAATCAGTAGTTCTAATAAAATAAATTCTTTGGGGGTGAGCAGTAGTGGCTGATTAACATAGACAGCCTCATGGGTATTTGCATTTAGACACAGGTTGCCCCAACTCATACCGGGAGTTTCTATGGCACTCCCCCGCCGTAAAAGTGCCCGTACCCGTGCCATTAACTCAGGCATTTCAAAGGGCTTGACCATGTAGTCATCTGCCCCTGCATCTAACCCTGTTATCTTGTCAGAGAGCATATCGCGTGCGGTTAACATGAGTACAGGCAGCTTGGTGTTCTGCGATCGCAATCGTTGGCAAAAGCTGATGCCATTCAGCTTCGGTAAGGTTACATCTAGCACAATCAAGTCATAATCTGCCGTTTGTACCCATTCCCAAGCATCTTCTCCATCCTGAGCTGCATCCACTACATACTGACAAGCCGTGAGTGCCTCTTGCAGCATTGCGGCTAACCGGAGATCGTCCTCTACGACTAAAATACGCATTACCCGCTACTCCTAATTCATGCCGAGAGTTTTCATCATCAGCCGACAGCTATCTTAGCGCAACGATAACTCAAACCATGACCAACAGTGCTTTATCGTAACGAGTGAGAAATTTATGAAACTATCGAGCGAAGCAAAATGGATGACCGGAGCTTTTGGTCTAGCAATGTTGCTGACTGGATTTTCTAGCTTCATCTCCTATCAAAATACGACCCAGCTAATGAGAAATACCCATAGGGTAGAACATACTCGCATGGTGCTGATTGGCTTGACTGATATTGTTGCCACAATGCTCAGTGCAGACACAGAACGTCGAAACTATCTTCAATTTAAAGAAAAGGAAGATTTAAATGATTACAACATGGCTATCCAAACCCTTGACAGCCATATCCATCAGTTGCGCTTGGAGAAGCTGGATGATCCAGCGCAACAACAAAGATTGACGGTACTGGAGTCTTTAGTCACCCAATGGCGCTCTAGTCTGGATCAGCCTCTTCGTTCAGACCAACAAAATCAAGCACCAGTTTTAACATCTGACACTTTACGAAATCAGAGCCAACAGTTTCGCACTGAAATTCAGCAGATGATTGATGAAATGCAAACCAGTGAAACGGATCGGTTGCAGCAGTGGATCAAACAGGTTCAGAAGAACACGCACTACCAAATTTTGACTGAAATCTCCAGCACGATTTTAAGTTTTTCCATTCTTGTGGGGACGGTTGGGTTACTTCATCGACAAATGATAAAACGCCAACAAGCGGATATAAAGCGTCAGCAGGCGGAATCATATCAGCGTACTTTGGCTCAAGAAAAGGAACTTAGCGAACTGAAGGTACGCTTTTTTTCAATGGTGTCTCATGAATTTCGGACTCCTTTAAGCCTTATTTTGGGTTCGGCACAATTACTCACGACGGGAAATGATTATAACTGGCTATCAGAACAAAAGAGGAATAACTTGGAACGTATTCAATCTGCTGCTCGTAACATGAATCAGTTGCTCACAGATCTGCTTACCATTACTAGAGCAGATGCTGGAAAACTAGAGGTTTCTCCAAAATTGATGGATGTGGAATCGTTTTGTCTAAACTTAATTGAAGATCTCAAAATTTTAAGTGAGCCAAGCCACCGTATAGAATTTATTAGCCTAAAGTATTGCCCTCCTGCTTGTTTAGATGAGAAGTTACTATATTCAATTTTCAGTAATTTACTATCGAATGCAATTAAGTATTCACCCGAAGGAGGCATTATTCAGTTTAAGTTAGATTGCACGTCCCAAGTAATTATTTTTGAAATCAGAGATCAGGGAATTGGTATTCCAGTAGAAACTCAACAGAATTTGTATGAACCCTTTCATCGTGCTAGTAATGTCGGAATGATTTCTGGAACCGGACTGGGATTAGCAGTGGTAAGAAAATGTTTGGATCTACATCAAGGGGAAATTTTTGTGGAGAGCAATGTTGGAGTTGGAACAATGGTCATGATTCGTATTCCCTTGGTGTTTAAGCCAGCCAAGAACTAAACCGAATATGCCTAAAGTATGAGGCTGAGGTTAATGTGTGTTTAATATCTTATTAAGTTTAAAGTGTTCTGTTTACTAGGGAATAAAGCTTTTCTGAATAGACATTTCAGTCCAGTTCTGAGAGTATGTTGGCAAGTTTAATGAATTGACCAGGGTGATGCCACAGTTAACTGTTTTCGGACTTACAGTATTGCTTGCTCTGGGTTCAATTGGGGCAGGTTTTCTAGGTGCTCTGACTGGACTAGGGGGCGGTGTTGTCCTGGTGCCGTTACTGACTCTCGTTTTTGGAGTAGATATTCGTTATGCGATCGGCGCTTCTCTAATTTCGGTGATTGCGACCTCTTCAGGAGCCGCTGCTGCTTACGTCAAAGAAGGCTACACCAATATCCGAATTGGGATGTTTTTGGAAGTGGCAACAACGATTGGTGCTTTAGTGGGTGCATTTCTGGCAGCTAAACTATCCACATCAGTCATAGCAGTAATCTTTGGTGTTGTCTTGCTGTATTCTGCCTATCTCTCTAACAAACGCCATCATGATCATCCACTTGATGTCCAACCTGATCCGATCGCAACTCGCCTACGGCTGGATGGCACCTATCCCACACCTGAAGGATCACAATCCTATCATGTACAACGTGTTCCCCTGGGATTTAGCTTGATGTTCACCGCAGGAACCTTATCTGGCTTGCTGGGCATTGGCTCAGGAGCCGTTAAAGTCTTGGCGATGGATCAAGTCATGCAGCTTCCATTTAAGGTATCAACTACCACCAGCAACTTTATGATTGGGGTGACAGCCGCAGCGGGTGCAGGTGTCTATTTAAGTCGAGGTTATATTGATCCTGGTTTGTCGATGCCTGTAATGTTAGGTGTGTTGGCAGGGTCGCTGTTGGGGGCGCGAACGCTGGTTTACACTAGACCGCAACTGCTCCGTAAGGTCTTTAGTGTGGTTATTTTTATTTTGGCAATTCAGATGATTTTCAATGGCTTAACTGGCAGGTTGTGAAATGCGTAGACGGACTCAAACATGGAGTGATGAACGGATCGAGCAAACCGTTGGGAACCTGCTCCGATTTGGAGTGCTATTGGCGGCTGGAGTTGTTGCATTGGGTGGTGTTCTGTACTTATTTCGTTACGGCAACATGACTCCGGACTATCATGTTTTTCGAGGTGAACCGCTGAGCTTACGATCTCCCACAGGTGTTGTCTCAGATGCCTTGATGCTCAAACGACGAGCACTCATTCAACTGGGTTTGTTGCTATTAATTGCGACTCCGATTGCACGGGTTACTTTTTCAGCGATCGCATTTTGGAAACAGCGAGACTATCTTTATGTAGCAATTACACTGGTTGTACTAGGAATCTTGTGCGTTAGCCTAACTGGGATGGCAATTTGAGAAATTCGATTGGGATATGTTGTGTGCAGTCAAGCATTCACTCTGCACTAACAAAACGCTTTTCAGTAGCACTTATTCACTTGGCTTGAAGTTGTCGAGATTGCGCTCACCCGGAGGATGATACCGATGCTGGTAGAAGCCATCATTTGATTATGTACTTACTGTGGAGATAGTGAGCTTCTGGAAGGAGTGCGATTTTGATGACTGGTCTCAATGCCCGAACTCGGTTGTTGGTTGCGATCGGGGTTGGAGTTTTTGTTTTTATTCTTCTACCACCTTGGATGCATCTAGCTGCACGTATCCTCTGCGCTTGGGATGCCTGGATGGTTTGTTTTTTGGCACTCACCTGGACGGTTATGTTAAAAGCAACCCCCAAGTCGATGCGGCAAACTGCCCAGCAGCAAGATCCGAGAAGAGTGATAATCCTCAGTCTGATTACAACGGCAGCCTGTGTCAGTTTGTTGGCGATCGGCTTTATGCTCAACAGTGCCAAAGGAGCGCCTCAATTGACTTTGATTTTTTATGTTGCCATTGCAGCATCGACTATTGTTGGTTCCTGGTTGTTAGTGCATACGATATTTGCCTTGCACTATGCACATGGTTATTATGGGGACGGTAGAGACTTGACTGAGATTGCAGCAGGGTTGGAATTTCCAGAGGATCGCCAACCTGATTACTGGGACTTTCTCTATTTCTCGTTTGTCATTGGTATGACCAGTCAGGTATCGGATGTTGCCATTTCTTCTATGCCGTTGAGAAGACTAGCACTCCTGCATGGCATTCTGTCATTCTTCTTCAATACAACAATCCTGGCAATGAGCATCAACATCATTGCAGGATTAATTTGATCAGGTGCCTGGTTTCAGATAGTCAAGCAAGCGATCGCCCGAATCTGCCCGGACCAACCCAACCACAACATCGGGTAACGTTGCCCAACCTGGATAGGCAAGATAGCGGGGTTCCCATCGAGGATGGAATTTTTCCTTAAAGTTGTGTAATCCCTGAAAATTGTAGAATTGATTTAAGTGATTAGATAAATAATGCAACGCCTTTTCCGCTCGTTTAGAATTGGGAGCTTCCCCCACTCCTGCTAATGGGGAAAGACTAAAGTTAAATCGCTCCCATCCCTGCTGCTGTAGACATTGTAAAACTGATACAAAAAGACATTCCATTGTGCCATTGGGAAGATTACTTCGATAGCGCATTAAATCAACGGTGACTTCTGATTGATGATAACCCGACATCATACTAATAAATGCGACTGCTTCTCTTTCTGGGTTATACATAGCACCAATCAAACATTCTCGTAAGTATTCAGTATCAAACCAACCGATGGAAAACTGCTTTTCCGCGCCCTGCTTGTCTTTAAGCCATTCATTACTAATGGGTTTTAGCTGTTGCAGTAATTCGTCGGAAATCGGCGGCTGATGTACTTGAATAACATAACCTGATTTGCTTAATTTATTGAGGGCAGTTCTAAGGTTCTGATTTGATTTTCCTTTCAGCGAAAATGTCTTGAGATCGACGATCGCCTCTTCTCCAACTTGTAAGAATTGGAATCCTAGTGAGTGGTATAAATCAAGTTGAGAGGGTGAAATTTCGTAAAATGCGGCAAACCAATCGTTGCGATTGCAAAACTGTTGAAAGCTAATAATTGTTTCTTGCCGATCTGCGATTGGACCAATCGGATCACCAAGTGCGATCGCAGCACGCCCCTTTGCCACATACGCCACAACGGTTTGATTGGACGGGCTGAAGTAATAAGCTTTATCCTTCAATAAGGACAATCGTGCCAGGGAGGTTTGTCCATGTTGGTCAATAATCTCTCTAGCATGTTGTCTAGCGGCAGCAGTTGCTGGGTCACCTCGTAACAATACTGGACGCAGCAGCATGAATAGAGCAACGGCAAGCGTTACAGCACCCACTATGTAGATAGAATCGGCAAAAAACGTGGCAAACCGTCCCTGAGGTTCCAGTCCAGCATTATCTTCTGTGAAGAACATTGCCAGCGTTTGGAGAATCGACTGGGTAAAACCAAAATTGACAGGCTTACCATCGACATTGAAATGTCCATCTAAGATGTAAAAGCCTGCTGTCCCGTATGCCAGAGTGAAGATCAGTGCTGCTAGTAAAACACGTACTCCTTGAGCAATGGATGGGCGATCGGATCGAGCAGTAAAGACATGCCGCATCAACAGAAGCTGAGTGAGCAGTAGGGCTGAAAGGATTCCCTCTTCGTAGTCTAATCCTTTGATCAGGTTACTGAAGATGGAGACAACCAGCAAACCAATTGTGATCAACCAGGCAATGCGCTTACGGCGTAGTAAATAGGCAGCAAGTACTAACAGAATAAAGCCGCTGAGTGCCGCGAATAAATGTCCACTTGCTCGGATGGAGAAGGGAAAGATTTCTCGCAATATTTCTACCCGTTCTGGCACGCTAGGAGTGACTGCCGATAATAAATTAACAATACCAACTGCTGCTGTGAGTAAAACAGTAGCCCAAAGTCCAATTCTAGTTCGACGTGTCAACATTAACAGGTTCCCGGATTGAAGTTAGTTTTAGAACGGTTTGGTATTGAAGTGTAAGATTCGCTTGGTTGACTCAACGTTGTTTTAAACTGCTGACCGACGTAGCTCAACGAATTAGACAAATGTTTGTGCCAGTAATTCCAACCTGTATCACTGCCAATAATGCCATGGCCACCGGGAAACTCGTTAAATTGATTAGTAATTCCTAACTGATTTAAGCGTTGATGGAATTCTTGGGATGAAGCTAAAAACTCTCCATCTTGTTGTCCAGCATCTAGATAAATCCGTAGTTGTTTTTGCATTACTACAGGGAGTTGCTGCACAAGATCAAGCGGACTATTATTTAAACCACTTTTGCTGGTGAAGTAACCACTGTGGCTAAACATGATATTAAAGTGATTGACGTGGTGTAAGCCAATGTTTAGGGCACCCCACCCTCCCGATGACAATCCACCGATCGCCCAAAGTGCTGGATCATCAAACGCGCGGTAACGCGATTTCACCACCTTGACCAGTTCTGAACCAATTAAAGTACCAACCTTGCCATTAGCTCCGTCGTAATAGTCAGGGTCCCAAAAGGGGCTACTCCCTCGCTGGTCATTCCCATCTGGGGTAATCACGATCGAGGGTGGAAGCTTTCCTTCCTGGTACAAATCATGGAGTACAGAGGTTAGTAGGGCTTTATCCTGATAATCTCGTTCACTTCCGTGTCCACCATGAAGTAGAACAATTACTGGATAACGTTTCTCCGGATGTTGGTGGTAGCCAGGTGGCAAAATCAAGCCATAGTTTCGAGCTGATTGCATTGCCTGACTATTGAAGGCTTCTACTTGAAATTGTAAGCCTGTATTTTTCTCAGCTTGAGGTGCGTCAAACTGGGGTGCGCCTGCAACAAACACATACCAGTAACTGCTAGTGCCCAACACCACTAGCACACCAAGACACACCACGACCAGTCGAGAAAATTTCACAAACACTCTTCTATCATTGCCACAATGCTACAACCATATTGACAAATTCTAAAACCAAGCGTTGCCGAATTAGCGTTTAGCTGTGTCTTTTCGGCTCAAGGTCAAGTAAACAATCAGGCTCACGATGATGGAGAGGAAAAGCATACTGGTTCCAACTGTGCCAAAGTCGAGTCCTCCTTTTGCTGTAGGTTGCGACAGGAAGTCGCCTGTGGATGCTCCTAGAGGACGGGTTAGAATGTAGGCTAGCCAAAATGCTAGCACTTCGTTTAAGCGGAAATAGTAGTAGCCAATGGCAACGGCTGCAATTAAAGCACTAAACACCAATGCGGATGGTGCATAACCCAGTCCTGCTGCTTCGGCTAGAAGGTCTCCTGCTGACGTGCCTAAAGCAAAGGTAAACAGAATAGCTGCCCAGTAAAATAGCTCTCTTTTAGCAGTGCGAATGGAGTGCATTGCTAGTGTTCTTTCACGTAAGTACCAAGTGGTAAAAACTGTTATCAAGATGGTGCTAAAGACAATTGTGGTTGTTACCAAGCTGACTCCAAGATCGTCTACTAACTTGTCAGAAATTAAGGTGCCAACGACGCTAACCAAAACAACTACAAGCCAGTAATTTGCTGGAACATACCGTTTGAGTCTAAATTGGTTTAGCAGTGCAAGCAGCAACAAACTACTCATAAGGTATGCTGTAACGGTTAAGCCAAGGTTCAGCGTTGTTGACAAATAATCTGCTGCTGTTTCGCCGACTGTTGTTGCCAAAACCTTGATAATCCAGAAGTAAACGGTAACTTCTGGAACTCTAGTCAATGCCTTCGGAACTTTATCTAAAGTCTGTTCCACGGTACTTCTCCTGGAAATATTTTCAATAGCATCCGGCTCATTTGCAAGCTCAGAGTAGTGCAAATGTATGTCTAACTAGAAAAGCTTGAAAGTTTCTAAGTTACGTTTGACTATAGGGAGCGATCGTCAAGAACTCGAAAAGATTAGGCAGTAAGCTGATGCCTGAGAATTGACAGAGAGTTTGTAGCAATAGCTAAATTGGAGCAAACCTTTCTAGTTTTGTAATTGTGCATCAAGCATTGGTGGAGAATGTCTTGTTGTGTGGCACTCTCTGTATCGATTGGCTCAAGAAAAATATCATTTACTGGCATAGAATTTGGCATTTATCCACCCAGTGAAACTCCTAGGAAGCGTCCAGTACCAAAGGTAATACCAGCCGCAACCAACCCAAACAAAACTTGGCGAATACCTGAAAATAAAACACTACGTCCAGTTAATAGCGTGATACCTGCACCGATGAGAAACAATGCTAAACCACTAAGTAATAAAGTTGCCCACAGCGCGATCGTGCCCTGCAAAAACAGAAACGGGATGATGGGAATAATTGCTCCGATCGCGAACAGAACAAACGAAGTCATTGCCGCGATCCATGCAGATCCACCTAACTCACTAGGATCTATTCCTAATTCCTCGCGTGAGAGAGTGTTCAGTGCCATTGCTTGATTCTGCATGATTCGAGCTGCTAAAGTCCGTGCTTGGGCTGTAGGTAATCCCTTTGCTTCATAAATTAGCGCAAGTTCCTCTTCCTCTTCTGCTGGTGCTTCTTCTAGCTCTTGCCGTTCAATCCGAATTTGCCGCTCATACAGTTCGCGAGAACTCTGGACAGAGAGCCATTCTCCCAACGCCATTGAGCAAGCACCTGCCAGTAACCCAGCAAATCCAGTAAGTAAAATCGCTTGTTCCGAAGAATTTGCTCCTGCCACACCCATGACTAAACTCAGATTAGACAATAGTCCATCGTTTGCGCCTAAAACAGCGGCTCGTAGTGTGTTACCGCTGGTAGCGCGATGGCGACCTTCCATCTGTGCAACGCTACTGCCTTCCATTCCAGCATCCGAGATACGAGTGATCGCACTGAGTAGTCGCGCATGAGACCGCTCTTGATTGGGGAGGGGGGTATCGTGAGTGTCAGATTGCTGATGGTAAGTATGGCTGTCTACCTGTTCCATTGCGTTGATTGTTGGTAGAACGAATTGGGAACCAAGCCACTTCGCGAGTTGTGCCAGAACCTTAGTTCTCCAAGTAATTCTTCGTCGAGGAACGGGATAGTTGATTTGGAGCAATTTTTCTTGCCAAAATTGAGCATGGTCTTCCTCTGTTTGTGCGAGACGACGGTAGACCTCTGCCAAAGCAGGTTGAGTTTCTGCTTCGGCAAGAACACGATATAGGTAGGCACTATTGATTTCGTCTTGCCAATTCTCTAAGTAACGAGTGATTTGACGTTGGTCCACCATGTTTTGAGCAACTTGTTGATGAGCTAAAAATAGTATCGCACCATTGTCACGACCCGGCTTCTACGATCGCGCAGTGCTGCTCTTAGAAAGTAGGCACTTTGATTATGCAGCAAGTTTTCCCACCAATGTCGAGTGACAAAAGTAGGAATGATCACAGTTGAAAAAATGCCTGGGTGTCGTGCTTCATAATCGCTAACGAAATTTGTTAAGGGTTCAATGATAGAGCGGTAGGGAGAATTTAAGATCACCAACGGGATATCAGATTCAAGCTGTTGCCATTGAAATTGTAGTTGCATCTGATTGGTGTAGCCAATGTCAACGTGAACAGCAACAATTTCATCGGCGATCGTGCGAGCATAATCCAGAGCTTCGACAGTTCCTTTGTGCAATTGCCCGATTAGTACGATCGCTGGATGAGTCACAGCACCCAACTGAGGTCGAGGCGCATACACTTTTGGTTCAGCATTTTCTATGCCGAGGCAACGTGCAATATAGTGATAATGTCGTCGAATCGCGATGAACAAAACAACGATGAGTGGAATTGCAATTACAATTAACCAGGCACCGAATGCAAACTTGGTTATAACAATCACGGAAAGCACAATCAAAGTTGCGATCGCACCAATCCCATTAATCACTGCACTTACTTCCCATCCTGGAGTCCGTTCTCTGAACCAATGACGCACCATACCTGCTTGAGACAGTGTGAAAGAGGTGAAGACTCCCACGGCATACAAGGGGATAATTGCATTGACATTCCCTCTGAACGCTATAATTAAAAACGCGGCTAATACACTTAGTAAAATAATCCCATTCGAGAAGACGAGGCGATCGCCCAACAACATCAGTTGGCGCGGCAAAAATGAATCTTTTGCCAGCAATGAAGATAAGCGTGGGAAGTCTGAATAACTGGTATTGGCAGCCAGCAATAAGATTAAAAGCGTCGTAGCTTGCAAAAAGTAATAGAGCGGACTGTTTCCGAAAACTTGGCGACCTAGTAATGACAGAACAGTTTGATCTGAGGTCGGTAAAATTCGGTACTGATGAGCAAGGTAAGTGATTCCCAGAAACATTGCACCTAAGATTCCGCTCATGTAGAGCATAGTTAATCGAGCATTCTTCCACTCAGGCGGTTTAAACACCATCACACCGTTAGAAATTGCTTCTACACCTGTCATTGCTGTACAACCAGACGCGAAGGCTCTGAATAACAGAAATAGACTAAAGGACTCTTGAACCGGAAGCGCAGGATAGACGGATGGGGTTACTCCCGAAGCAGGTTGAACAAATCCGACTACCATTAGTAGAAGGATACTCAGAACGAAGGCATAGGTTGGAAGCATAAACAGCTTGCCTGCCTCTCGTAAGCCTCGTAAATTCGCAATCATCAGTAGAAAAATGCTTATGACACAGAGTTTGACGGTATAAGACTGAAGAGAGGGAATGGCTGATGTGAGGGCAGCGATCCCAGCCGCAACACTTACGGTAACTGTGAGAATATAGTCAATCATCAAAGCGGCAGCGGCAATTAATCCCGGATATAACCCTAAGTTCTCGTGGGCTACAGTATAAGCTCCGCCACCAGATGGATATGCCCGAATGGTTTGACGGTAAGAAAGGGTGACGATCGCGAGAAGTGACGTGATTGCGATCGCAATGGGAATTGATAACCCTAAAACGCTGTTTCCTGCTAGTACTAAAACTCTTAGTGTTTCCTCGGTCGCATAGGCAACGGAAGAAAGTGCGTCTGATGAAAGAATCGCTAATCCTGCTGCATTTGTGACGCGCTCTGAGGTTTGGGCGCTTGTAGGTAGAGATTGACCAATAAGTTGACGCTTCAGCTTTGCCAAAAAGGTCATAGAGGTTCGACTGATGATTTGATTAACAAGTCTAATAGTACAAGCGCGCTGTTAAAAATCTGAAGACAAATAGCCTCGACTACGAGGTTGATTTCGTTGCATAGGGCTGCTTTTGGATAGGTGATTAAAATCATGATATTTCAAAGCAACTGTATGGTCTAGTCAGCCCTTGACCTCAATTTGCCCTGCCAAATGATCGCTTTGAGGAATTTGCTGATTCAGCAACGCCTTCAGATCTTCAAGCTGATCCTGTTGTAATCGTAGAAGCTGCAAAACTTCTACAATCTCCTCTTCTCGCAATAGATTGATCTTGTCGTGCAGTAATTCAATCTCCAGCTCTGCTTTCAGATTCACTTCATAATCATGTTTCGCTTCTTGGCGATCAGTTGCTGATTGACGATTCTGGCTCATCATAAGAATAGGAGCTGTATAGGCAGCTTGAAAAGACAGCATTAGATTGAGCAGAATGAAGGGATAAGGGTCCCAATGGTGAAGATAAGCAGTGACGTTGAGCATGATCCAAAGTGCCAAGAGGCTGCTTTGGATGATAATGAACCGCCATGAACCAACGGTTGCTGCAACTGCATCTGCAAGGCGCTCTCCTGATGTTAGAGAGGGCTTAGGTGGGTTCTGGGCAGGGCTTTGCTCCCGCAAGTGCTGGATTAGTTGATACTCTTCAGTCGTAACGTTTGAACGTCGATGTTGAAAAGATGATTGCTTTAGATTGGTCACAACTTTTTACCTCAATTTTCACTAACCCTATTTAGCAAGTGTCAAGAACTTAGAAAGATTTTGTGCTTGTTTCTAATTTGTTTCTCAATCAAGGAATTCAACTTCTATCCAATCCATCTCATCAATGAGAATAGCAACGCCTGCCCCAGATGCTGGTAGTGCCAGTAACACGAGTAAGGCTCCACCAATGAGAACAGGTTTTGATTGACGATTCAGCCAACTTATCCAAGGAGACTGAATTGTTTCAAGGGTAGAGCCTCCATCGAGTGCATCTATCTCTGCCAGCAATTCTAAAGCTTGTGGTTCTCTCAAGTAACTCTCTACGACATGGCTTTCTCCTACATAGAGTTTACGGGTGCTACGATCTAGCAGCAGATAATGCTGCATAGGTTGACCGTCATTTCCTAAGTGATAGGGTTGAAGCGCAGACTTGACTTCAGGATGAGTGCAAAATAATTGCCACGCGACTTCGTTCCCTGCGTTAACTGTTTCTCCATCGATGTAGCATACTTGGTTTAGCTCTGGCTCCCAATACAACCCCAGCCAGCGAGATTTTCCCAAGTATCCCATTGTTTCCTCCAAACACTGTGGTGCTATCAATTCAACGCGGTGTAATGAAAATCTTGTTTCTCCCTGCATAGGTATTTAATTAATCTCCGATATTTTTGCCGATCAATATTCAGGAAATGCTGAACTACACTGTGTTCCCCTCACTGGTCAAAGGATGAGAGTGAGGGGCTGAAGAATGCTTGAAACACGATTTACTTGAAAATGACTTCAAGTTGATCTACGGCATCTAAAATTGGGGTTGCTAGATGACTATAAGCAGCAGGCGATTTCGCTGTATTAACACGAGCAACCAAATTATCAAATTGGTGAGCCTTGGTTCTTCCTCCACGCCTTAGAATGTCTGGACGTACTGCCTTCCAAGTGTGCTTCAATTCTTGAACAGTTTTTTCTAGTTTTGTTGGATTGACTGGAGTTGACCAAATTTCAAGTTCGCGCCCATAGTAGTCCAATAAGGTAATGTCAGTCGGGATTTTTGGCTCAAAAGGTTTGGTCATCTGAGCTACGATTAGAGTCACTTGATTGGCATTATGCATTGTAACTGGACGATCCTCAGTGGCGATCGCACGTTCTAGAACGTTTACTTGAGAGGTTAGCCGAACAATCTCACTCCGAAGAATATTTTGTTCAGTGTCTAACTGCTTTACAGCCTTTTGCAGATTGAGTAGGCTGATTTTTGCTTTTGTCCAATTGCTCGCCTTTGCCAAGTCATAAATGTCTTCACCGTATTCCCCAACCTGAATGAGAGAAGTTGGAACTTTTTCATCCTGCACTTCTCTGTCGTTGTCATTGGCTGGATCAACTTTTTCAGCCAATTGAGTTGAAAAATGAGTAGGCGCATATACAGGTTGCTGAGATTGAACTGCATTTACAGTACGAGCAAGCCCAGTTGTACCAAGAATGCCCAGAAGGGCTGTTGCCAGAATGAGTTGTGTAGATGCTTTCATTGATTGAGTCCTCCAATGCTGAATGCTAATTTTTCTGAGTTGTGCTGTGATTGAGAGAGGCACATTCTTATCTGCCACGTCTCAGGTCGTAGATTACTTTTTCCAGATACCAAGTCTCCGACTTGCCAGGTTGTCTGTAGCGTTCGGTCGAAATTAATCGATCGGCAGTATTTTGTTCTGCATGAACTAGGGTCAAAAGTTCTCGTCGTAGGCTGTTCAGTTTTGCCGTCTCAGAAACTTGTTGATACCAATTTGAGAGTATATTGAGCATTGTAAATTACCTCTATTGCTACCAACTCAGATGTCATGTCTTCTATCTGAGTCCTTGATTTTCACTTTAGAAGGTAACTGTTAAGAACCCGGAAAGATTTTCATAGAGGGTAAGGTTTTTAGCATTTATGCAAAAGAGCGATCGCTGCAAAGACAGGCGATCGCTCTCGCGTTACTCAAGGAGTACCTGCAAACGTTACCGAAGCAGTTTCAATTAGGTATAAGAACAAAGCTACTTCTGGGGCATTGGCATTGAATGATTCATCGTGCCCGCACCTGGTTTCTGTTGCATGTTCTGCATCATTTGCTTGCAGCAACTACAGCCACCAGACTGGTTGGTTTGAGGAGTAGCAGGCTTAGTTTCTTGGGCAAATGAATGACCAGCAGTAGCAACAAAAATCGTGAAAGTTGTAATGGTGCCTGTAGCTGCAAGCAGAATGTTCTTTGGTGTCATCATGGTGAACTCAATATTTAAGTTTGTATGCAGAGAGGAATTCTTTAAGGAATCAAAGTTTCATCCCTGTATTTTCAACCTTACACTGGAGTTATGAAATTAGGATGAAATTTGAACTTGTTGCTACTTGATAGTAAACCGCCCATTCACTTTTTCACCATTAATGTCTGATAGAATTGCAATTTTGACTTCCCCATTTATAGCCCCAGGTAATATCGCAGTGTAGTGCTTTCCATCGGCATCGTATTTGAAGTCTAATGTCTGCTGGCTACCATCCGGTAACTGAACTTGTGCGGTCACATCTGCATTTGGAATCGCTTCGTGATTATCTCCCTTTTGCAAGAAAAAGTCTAAATGAACTCCTTCTGATTCTTTTGCAGTAACCAATTCCAAATGGTAGGGTCCAGATTCAATTACCTGTCCGCCTTCCCCCCCGTGTCCATCCGAACTCATGGGAGATGAATCAGCTTTTGCGGTTTCAGTTGGAGCTTCCATTGGTTTTGATTCCGCTGGAGGTGATGCGGCAGGGCTGTTGCCAGAACTATTTGTCTGATTACCACTACTGCAAGCGCCCAAAAACAAAAGTCCGAAGCTGGCAAATAGGATGATACGAGATTTGGTCAATTGCATAAAATTCAATTACTCCTAAAGCAATGATACGAATAGGCGGAGTGCTTAACCAATCAACGATTGAAGCTAAATCGTCCGTTTGCTTTTTTGCCATCAATCTCTGTTAGAACGATGACTTTATAAGTTCCTTTTGCCGTTCCAGGTAGTATTGCTGTGTAGTGTTTGCCTGAAGCATCATACTTGAACGGAAGTGACTTTTGAGTTCCATCTGGCATTTGTACTTGGGCCTTAACCTTAGCATTTGAGATAGCTTGATGGTTATCACCTCGTTGGACAAACAGATCCAGGTGGGTTCCAGTCGATTCTTTTTCAACTACCAGTTCTAAATGATAGGAACCTGATTCAATGACTTGCCCGCCTTGTCCTCTATGTCCATCTCCTTTGAGTTTATGAATAGAGCCTGCCTCCTCTGTAAGTGCAAGTCGAATTGGTGATTTCATGGAAAGAGGATGAGTTACATCATTACGATTTACGGCTTGGCTATCTCCTGCATTTAAGAGCGCGATCGCCAATCCTAAAGTACTTGCAAGGATTAGATAATCTCGATTCAATAACATAATTGACTCCTCAAAACAAAGGTTAATCGGTTGAAACCAAATGGTTTCGTTTGGTTAAACTGTTAGGCTCCGACCTTTTCGACAATGATGTCGGTTTGAATGGTTCCTTCAGATTTTTTGGGCACCAGGAATTTGCCAAATTGAGCATAGAGGGCAGGCAGAACCAGTAAGGTCAGTGCGGTGGAGGTAAACAATCCACCCAGAACCACAACGGCTAAAGGTTGCAAAATCTCTTTTCCGGCTCCACTGCCAACTACCAGAGGTACCATACCTAATGCAGAGGTCAGTGCCGTCATCAGAATTGCAACGAGCCGCTCCATTGAGCCGTCTGTAATCACTTGCTGAAGCGGCATTCCCCTGGCAAACTTCGTGTTGTAGTTGTCTACCAATAACAGTCCATTGCGGGTGGCAACGCCGAATAGGGTGATGAAGCCAACTAGAGAAGCAACGGAGATCACGCCCCCTCCCAGGGCGATCGAGAAGATGCCCCCCACCAATGCCAACGGCAAGTTAACCATAATCATTAACATAGCGGGTACTGACTTAACCGCAAAGTACATTAGCACGGCGATCACAATCAATGCTAATCCGCTGTATAGCAATAGACTTTGAGTCGCTCGTTCCTCGGATTCAAACTGCCCGCCATACTGAATGAAATAACCAGAGGGTAAGGTTACGTTCTGCCGAATGTTTGCTTCAATTTCATTAATCGCCGATCGCAGATCTCGTCCAGACACGTTGGCAGAGACTACGATCAGGCGCGAGACATTTTCCCGATTGATCGTGTTGGGTCCGGTACCATAATCAATGTCGGCAACCTGTGCTAAGGGAATTTTTTGCCCGGTAGGGGTATCGACCAGCAAATTGCGAATTGTATCCAGGTTAGTCCGGGCTTCTGGTTGTAGCCATACCAATAGATCAAAGAGTTGCTGGTCTCTTAACACTTGAGACACGACCTGACCATTGAGCGCTGTTTCAATGACTTTGGCAATTTGACCAACGGTGAGTCCATAACGGGCAGCATTTGCTCGATTAAACTGAATTTGGATCTGACGAATCGGCACTTGCGGTTCCAATTGCAGATCGACTAAACCGGGAATGTTCCGCATGGTGGCTTCTGCTTCCTGCCCGATCGCTCGTAATTCTGCCAGATCGGGACCAAAGATTTTGACGGCGATCGCGCTCCGTACTCCGGATAACACCTCATCCATGCGGTGGGAGATAAACCCGCCAATGTTGGGAGCCACCCCAGGCAGCTTGTTGAATTCCTGACGCAGTTTCTCAATGCTGCCTTTGCGGTCCTGAATGCCCGCGTCGCTCAGTTCCACATCCAGATGTCCCAAATTCACCCCGCCTGCATCCGCATCACCGGGAGCGCGTCCTGCCCGCAGTTGAACGGTCTGAAACCGAGGATCACCTTTCAAAGCATCCTGCATCGCCAATCCAGACTGATTCGTGGCTTCCAGAGAACTACCGGGATAGAGCAACATCGCGTTAACTAGAGATCGCTCCTGAAACTCGGGCAAAAATTCTCGTCCTAACGTGGGCAGAATCACCAGAGATGCCACTAGCGCCGCACTGGCTATCAGCAAAATTAGCTTGGGACGGGCGATCGCAGCGGACAACAGCGGACGATACAGGCGTTGTGACCCTGCCGTTACCCAGGTTTCATCGGAGGGCAAGCGCCGATTGGCAAGCAAGATGGCACAGAGCGCTGGAGATAGCGTCATCGCAACCAAAGTGGACGCGAGAATCGACACCAGATAGGCAATTCCCATCGGGGCAAAAATCCGCCCTTCTACGCCCGTCAAGGTAAAAATGGGGGCAAAGACAACGGCAATAATTACGGTGGAGAAAATTACGCTGACTCGCACTTCCACCGATGTGTCATACACAATTTGAAAAGGATGCTTGGGATGTTCACTGACCTGATTTTTGCGGAGTCCACGATAGGCATTTTCCATATCCACGATTGAGTCATCGACAACCGACCCAATTGCCACCGCTAATCCCCCCAATGTCATCGTATTAATGCCCTGTCCAAACCACGAAAGAATCAGCATTCCAATCAAAATCGATAGCGGAATCGCACTGAGTGTAATGATGGCAGTGCGCCAGTTCATTAGAAACAGCAGTAAGATCACCGAGACGATGATGATGCCATCTCGGAGAGAATCTCGCACATTTTCGATCGCGGACTCAATAAAACTTTCCTGGCGAAACGTTTCTAGTACCCGCACATCTTTGGGTAATCCAGCTTTCACTTCCTCCATTGCCCGTTCTACGGCACGAGTGACCGTCGGGGTATCTGCTAACGGTTGCTTGTTGACGACGACCACCACTGCTCGTTGTCCGTTGGCGCTGCCATCGCCTCGTTGTAAGGCGGCTCCAATTTGCACCGATGCAACATTTTGTAGCAAGACGGGTTTTCCATCTCTGGCAATCACAACCGACTGTGCCAATTGCTCGATCGATTCAATCCGCCCCATACCTCGGATAATTTCTTCCTGGTCAGGAGTAATCAGGAATCCGCCTGCCGCATTCACGTTGGCTTGCTCTGCCGCCTCAGTCACCTCTTGCAGGGAGACATTGAACGCCGCCAGTTTTGCCGGATCGACCAGCACCTGATACTGGCGCACATCCCCCCCATAAGCGATCACCTGGGAGATTCCGGGCACTGCCAGCAGGCGATTGGTGACATCGCGATCGACAAACCGCCGGACTTCCATCAAGGATGTTTGGGTTGCAGATTCCCCTGATGGTTGCGCCTCTCCTTCCACCGAAAAGGCGTACATCAGAATCGTGCCGATCGGAGAGGTGATTGGTGAAATTTGCGGAGTTTCAACTCCAGCCGGTAACTTAGAGCGGGCTTGCTGTAACCGTTCGGTGACTAACTGCCGTGCCTGGTAAACATCGGTGCCCCATTTGAAAATAACTTTGACGACGGAGATCCCAACCGCTGAGGACGATCGCACCGTTTCCACGCCTGGTGTGCCATTCACTGCACTTTCGATCGGCAAGGAAATCAGCGACTCCACTTCCTCTGGAGCCAATCCGGGCGCTTCCGTTTGAATTTCGACCTGGGGCGGTGCGAAGTCTGGAAACACATCCAGGGGCATCCGGGTCAGGTTATAAGTTCCTAAAACTGTAACAATAATGGCACCGATAACCACCAGCCATCGCTGGACGATCGACCATTTGAGAATGGCATTTAGCATAACGGGTTACGTTGCGAGCGGTTTGAATGGGGTTTATTCTTCGGGGTGTTTGGTTGAATGGGCTTGCTCTGACTGGCTGGTGCGGTTCAGGTAAAACTCTTGCTCGTACCCAACCTTGCTATGCCCGTTGAGTGCCGGATTCAATGCTAATCGCCGAGTACGACGATTTGCCCAATACATCCCTGCCCAAAACGTACCCGCCGCGATCGCTCCACTCGCTGGAATCATGATCCACCAGGGCAAAGCTGAAGACTGAGGGCTGGAGGCGGCGGAAGGAGCAGGCGCTTCACTGTGATCATCAACGGTTGTGCCACCACGCAGGGATTGAGCATAAAGTTGATTTGCCCGTTGGGTAACAATCTGATCACCGTCAAATAAACCGCTTGTAACCTCAACCAAATTGCCAGCTTCTCTGCCTAAAGTCACTTCCGTTGCTTCATAGGCGTTGCCATTCTGCACAAACACAACCCGCTGCTTATCGTTGGTTTCCACGATCGCCGCTTTGGGAACAACCAAAACTGCCGCCGGAGTGCGATCGGTCAACACCTCCAACTTCACAAACATTCCCGGTTTCAACAATCCCCCTGAGTTGTCTAGTTCTGCTTTGACGGGAATCACACGGCTTTCTCCATTCACCACCGCACCCACGACGTTAATTTCACCGTTGAAGGTGCGATTCGGGAGTCCGTTGGCTTTGACCCGAACTCGTTGTCCCACTTCCACCCGTTCTAAGTCTTTCTCAAAAATGTTGCCAGAAACCTGAACACTACTGCCATTTACGAGCGTCATGATCTTTTTACCCGCATCCTGCCCGGACTCGCCTTTGGTGGTTTCTTGATCGGCAACCACCCCTGAAATTGGAGCGGTAATGGTTAGGGTGCCATCTGCATTAGGACTGGCTCCCAATTGTTGCAAGCGAGTTTGATAGGTTTGATCACTTAAATTAACCCGCGATTGAGCCACCTCCACTGCCGATTGTGCCCGTTGCAGTTGCGCTTGGGCTTCCGAAACAGGCAAGCCACTTTCCGCTTTGGCAAGCGCCGCCCTCGCTGCGGCTAAATTGCTTTCAGACTCTAAAACTTGGCGGCGGGGAATGGCTCCCCGATCGAGTAATTCCCGATCTTTGTCGTACCGCTCTTGGGCAACATTCACCGCCGTTCGAGCTTGCTGAATGTCGGTCGCCACGATCCGTCTCTGCTGGGTCAAATTCTGCTGTGCCAGTCGTAAATCAGCTTGCGCTTGTTGAACAGCGGCAGTCGCTTCCGCTTTGCGATCGAATGCCGTTGTTCTCAGTTCTGCCAATTCTGGGCTGGTCATAATTGCCACCGCTTGCCCTACCTGCACCGAGTCTCCCGGCTTTACCAATAGTCGAAGCACAGTTCCGCCCACGGGCGTGGTGACTTCAACCTGCTGATTGGGGAGTGTTTCAATCTGCCCAGTCGTTTTGACTCCAAAGGCTAACCGCTGACGAGTCACAGGTTCGACCTTCAGCCCTAGTCGCTTCGTTGTGGCAGGATCAACCTGAACTGCCCTTGCCGACTGAGCTTGGCTGCCGCCTTGAAACTCATTGCCATGCCCACCGTGGGCAAGCCCCTTTAGCGGTGTCGTTAGCAGCAAGGTCGTTAAGAGCGCACCAGAAACACGACGACCTGCCGCAGTGGAATAGATAGCTGAGTGATAACGAGGCATTAATGAAGTTCCTTGACGACAGGATGATTATGATGACGAAGAAAGCCTTCAAGCCAATTGTTGATCAACTAAGGAATATTCTCGTTTTGAGATAAAATGAACCCAGATATGATCTTCTCCCTGTAGAGAACATGTGCTTTGGATAAACGCATTTGAGTAGTAAAGGTTCTTTCCAGACAAATCACTCCGATAGCCGGATGGTGTCCATTTGCCATAAGGGTCGTTTACAAAGAAACCATTTTGGTCATAACCCCTAACAACTATCGTGCTACGAGGATGATTGAAATGACCATAAGCAATACATGGATTGCCCTCTGCGATCGCTTGACGAATATCTGACAAACGACCTCGCATTGTAAACTTATCCTTAAGCCCATAATGACTTGCCATTTTGACAAGATCCTCTGGCTTCCAATGGTTCAATCTATTCATTCTTAGATGTCGATAGACTTCATCTTCCATCAACCAAATATTGTTTCGGGTTCGTTTAACTCGAAAATAAGCCATTACCATGGCAAAACTAGTGACGTGACAAGCTCCGGTAGGCATAAGTTCATCATCAACTTGGTCATTGTGTGGCACATCTAATAGTTGGGCTTCTAAAGGTAGACTTTGCGGAATTGCCTTTGCTTCACCTTGATCACTTAGTAATTGCACATGAGGAATATAAGCAAACCATGTCGCCTGAGTAAGCTTTTCAGTGGATAGATCAAGAACGATTTTTAAGTAGTTTCTATCAAGCGGTTTCCAGTTATAAATGCTTAAAATCTGACCGGGTTGGAGCCAAAGCTTACCCTGCTCCGAAAGACTTAAGGAATCTTTGGCAACCTGCTTAAGGGCTGTAGGGTGAATCACTTTCAGTTTCATAAGCTTGCTTTTATGTACTTGCTCAAATGGTGACTTTGATTAGCACTAAGAGGTGATCACAGTGGTTTTGAAATCGCTCGCGCATCAAATTTAGTTTGCTGACTTTTTTAGTAACATATGTACTCAGATGAGTTTCTCTCCTTTGAAGAGATGCATCAGTGCAGTGTTTGGGATTATGAATTGCCCACTACAATCCCAAACACTAGTATCTCAAACAGTTATGAAATCAGAATGAAATCTTGCAGCCAAAACTATTGCTTATACCAGGCTTTGCGCCACTGCTGCATCTGCTCAATCTCATCTTTCTGCGACCCAATGATGCCCTGAGCTAACTTCTGAATTTCGGGGCGCTTTGATTTTTGCCATGCATCATTTGCCATCACGACAGCCCCTTCATGGTGCGGAATCATGGCATCAACAAAGCGTTTGTCAAAATCGGCATCGGCTGCACCTAAATCCATATCCATCCGCATGGCTTTGATTTGGTCTTCAGACATCGCCATTGAGTGGTTCATCTCTTTGTGCCATGCCACAGGTGTGCTAGGGGCTTTGGGATACCAGACAGTTCGCCACTGCTTCATTTGAGCGATTTCTTTGTCCTGCGCTTTAATGATGTCAGCCGCTAGCTTTTGAATCTCAGGACGCTTCGATTTCTGCTGAGCTTCTTTTGCCATGACAACAGCCCCTTCGTGATGCGGAATCATGCTGTCGATAAATCGTAAATCAAACTCAGCATTCGCTGGACCCAAGTCCATCATGCTGTGATCCATCATGCCGCCTTTTGACCTGTCGCCATGATTCATGCCGCCCATGTTGCTGTGATCCGTCTGCTTGGTTCCAGCATCCATTGCTGTTGCACTGGGAGTTTGTGCCTGATTTTGGGCAGATGATGAGCAAGCATTCAGGACGCTGGTGGTAGCGATCGCCCCTAACGTCAGGGCAAGGAAACCTGTTTTTGTAAAGAAATTGAGTGGCATAGCTTTGGCGCAATTTAGATAGAAGGAACAAAAGGTATCTGTTGCTATTTTGAGTTCTCCAGTCAGATGGAGAGTCAATGGATCGACGAACCTTATATAGAACAAACTCTAAGACTGGAGGCTGACGCATCATTAGCAGTCTTTTTCAGCCTTACACACAGTTATGAAATCAAGATGAAATTTCTGTGCACCCAAGTGGCGAATTCCACGTCTTCCGTTGATCAAATTCTAAATAATACCGATTTAAGAGACGCGGCAGATGCCTGATGATGAGACTGATGGCATAGAACTTCCGCAATCCAAACTCGCAAATCTAAAATCTAAAAGGGTATAAGCACACAGTTATGAAATCAGAATGAAATCGTTGTCGCTCCAAAGTGTGATTTTTCCTCCCTTCGGGGGATAGAGGCAATTATTTGAATGCTCCTTTAGTGTGAAGCCTGAGAGCCAATGGGTTCTCCTTGTTGTTAATTTACTAGGAGCTAGATTATGACAGCTACACAATCTCATCAATCTCTACTTGAAACCTGTATTCAGAACTGTCTTGACTGTCTGCACGAATGCGAACATTGCGCGACCGCTTGCCTAGATAGCGACATGGTGCAAATGATGGCTCAATGCATTAAGCTGTGCCAGGATTGTGCCGATACTTGTGACATTTGCGCCCGGTTCATGGCTCGTGGCTCTGACTTTCACGCTCAATTGTGTGCTGTTTGTGCGGAAGCGTGCGATCGCTGTGCGGCTGAATGTGAAAAGCACGATCACGAGCATTGCAAAAAGTGTGCCCAAGCTTGCCGTCGTTGTGCTGAATCCTGCCGCCAGATGGCATCGGCAATGGCGTAGTTCATCCCTAGCTCATAGCTGCCAAGCGGGTAGTGCGATTTGGATTACCTCTTGGTAACTTGCGATCGCACACTAACAACCTAAAGGAAATTTAATGTTTCACAGCAACGGTTCATCGTCTAGTCTGACTACAGACCCGCTCTCCACAGCTTCTAACGGGCTTGCTGTTACCGCAACGCCGCTTACAGCCGATCCTTTCTCGACATCTGATTTGGCTTTGCATCTCTCAAAATCTGCTGCATCGGATGTTTATGCCGCTGGATCTCCTGCTCCTGATGAATCAGCCGCTCGGTTTGATGTGCGCTACTTGCAGCAGACGATCGACCACCACCAGATGGCGATCGACATGGCAGAACTGGCTGTAGATCGGGCAATCAACAATGATTTAAGAGCACTGGCTCAGAACATCGTTGCGAACCAGACCGAGGAGCGCGAAACGATGCAAACCTGGCTGAAGGACTGGTACGGATTTGAGTCTGAGCCAGAGATGAACCCAGGTGAAGAGCGGATGATGAAAGAAATGTCGATCATGAAGGGGGCTGAATTCGAGATCACCTTCATGCGGCAAATGACGATGCATCACATGGCAGGGATTAATGATGCGGTTCCCTGTACTGCAAGCGCTGGACATGTTGAGTTGAAGGGACTTTGCAACGACATTGCCTCTACCCAAATGCGTGAAGCCGAGCAGATGCGGCAGTGGCTGCGCGATCGCTACCAAACATCAGTGGGCATGATTGGTGTCTCTTCAGATGCTGACAATGGTTCAATTCCCAATGGCAGCTTCGAGAGAGGTAATTTTACAGGTTGGTCTACCGTTGGACATGCTGATATCCAAATGCTGGATTACGGCGTTTTCCCAACGGATGGGGCATTTCAAGCTCTAATTACTACTGAATCTGAAACAGTTCCAGGGATAGAGTTTGAATCGAGATTGGGTCTGAGGCAGGGAACCTTATCCACCATTCACAGTGGAGATATTGATGAGGGATCTGCTCTTCAACTGACGTTCAATGCCCAAGCAGGCGACACCTTAACGTTTGATTGGAATTTCCTCACCAACGAGCTAGAGTCTGATTTAGTTGGTTCCAGTAATGACTTTTCCTTCGCAGTGCTGCAATCAATAGGAAGTGGACAACAGCCTTTGGTTTATGAGCTAACGGATATTCATGAAGTTCCCAACACTTCTCGAACAATGTTCACCAATGAGTCAGGATACAGAACATTCTCCGCCGCGATCGATGCTTCTGGTGCTTATACCTTGAGTGTCGATGCGGTCAATATCGATGACCCTCTATTTGACTCCGTGTTGTTAGTGGATAACTTTCAACTGACTTCTGCTTAAATCACCAACCACGTCACTGTCGAGAGAGGCATAAACCTTTCATGCATCTCCAATTAATTCTAAATTCTGCTTTCTTAGGAGGATCTTATGGCTCATAAAGTTGCTCAATCTAGTGTGGATATTGCGGTTCACTGCGCTTACGAATGTGAACATTGTGCCGATCAGTGCTTGGGTAGTATGGTAGAGTGTGCCCGTCTTTGCATTGACTGTGCCCAAATTTGTTGGACTTCTGCTGCTTACATGAGTCGCGGCTCACGCTTCATTCCTCAGGTTGTCAAATCTTGTATCGAGATTTGCGAAGCCTGTGCTGCTGAGTGCGAAAAGCATGATGCTGAACACTGTAAGAAGTGCGCTCAGGCATGTCGGCAAGCGGCTGAGGAGTATCGTAAGATTGCCAGTATTGCAGGAGTCGCTTAATAATTCTCGTATTACTTTGAGTTCTGGAATTGTAAGCTCCGTCTCCTTGCAAGGGGCGGAGTTTTTAAGCTACCTCTCCTACCCAAAAGATCATCAGTTGAAAATTTTTCTGGAGGCACTTGACTCTCCAGTCCACTGAAGGGTTCAAGATAGAATCAATCTGAAGTAATGAGGGTTTAGATCATGACACTGCAACTCAAAGTTCCGAATATGGCTTGTTCCGCCTGTGGTGAAACCATCACCAAGGCTGTAGTCGGTGTTGATTCAACGGCTAAAGTGCAAGCTGATACCAAAACGAAGTTGGTCAGCATTGAAACTCAAGCATCTGAAGCCGTGATCAAAGAGGCGATCGCTGCCGCAGGTTACACCGTGGAATCGTAATCGTATGGCAAATCATCAGAACATCATTGGCTCTTGGCGCTGGCTGAATTCTCCTGAGTGGAATGTGGCAATATTCTCATTTCTCCTGTCCTTCTTTTGGGAAATTCAGCAAATGCCGTTTTATCAAATTTCAAACGAGTTCTCTTGCTTCGATCGCACTAGAAATTGTACCCTTGCGACCGTTGGAGATGTTGGAATTTCGCTGACTGCTTTTTGGGTAGTTGCAGTTCTAGCAAAGTCGCGTCAGTGGGTGCGGCGACCAAGCCGCAGACAAATCATCATTTATACGTTTGTAGGAGTGGTGATCACAGTTGTTTTTGAAGCTTTGGCAACTGGACCACTTAATCGATGGGCATACGCTGAGACCATGCCCACAATCCCGTTTTTGGGCACCGGATTAGTTCCATTAGCAATGTGGTTGCTGATGCCGCCCTTAACGATTTGGTTCGTCCAACGTCAGCTTTCTCACGTCCATCCTAGAAGCTCAGAGCAACTGTGATTGATTCAGGGTTGATTAGAAAACTCCTCCTCAAACTCTTGATGTTTAGCAGCGATCGCTGCATCGGAATACACCTTCGATGAACCTTCATTCCTACGAATACTGGACATCTTATGGAAAACACAACACTTAAATTGCGAGGCATGAGTTGTGCCTCTTGTGCGAATAATATCGAGACTGCAATTCGCTCTATTCCAGGAGTCTCTCAAGCAACCGTTAACTTTGGTGCTGAACAAGCCAGTGTCACCTATGATTCCACTCAAACTGATGTTGCTCAAATTCAAGCAGCAGTGGATGAGGCAGGATATGCGGCTCAACCCCTGCAAGAGGATAAGCTGGTGGCTGAAGATGATGTGGAACGGCGAGAACGGCAAACCGAAGAGCGGCAATTAACCCGTAAAGTTTGGATTAGCGGCATCATTAGCGCCATTCTGGTAGTGGGTTCGTTGCCGATGATGACAGGGTTGCACATCCCATTGATTCCCCTATGGTTACACAATCCCTGGCTGCAACTGGTGTTGACGGCTCCCGTGTTGTTTTGGGCAGGGAGTGGATTCTTCATCAATGCCTGGAAAGCCTTCAAACGTCACACTGCCACAATGGATACCCTGGTAGCGATCGGGACGGGTACGGCTTACGGCTACTCGCTATTTCCGACGTTCTTTCCGGATTGGTTCATCGCTCAGGGTCTCACTCCAGATGTTTACTACGAAGCCGCTGCGGTGATCATCACATTGATCTTGCTGGGTCGCTTGCTGGAGAATCGCGCCAAAGGGCAAACCTCGGAAGCCATCCGTAAACTGATTGGGTTGCAGGCAAGAACCGCACGGGTAATCCGGGAGGGGCGAGAAGTGGACGTGCCGATCGCGGAGGTTGTTCTCAACGATGTGATTCTGGTGCGTCCGGGGGAAAAGATTCCGGTAGACGGGGAAATTGTGGAGGGTGGCTCGACGATCGACGAAGCAATGGTGACGGGGGAAAGTCTGCCAGTGAAAAAGCAGGTGGGCGACGAGGTGATTGGTGCCACGATCAACAAAACGGGCAGCTTCAAATTTCGAGCGACGCGGGTTGGAAAAGATACCTTCTTGGCTCAGATCGTAAAGTTGGTGCAACAAGCTCAAGGCTCAAAAGCCCCGATTCAACGACTCGCTGATCAGGTGACAGGTTGGTTTGTCCCGGTCGTGATTGCGATCGCGATCGCCACCTTCGTCCTTTGGTACAACGTCATGGGCAATGTGACGATGGCACTGATCACGACCGTTGGCGTGTTGATTATTGCTTGCCCCTGTGCCCTCGGTTTAGCCACTCCCACTTCCATCATGGTTGGTACAGGCAAAGGCGCAGAAAATGGCATTTTGATCAAAGGCGCAGAAAGTTTAGAACAGGCACACAACCTGCAAACCATCATTCTGGATAAGACGGGCACCATCACCCAGGGCAAACCGACCGTCACCGATTTTGTCACGCTCAAGGGAACGGCTCACCGGAATGAACTGCATTTGTTACGGTTGGCGGCGGCAATTGAGCGCAATTCAGAGCATCCCTTAGCTGAATCCGTGGTGCAATATGCTCAGGCTCAAGCAGCAAATTTGACGGATGCCCAGGAATTTGAAGCCATTGCTGGCAGCGGTGTGCAGGGAAAGGTATCGCATCATTTAGTGCAGATTGGTACACACCGTTGGATGACAGAATTGGGGATTGAGACGAGTGCGCTGCGATCGCCGTGGGAGAAATTAGAATCTCTGGGCAAAACAGTCATCTGGCTTGCCGTTGATAGTCAGGTGGAAGCCATTATGGGGATTGCAGATGCGGTCAAACCTTCTTCTGTCCAAGCGATTCGGGCATTGCAAAAAATGGGTTTGGACGTGGTGATGCTGACCGGAGACAATCGCCGCACGGCAGAAGTGATTGCGCGAGAAGTGGGCATTCAGCGCGTATTTGCAGAAGTCCGACCGGATCAGAAAGCTGCAACGGTAGCAAGCATTCAGGCGGAAGGTAAAGTCGTGGCGATGGTGGGCGATGGCATCAATGATGCGCCTGCTTTGGCTCAAGCCGATGTTGGATTGGCGATCGGAACGGGCACCGATGTGGCGATCGCGGCTAGCGACATTACATTAATTTCAGGCGACTTGAATGGCATTGTCACGGCGATTCAACTATCTCGTGCCACGATGCGAAACATTCGGCAAAATCTCTTCTTTGCCTTCATCTACAACGTGGCGGGAATTCCCATTGCAGCCGGCATTGTCTATCCCTTTTTCGGTTGGTTGCTTAATCCAATCATTGCCGGGGCCGCGATGGCATTGAGTTCAGTTTCCGTTGTCACCAATGCCCTGCGGCTGAGAAACTTCAAGCCCAGAGTCCACGCTTAAGGAGATTTTCACGATGAAGAAGACCATTTTTTGGGGAACGTTGGCAGGGTTCGGCTTTATACTAGGGGCAATTTCAGGCGCGATTGCTACCGAGATGCCAGAACACTCAATGGAATCGATGCCGCGATCGTCCGAAAACGCCGGACAGTTTCAACGGATTGAACAACCCCTGGGGAACAAAGTTGCGGTGACGCTGGGTGGCATGGGATTGATTGGTTTAGAACTCTGGTGGTTCTTGTTTAGTAAGCCCAAATCTCGTAAGGCAACTAGTCAGGGAGGCATTCAGGAAGTTACCGTCACAGTGGATGGCGGGTATGAGCCAAGCCTAATTATGGTGCAGGCAGGGCAACCTGTGCGCTTGAATTTCGATCGCAAAGACCCCAGCAGTTGCTTAGAGGAAGTGCGGTTTCCTGATTTTCGGATTGCTCAAGAGTTGATGCTGAATCAAGTCACACCGATTGAATTTACCCCTGATAAACCCGGTCGTTACGAATTTTCCTGTGGTATGAATATGTTTCGAGGGGTGGTAGAAGCCCAAGCAGCGGATGCACAGACAGCTAAGACAGATCCTTTAAATGATTAGGCAAGTCACTATCAATGAGTTCGTTTACAGATATAGTTGGTAGTCCACTTAATTGTTCTAACTCTTTTACTTTTCTTATCAAGAGGTGAATTAGTGCTCCATTTTGATCAAGCTCGAAAATATCATCTCTGTCGAAAACAATAATCTTTTTCCCGGTTTTCGCATGAAATAGTACTTGGCATAATCTTGCATCACGAACACTAAGGACCCTCTTCCCATCCCGTTTAGGACTCGTAAATAAATAACTTTTACATCTTCCAGGTCAAATGGATCTACTATTGATTCATGAAAGACGACGATTTGCTTGCTCAGAAACTACTCACGATTTTGCCGCATCTTAGTGAGAAACAGCGTCGATTGGTTTTGGCAGCCGAAGCTCATAGTCTGGGATATGGTGGGGTTTCTCAAGTCGCACGAGCCACTGGAATTTCGCGTCCAACCATTCATCAAGGCTTGCGAGAATTGGATACCGATGAGGAGCAAAAGCCTGGGATTCGTCGAGCAGGTGGGGGGCGTAAACGAGTCGAAGAAGTAGACTCAACGCTCATGGAGGATTTAGAGAAGTTGGTTGACCCCGATAGTCGAGGTGATCCGCTGTCCCCTTTGCGGTGGACGTGCAAAAGTACTCGGCAATTAGCGACGCTTCTCCAACAGCAAGGACATCAGGTCAGCCATCAGTTGGTGGCAGAGTTATTACGAGCGAACGGATACAGTCTTCAAGCCAATGCCAAAATCCGGGAGGGAAAGCAGCATCCTGAGCGAGATGCTCAATTTCATTACCTCAATGAGCAAACCAAGCAATGCCTGCAACAAGGATTGCCTGTGATCTCAGTGGATACCAAAAAGAAGGAACTGGTTGGAGCGTTCAAGAATCCTGGACAGCAATGGCAGCCTCAAGGACAACCTGTTGAGGTGAATGTTCATGATTTTTCTGACCCTCAACTGGGTAAGGCAATTCCCTATGGAATTTATGACATTGGGCGCAACGAGGGTTGGGTTTCAGTGGGACAAGACCATGACACCGCCAGTTTTGCCGTTGCCAGTTTGCGTCGATGGTGGCAAGTTGTTGGTTATCCGACTTATCCCCATGCCAAGCAATTGCTGATTAATGCCGATAGTGGTGGGAGCAATGGTTATCGATTGCGTTTATGGAAATTAGAACTGCAACACTTTGCCGATGAAACCCAACTAGAAATTACCGTGTGTCATCTTCCACCCGGAACCAGTAAATGGAATAAGATTGAGCATCGGTTGTTCTCTTACATCACCATGAACTGGCGGGGACAGCCATTAACCAGTCACGAAGTCATTGTTGAACTGATTGGTGCAACAACGACGACAACAGGTTTACGAGTGCAAGCTGAGCGAGATACAGCGACTTATCCAACTAAAGTCAAAGTCTCTGACACGGAACTAGCATCAGTTTGTGTTACCCCTCATGTGTTTCATGGAGAATGGAATTACACAATTTCGCCACAAAATAAGTTGTAAAAGTTATTCCTTTACAGCCCCTTAGGGAAACCAGCAGCTCCTTCTATCGTAAAAAATGCACCAAGACCAACAGTATCACACAGTTCTAAACTCATAATGCTGCACAGCCGAGCAAACTGAGCACTAGAAACAGATTCTCCTATTGCCTTTGCTTCAACAACAATTCCCCGATAACCTTGTTGTTTGATATAAATTCGATCACAAACAATATCCCAAGTAGGACCATCACCACTAATGAGAAAATCATATTGATGATTAGCAGATCGATAGCTTTTAATCTCGGAATAGCCCGCTAACCCTCTAAAGGTCAATGCAAGGATTTTTTCTAGCAAGTAACCTGCCTTCTGCCTCGCACTTGTGTCGGGCTTGTCTACTTTCAAGAAGCTCTTTAATTCATTTAAGTGGCTAGAAAGCTCAGGAGTGGGAGTATATAACCAGTTTATTATTTGTTCTGATTCAAGGCTCCCGTGTTCTAAATACTTTAGAGCTTCAATAATTTGTAGATAAGCTTGGCTAGCATTCATTCACTTTTCAGCCTTATATCAAACAAATTCAACAGGTATTTCAATTTCTGCCATTACATCAAACTGAAATTCATCATAGCTAAAGAGAGTCACCTCACAATATGGACAAACATAGGGTAGCTTAGGCATACCTGAACTAAGAGGCTTTCGTTCCACAAAAGTTTCTGAGCATACGTGATAAATTAGCAGCCAATTTTTACAAAATCCGTCAGCGGCTAAAACAGCTAGAATTGCAATAACTTGAGAGTATTCAACACCTAACTTAATAGCTAATTCACGCGGCTGCGCTGTCTGTGATGGACGATTGAAATGCTCACTAAGTACTAACTTATGACGATCGGAAAGAAAATCTAATCGGTTTTCACAAACTAAGCGCGCCATAGTGTTAACCTCAGCACTTCAATTCTGACAGAAGGAATTTTAGAGCTTGTGTACTTCCTCCATAATCTCCTGTAAAACATCTCAAATGTTGAAGCGAATCTTGCGGCGAGGAGCTTGAACCATTTGCAAAGTAGCAATGTGCCCGAAAAAGTTTTTCTGATTTACCATTAGAATTGTTTACTTTGTCTAGACTGAATTCATAAGACTTGATTCCCCATTCTTGAATTAAAGTTCTTAGCAATGCATTTTCAACTAAACTGATTGTTTCTGATGTCTCTTGTATATTAAGGGACTTTAGTGCTGAATTTGCTAACTGTCTTGATAAAGCCTGTAGACCCCTCATTTGTTGAGTTTCCTGATCAAAGGCTCCAGTACTGTGAGCGTTCAAAGCTACCCCGCGATTGTCAGCCCGGATTCTTAGATGTCGCCAAACATACTGACTATTCCCAAGAAATTTGTCCCAAAGGTTTTGCAGAACAACTTGATGAAGGACTGGATGCTGCCAAATATCTTTAGACGTTTTGTGAGAGGTGCTTGCAAAAACATCCAATTGGTTAAAAGGTTCTTTCTCAAGCTCCTTGAAAAACTTAGGAATATGCAACCAATATGGGAACTGCATGAGTGACTCAATATGTGGATCAATTAATCCAGGTGCTAGCTCGTTATGTCGAAAGCCATTCCAAGACAAAGCTATATAGTTAGTTCCCAATTCAGCTACAACTGTCCAGCGAATTGAGTGAGATGCTACTGATTTGACTTGCTCAGCAATCTCGAACGCTGATGCCCCTTCTGCTTTATAAACCTGCTCATAAAATGGGATTTTATGAGTGCGAATGTACCATCTGCGGGGGCTGCTTACATCTGCGATCGGTCCGTACCATCCTTCTTCACCAAGCTCAGTGAGTAGCAAACTAGCTGGTTTAGAAGTAGGTGGCTTATCGCAATAACCTAACTTCAAACTCAACCACTTCCGGGACTGTTGGACAAAAGCGAGTAAAACTTCGTTTGAGTCGAGAGTTTTGGTTTCAAGCCCGTTTGCCAAACTAGCTGCCAAATGGTACTTCGATTGGTTTTTCCCATCCTTGGCAAGAGTCCTCAAGGTGTTTGAGTTGAATTCGGGGCTGTAGAGAAATTGAGTACAGAATAGGTTGCCAGCAGGAAATCCCTTGTCAATAAATGCTTCTATACCTGCTCTGCCTTGATTCCCCATATATTTTGTTGATTTCCTAAAACCATTGAGTTAAGGTAGCTTGAGGATAAGCGAAAACACAGCTGGTTGACCATCCAGTTTAAAGAAATCTAACAATTTAACTGCTGACCCGCATTGACTCTCTTTCTTTGGGTTCACTCGCATTCCTTCAAGCAAAATAGCGACCGGAGCGGTTTACTCGGTGAATTTATACCTTTGATCGCTCTAAACTCTTCTCTTGACTCTTCAGCCAACTGGAGAGTTTAAGATGGGGTTAGTTGAAAGGCTTGATTGTGGGAGATGAGCCATGTTAGCCCAAGAACAGCCAAAACAGATTGGTTCAGTGGCGAAAAAGAGTGGTGTACCGATTAAAACCATTCGGTATTACGAAGAATTAGGTCTGCTCAAGGCTGCGGGCAGAACAGAAGGCGGCTATCGATTGTTTGATGGAGATATCTTTACTCGTCTCAGCTTCATCAAACGTGCTCAGGGTCTTGGATTAAGTCTGGCGGAAATTAAAGAGTTTTTGGATGTGCATGACCAGGGTGATTTACCGTGTGATCACGTCCGGGTTAAATTGCAGGACAAAGTTGCTGACATCGATCGACAAATTCAGCAGCTTCAACTCCTGAAGCTAGAACTAAACGGGTTGCTTTCAGGTACAAGCATTACGCCAGAACTGCACGAGACAATTATTTGTCCAGTCATTCAGCGAAACTAGATAAGTAAAGGTTAAAGCATTTACCCTTTCGTCAATTCAATTGACTTGAAGTGAACACTCCAAAACGCTCCATCTTTAAGTTAGATTCATCTCATTAAAATAAATCATGAGAAATAATAATGATAACCATTATCAGTGTTATCACAGAGTAAAACCTATTATTACTGTGTAACTTAATACTTTCTTGATGTTTCCTGTGTTTTAGAGAACGCGCTCTGGTACTAATACGGGTGCTATGTTACATAGGGCATTCTAGAGGATGCTTATTGAATTGAGTCGATATAAGGAGCGAATAAGCTCCTGTGTAATTCTTGGCATCTCGTTATGTAATACCGATGCCGAGACAGATTTATCTGTCCAAATTAAGGAGCTAAACTGCAATGGCTAAGAACGTCATCATTATGATTGGCGACGGTATGGGCTGGGAAATGGCTCGTGCCGCTGCGATCTACCAACAAATTCAGAACGGCAATACAGGCACATCTTTAGATGACTTTTACACTTCAGGTAAAGGAACTGGGTTGAGCTTCCAAAGCCTAAGTAGTTCTTCCCTCGTCACAACCTATGGCACCACTGTTGCAGGCGCAAACGGAACATTTAACACGGGTAACTCTGCTCTCACTGGCTCAGATTCAGCAACGGGTGGAAGCCCCGTACTTCCTGGCTTTCAATTCAATCCTGCATTCAACCCCGGCACAACCGCTTCTGGCGGAGCTACAGTTGCTAGCGGTGCAGTCGGAAATTTAGTTGGCTACGATCCCATTGAAGGTGGTTTCTTCCCCTGGGATTCAGCTTATTACGGTGGTTCCATTCCAGCAGGGTTTGACAAGGAGTACATCAAGCTCAGCTATCCTGACTCGGCAAATACAGCAACCACTCTCTACACCGGGGTTAAGAGCTACAACAACGCGATCGGTGTTGATATTTTTGAGCAGCCCCTTGAAACGATTCTTGCGACGGCGGCATTAAATAATAAATCGACAGGTTTGGTCACCTCAGTTCCTATTGACCATGCAACTCCTGGCGCAGCAGCAGCAACAGTAAACCGCCGTGGTAAATATGACAGTGAGTTTCCGGATCTGGACAGTATCCTACAGCAAGAATTGCGAATTTATCAGCCCACTGTCTTGTTAGGCGGCGGACACCCTCTCTCCAATACTGCTAGTCCTCTTCCTGTGGGGGTTGAGCCTCCCCGCGACTATGGCTTTGTCACTAAGGACACCTACGACTACCTGGTTGCAAATCCCACAGATAACCGATATGGCTATACCTTTGTTGAGCGTGGAACCAATGCTGCTCAAACGCTAGCGGTTACTGCGGCTGGAGTTGATCCTGATAGTGGTGAGCGTTTGCTAGGTCTGTATGGTGCCCGTGGACAGAACGGTAACCTGCCTGTAAGCTCTGCGAATGGTGACTATAGTACGACAGGGCTGGATATGTTTACTGTAAACAGTACCAAAGGGCTTAATCCAGATACCAAACGTCCTTTGTTACCCGGTGAAACCGATGCATCTTTTATTGCTCGAGAAGTGAACGAAAACCCCACCCTGAAAGATCTAACTGATGCTGCTTTGAATGTATTGGGCAAAGATAAGGATGGCTTCTGGTTGATGGTTGAAGGGGGCGACATTGACTGGTCGGCTCATGACAACAACATCGACAACCTGATCGGTACGATGTTAGATTTCGACAAGTCTGTAGCCTCCACAATTAACTGGATTCAAAACAATGGTGGCTGGGAAAACAATCTGTTGATTGTGACAGCAGATCACGATCACTACTTGACCTTAAATCCCAATTATCCCCTGTTGCTTCAAACAAAAGGTGCTGAGGCATTGACCGCTTTGGATACTAGTGCTGAAGCGGGTCATTTTTGGGGTTCTAAGCCTGCCACCGATAAGTATGATTGGGGCAATCACACGAACCGCCCAGTGCCTGTTTATTATCAAGGTGCTGGCTCTGAAGTATTGACAGGTTTTGTGGGGCAAGGTTACGAAAGCTACGGCTTCCAGATTCCTGGTTTTGTCAATGGGGTAGATCAGAGCCAGATCTACCAAACCATGTTGGCGGCTATCACAGGCTCTACCGAGAAGCCTAACATCACAGGACCGCAAGTCGCGAATGCTTATTTTACGGCTGGACCTGGAAATGATGCAGTTATTTACACCGGGGCATTTGATGACACCGTGTACGGTGGTGTTGGTAAGAACTATATCTACGCCAACAATGGCAACAATACTGTATATGCCGAGAATGAGGATGATCTGGTGTATGCAGGTACAGGTAACGATAGCATCTTTGTGAATAGTGGCAATAACACTGTATTTTCTGGTGCTGGCAATGATTATATTCGTGCGTGGACAGGCGATGATGTTATCTATGCAGGTGCTGGCAACGACGATATTGTTGTAGGTGCTGGGAATAACTACGTTGATGCAGGCAGTGGTAACGACATCATCTTTGCCGATTCCGGAGATGATGAGATTTTAGGTGGCGCTGGCGACGATGAGATCTATGCAGGTGCGGGCAATAACATTATCAATGCAGGCACAGGCAATGACAAAGTTGTTGTGATGGGTGACGGGGCAAATATCTTCACGCTTAATGCAGGAGTTGGGTCTGTTACTATCTTCAACTTCGACTCTAATGACAAGTTCAAATTAGGGTCTGGTCTAGCAGTTGCGGACATCACATTAACTCGCAGCGGCAACGATACGTTAATCAGCAAGGGTGATGACCTACTGGCAACTCTAACTTGGACTAATCTCAATACTTTGCCGATCGCTTAACTCGTGCATGATTGGTTTTCAAGTTATCCTCGTATCGGGTGATCACTTTCGCAATGCTTGGCATTTGCACTCCAGGATCGCCTTTTTCTAATTTAGAAACTGCCAAATAGATTAGGGCATAAATTAGGATCGACCCTACGTTTCCTTAATTAGAAAAGTAAGGCTTGCAATTAGGATTTTCGAGCCACAAAAACTTTGGTGGCTCGAAAAATCTTACGTGACACAATAGCTGTGTTTGCAATCACTCAGGCTTACATTGTCAGCAGGAAGCAACGAACGTTTAAGCGCTTGCAGGACAGGGAATTACAGGAGAAATCAACCAACAGTAGGCATTGGTAGTACGCGATCACCGATACGGTTCGACCCGAAGCAGCAAGGGCGATCGCTGCCTGATAATTTCACATTGCTGTCAAGTAACAATGACAGTCTGGCTTCTCCAAAAGAGATTCTACTAAGGCGTTCAAGGCAACGGCAGCTAACAATCCACCGCCCAATGTTCCTTCAATCGCAACATAAGGGACTCCTGAGCGCATCAACCGCCGTTTTGCAGCCGGAGCATGGCTGAAACCAATGGGCATCCCAATTACAAGCGCTGGTTGCAACTGTCCCTGCTCAATCAATTCACAGGTAGCCATCAACACAGAAGGAGCATAGCCAATCACGAGGATGCATCCAGCAGGCAGTTGCCGTAACCGTTCTTTCCACTGCTGATCGTGCCAGAAGGCTTGCTCTGCTTCTACCACACTCGTAATGTGGGGGTTAGCAATCAACGTTTCAACAGGGCACTGCAAATGTGCCAACCGAGTTTGATCGAGGGCAGCAATCACCGTTGGCACATCTCCGACAACCTGACAGCCTGACTTGAGTGCATTACGAGCCGTCGAGAGCGCGTTTTGAGCCTGTCCTCGACTGATACGGACAAACTGAACTAAACTCACATCGCCACACGCCAGCACAAGCTTGGAGAGCAGGTCTACTTCAATTTCAGAACGGTCAGAAAGGTCTGGTAGTAAACGTTGTAAAGATTCCTGGAATGCCTCTGGGTGAGCCGCTGTCTCGGCATCTAAGCTATGCCAAAGTTCCTCCAACTCTCCCAGATCATTATGAGTTTCGGCTTCTATCAACCTCAGCTGGGCGATCGCTTCTGCCTGAATGGTTTGACAGTCGCGATCACGTCCCAATACGCCTTCCAATGCGGCAGCAGTTTGCCGCAGCCGCGCCAATTGCTGAATGACCTTGCGATATTGCAATTGCAGTTGGTGGATCAACGTTTGATCGGCATCCACTCCAGCTTCGCTTTGCAGGAGTTGCTGAATATGAGATAGCTGAAACCCTTGCTGCTTCAATGCCACCAGTCGCCGCAACTGCTGCACATCGCCTTGGGCGTAGAGTCGGTAGTTGCCCGCCGAGCGTTGGGGGGTTGGCAGCAAACCCAAGGTGTGATAGTGCCGTACCATTCGGGGGGTAATTCCACTACCCACTGCTTCGGTGAGTTCTTTAATCGTCAGATATTCAGTCTTCATATCTCTAGTTTAGTCAAAAGCTTGACATTGACACCAATGTCAATGTTTAAGGTGAAAGGGTATCAATTATGACCGTTTAAGCCAATGGTTTCTGCCAGCCCTTTCATTCCTCGCTCTCCGAACTTCCTCAAGGAACACCCAGACGCGGTAGCGGCGATCGTTTGCGCGATTCTGGTTTTTCTAGGTTGGCAAACTCTCAATCTCGGTTGGATTGGAGTTGCTTTGTTCATCCTGACCGCTGCCTATGTGATTGGAGGATTTGACAGCGCTCGTGAAGGTCTGACTACCCTGATTGAAGAAAAAGAACTGGACGTAGACCTGTTGATGATTGTGGCAGCGTTGGGGGCAGCGAGTTTAGGGTTATGGCGGCGGGAGTATTACTTAATCGTAGACGGTGCCGTTCTCATCTTGATCTTTGCCATTAGTGGAGCGCTGGAAGGGTATGCCATGCGACGAACGGAGCGCAGTATCCGAGGGTTGATGAGTCTGACCACCGATACAGCACGAGTATTGCTGAATGGACAAGAACGAACTGTGGCGATCGCGGCGTTAAAGGTGGGCGATCAGGTCTTAGTCAAACCGGGAGAGTTAGTGCCGACGGATGGTTTAGTGACGGAGGGGTCGAGTACGCTGAACCAGGCTTCAATTACAGGAGAGTCTATCCCCGTCGAGAAAATAGTCGGTGATGAAGTCTTTGCGGGGACGCTGAATGGCAATGGAGCGCTCAGGCTCAAGATTCATCAACCGCCCGAGAGTAGCTTGATTCAGCGAGTTATCCGTCTCGTCCAGCAAGCTCAAAATGAAGCACCGCCCTCTCAGCAGTTTATTGAACGCTTTGAGCGCGGGTATGCCAAGGTGATTGTAGTCGCAGGCATCCTGCTGGGCACTCTCCCCCCGTTCCTGTTTGGCTGGAACTGGGAAGATACGATCTATCGGGCGTTGATTTTTCTCGTCGTTGCTTCGCCTTGTGCTTTGATGGCATCAATTATGCCCACTCTGTTGTCTGGGATTGCGAACGGGGCACGGCATGGCATTTTGTTTAAGAACGGGGCGCAATTAGAAATGATGGGGCGAGTCAAGGCGATCGCCTTTGATAAAACGGGAACGCTGACGACTGGTAAGCCTCAAGTAGTTGAAGCGATCTCGCTATCATCGTCTAATACGCAATTACTCCAAGTCGCGGCGGCTTTAGAGAGCTTGTCTGAACACCCGATCGGTGAGGCGATCGTCCAGTTTGCGCGACAACAGCAAATTGAATGGCAGGAACCAACGAACGTTCAAGCGCTTGCAGGACAAGGAATTACAGGAGAAATCGACCAACAGCAGGCATGGGTCGGCAAGGCAAGTTTCATCCAGGAACAGGTCAACGGTTGGTCGGATTGGCTAATTGCAACGGCACAACAGTTAGAAGCATCAGGAAAAACGCTTGTGTGGGTAGCTTACGCAGGAGAACCTCTAGGCATCATTGCGATCGCTGATACCGTTCGACCCGAAGCAGCAAGGGCGATCGCGAAGTTAAAGCAACTCGGTATTCAAGAAATTGTGATGTTAACTGGAGACAACGAACGCACTGCTCGTAGCATCGCTCAAGATATTGGTATTGACCAGGTATACTCGGAGCTTTTACCTGAAGATAAAGTCAATGTGGTTCGCTCCTTACAGCGGCAGTATCAAACGGTAGCAATGGTGGGCGATGGGATCAATGATGCCCCAGCCCTGGCTCAAGCTTCAGTTGGAATTGCAATGGGCGTGATCGGGAGTGATGTAGCACTGGAAACCGCCGACGTGGTGCTGATGGCAGATCGTTTGGAGCGATTAGCCACAGCCATTCGGCTAGGTCGGCATTCTCAGCGGATTGTCAAGCAAAACATCACCTTTGCTCTCGGCTTTATTGTACTGCTGCTGATTGCCAACTTTGCCAATCACATGACTCTCCCTTTAGGTGTGGTTGGACATGAAGGATCTACAGTATTAGTGACCCTGAGCGGACTGAGGCTATTGAAACCTTGATAAGGAACGGGGTGCTAACTTTGCTCACTTGCCTGCGAGTCTGCATAGTCACCTTGTGGAGCCGTTAGCATCTGATGGTTGCTCCAGTCTTGTCCTAATTTGATTGTGACATCGGAATATAAATCCTCTGTGCTTTCCACCCGAACCTTTCCGATTCCCAGAACGTGCCGAATGGCATTGGCACTATCTCGATCGCCCTTTTGTGCCACAATTCGAGTGACTTTGCGGGAGCGATCGCTGCGCTCGTCCACAGAGACTTGATTGTATCCTGATGTCATCAGCCTATTCACTAGCATATCAATGACTCCCCGCGACTGCATTCCGCCCTGAATCACGATCCTTAGGGATGCAGGATCAGCCGCTTGCAGACCGCCGTAGTCATGGTCAAAATACTGGGTCACGAGCGTTTGAATCTGAGAAGAATCTGGTATCCAATAGCTGGCATCATATTCCCCTGGAGCACTAAACCGACCAGGCACCATGAGCATTTGCACCTGCGATCGCTCTACTTTCATGGCAAAGTTAGCAAATGCTAGCAATTCTTCGTTGTTCAAATTTGTGTCGAGATGGGATTGAATGACAGAAAGAATTTCTGGTAAGCGCGTTACAGTTGAGGGCTTCAGGGTTTGTTTGAGGAACGCCTGCATGAACAACTGCTGGCGCTTGACTCGTCCGATGTCGCCTAATTCACCGTAGCGAAACCGCAGAAACTGAAGTGCTTCAGCACCATTCAAACGCTGTTCCCCTGCTTTTAGATTGATGTAAAGATGCTGGCTGTCATCCTGATACTTCAAGTCCTTGGGTACGTTAACCGTTACACCATCCAGTGCATCAACGAGTTTTTCCACACCCTGAACATTAATCCGAACGTAGCGATCGATGCCAATTCCGTCTAATAAATCGCTAACCGCTGTTGCGCTCAGAGCCGGTCCACCATACGCATTGGCAGCATTGATTTTTGTCACACCATGTCCTTCAATCCAGGTGCGCGTATCTCGTGGAATCGATAATACGGTTACTGAGCCAACTTCTGGGTCAAAACGCAAGAGCAGAATAGTGTCTGCTAATCCATCTAGCGAATTGACTAATTGGTGGTAGCCGTCAGCTTGCGTAGTCGGAGTTTGGACATCTGACGTTAATACCTTAGTGCCCAACACCAACACATTGACTGGGCGAGTTAAGGCGGGTAACTGCAATCCGATACCGCTGGAGATCTGACTATTCTGATTGAATGCAGTGGCTTCTTGAGAACTGCGTGGATGCTGCATGAACGATGTCTGTGTTAGCAAACTAGCTATAAAGGCTCCGACGATCGCTGATGTTGCCGCTATCCCAGCCATCCCAAACCAAAGAAACCGTCTTCGTCGAGACGATTTACGGACAGCAGAATGAGAGATATTTGATTGTGACAAAAAGCGCTTAGACATTTTCTACTTTGGCATGATTAACAGCAACAACTTACAAGTCACCGAAATAGTACGATACACCTCATAAGCAAAGGAATTAGCTTACGCTACTTTTTGTAAAAGATAACACTGTGGTTTTCATCGTCTGTGAGAAAGAAATTTTCAATAAATCGCTCATAACTCTTTCAATAGGTACTTTAATACAATGATCTTTGGCTAAATAGAATTTCGATCGCTCGTTTTAAGTAAAATCTGCGTCTATAGGAGGATGAGCTGAGCGAAAAGACAGGTTTACGGTCTTGTTAGCGTAGTTGCAAGTTTGTCCAACCCATCTCATTTTTCCTTGTGTAGTCACGGTCAAAAAATTACAACTAGTTTAGGTAAGGCAAGGAAAAGTTTTTACCAGAACTTGACCCATCAGGGATGGGTTGATATTCGATCGCTCAAACGATGGTTATTTGTCGCTGTGATGCTTGCGGCGTTACTCCTACCCCTCTCTGTTGCGGCTCAAGATGATCGGGCTACAGTTCGAGTCGATGGTCGATCCGTTTTTCGAGTGAGCGCGGTAGAAAACGTGGATGCAACCACACGCGCACGGCAAATTGAGCGACGAATCAACCGGTTGTTAGAAAACCCCACCGCGATCGCGCCTCCCCGTATTGAATTTGCAAGAAATAATACGCAGCGGATTATTACGATCGCGGGTGTTCCAGTTGTCACTGTTACGGCAGAAGATGCTCAAGACAACCTCACTACCGTGAATGCGCTCACTGCTCAATGGACTCAAGCCATCGACAGTACCTTAAATCGAGCGAGCCAACGTCGGCTTTCTCCCTGGGGGCGCTTTGTTGCAGAGGTACGGGCATCGATCGAAACTGCGTTTGGACGGTTGGTGGAATCTGCAATCATCATTATTCCCCGTGCTTTAGCAGCTTTACTGGTGATTGGATTATTTGGGGCGATCGCAACCTTTGTGCGCTGGTTGATGCGTCTTGTCTTTCGCCGAATTGTAGAGGATCTGACGGTTGAGAATTTAATCAAGCAAGTTGCTTACTATGCTGTTTGGATTCTTGGATTCATTGTTGCCTTAGATGCTTTTGGTTTTGATCCACAAACAGTTGCAACGGGGTTGGGCTTAACCAGTCTTGCTCTAGGCTTTGCCCTTAAAGATATTTTGTCTAATTTCATCAGTGGCATTTTGATTCTGGTGCTGCGTCCCTTTGAGCTAGGCGATCAAATTATCGTTGGTGAAACAGAGGGCAATGTTGAACGAATTGAATTGCGAGCGACTCAACTCCGCACCTACGATGGTCGCGTGGTGCTAGTTCCGAATGCAGACGTATTCACGTCCCGCATCATCAACAATACGGCAGCGCCCATTCGCCGCAGTAATGCCACCCTATTCCTTGGCTATGACACTGATTTACAGAAAGCCACAACCATCCTACAGTCCGCAGTGCAGACAACCGAAGGAGTTCTAACAGAACCCGCCGTTTCGGTACGAATTCAGGAATTGGGACAAGATGATATTGCGGTTGACGTGCGATTTTGGACAGATTCACGACGGTCTGATTTTGTTGCAACCACATCTGCCGTCAGAGCCGCGATCGTTAGTGCGTTAAGAGATGCGGGTATTGGCTTGCCTGACCCCGATGTCCGAATTCTACTACCGCGCCACCCTGAGCAATGGCGGACAGCGTTGAGTCAAAACGGCACTTATTCTTACCCTCTGGATAATTCATCTGAGCAACAGGTAAGCGGCGATCGCACTGAGTAAAACTTTCCGCATCGGTTCCCATCTCCTTGGTAGCTTAAGGACTTCTCGTATCTTTACTCAGTTAATTTGCCTTATTGTTTGGAATCGCAGTCGCGATCATCAACCCCCAGATGATGCCAAACCGAACTTTGGTTGCCTGCTGAATTTCAAATCCAAATCCAGCATCTTGAAAAAGTTGATGAAATTCGGCTTGGGAATAACATTGCTTGTGAGCCGGATCAAACAGCTTCAGCAAACTATCACAGATTTGACACACAATATAATCCCGACACCAGTCAATAATCACAACTTTTCCATCGAGTTTCAGGACTCGTTTCATTTCTGCTAAGGCAAGCTCAGGCTGGTCAAAGTAGTGAAAGGCATTTGCAGAAACGGTTACATCAAAGCTGTTGTCGGCAAAAGGCAATGCTGAGGCGGATGCAACTTGAAATGCAACATTTGGATAACCATCACATTTTTGCTGGGCGATCGCCAGCATCTTTTCGGAAATATCTACTCCAACCATTGCCTGCGCCGGGTTTTCAGCCACCAGCATATGTTCAAATTCTCCAGTTCCACAAGCGATATCGAGTACCCGTGCAGTTGATGGAATTTGTGCCCAGTGCTTGAGAAATGACAGCGTGTTAGAGACATAGCGGCTCCACCGCCAGTCGTAGGTTGCTGCCATCTGGTCGTATTGTTGCCGTACTTTTGCTTCAGTCATAAAGGGATACCGAGTCCAAATGCAAGAGCTTTCGCTAGGATAAGGCTGTGGTAAGGAGTTTTTTCTATGAATCCTGTTTCTAAGATTACTGTAATGCTTGGCATACTAGGGCTGATTATAGCCATACCTTCGACTCTATATGCTCAGTCTAAGCCAGATGCAGTTGTGCAAGTGAGTTCTGTGGAGTTGCTGAATCGAGGCATGGAGAAAGCCAAACAAGGAAATCTTAGGGGTGCGATCGCAGATTACACCCTTGCCCTCCAAGCGAACCCCAAACTAACGGATGCCTACATCAGCCGAGGTCTGGCTCATCATGATTTAGGAGATTATAAGCGGGCAATTGCCGATTTTGACCAAGCGGCACGACTTGACCCCAAGAACGCAAAAGCCATTTACAACCGAGGCGAAGCGCGATCGGACATTGGCGATTTCCCCAATGCATTGGCTGACCTGACTGAAGCAATTCGGCTCAAACCCGATTATGCAGCAGCTTATAACAATCGAGGCGTGGTGTACGCTGGAATGGGAAATCTGCAAGCTGCCGTGAAAGACCTCGATCAGGCAATTAAAACGAAGCCTGACTATGCGGATGCTTATTACAACCGGGGGAAAGCTCGAACTGCTTTGCAAGACGCGAAGGGCGCGATCGCAGACTTCACTCAAGCGATTCAACTGAATCCTTCTCTCGCTGAAGCCTTTGGGAATCGCGGTATTCTCTACTCGCAACTAGGAGACAAGTCAGCAGCGTTGATAGACTTGCGGCAAGCCGCCCAATTGTTTCAGAAGCAGGGCGATCAGAGAAGTTATAACCAAACCAAATTCTACATTCGGCAACTTCAGCAATTAGATAAATAGTGTCTTACCAAGTACCGAGCCTGAATTAATTGCCTTAGTAATCTCGTTCAGTTATTTGCTCTAAGCAATTAGAGCAGAATTCTCCATCATCATCGTCCAAATCTTCAGATGTATGAACCGTTGTTTCGCCTGGTTCTATTAACGAAAGAATAGGACAATTGCACATTAAACAGGATTTCACGCTGTATTTGACTTCACAACGAAAGTAATGGATGGTTCCATCCGTTAAAGTTGGGTCAGGAAAAGCAACTGACACTTCGTCACATTTCTCACAATGAAGCAAATCGTGTTCTACTCCGAAATCTTTAGGATGCAATGAGATATCCTGCTCCGACATTCGTTCAGTATAAGAACCAAAAGCATCTAATAGTGCTTGATAGATACTTTCATTCAATTCATCCTGAAGGTCAATTTTTAATTCCTTGTAAAGAAATATCCGCAGGAAGCGCATTGCTCGACCAGCATAGTTCTCAATCTCTTCGTAATTTCCAGCAAATTTATGATGCTCAATAGAATTTCTCACTCGTTGTAAAAACTTCAAATCATCTCTATCCTGCTCGCTTAGAACAACACCAACAGCTTTTAAGCGGTTTTGTAGTTCTCCAAAGTTAACAGTGAAACCATCCGCTTCTATCTTCTTATTCCGGTAGATCAACTCAGGACTTGCTTGTGATAAACGTGCTTTAAGAAAAAGTTCAATTGCGTGAAAAATATGGAGAACGGTGTATTTGAGATCAGTATCTCTCTCATTAGCTGACAAGTGCTCTATTGCATGAGTAAGTGAGTCTAATGCATTTTCTTCTAAAGTCAGGGAGAAGTCATTATCAGTCGAAGAGCTATTCATATAAGTTGCACTGATTATCTCAATATTCTCATTGCGTTAAAAATTGCTATTAGTGCCATACCCACATCAGCAAACACTGCTTCCCACAATGTTGCCAACCCGATCGTTCCCAACACGATGAAAATTCCTTTGATTGCCATTGCCATCACGATGTTTTGCACCACAATTTTGCGAGTTTTTCTGGCAACCTGAATGGCTTCTGCCACTTTGGACGGAGCATCCGTCATCAGCACCACATCCGCCGTTTCGATCGCCGCATCCGATCCCAATCCACCCATTGCCATCCCAACATCAGCTCTGGCGATTACTGGAGCATCATTAATCCCATCGCCCACGAAAACAACCTTCTTCTTGCCAGAGCGATCCAGTAGCTTCTCGATCGCGCCCACTTTGTCTTCGGGGAGCAATCCGGCAAAGTAAGAATCTAGAGTCAACTGTTCAGCAACCCGTTTGGCGACAACCTCGTTATCCCCCGTCAGCATCACAGTTCGTTCCACTCCGACTTTTTTCAAATCACGGATTGCTTCAGCCGCATCTTCTTTGATTTCATCGGCAATCAGAATGTACCCAGCATAGCGTCCGTCCACCGCTAGGTGAACCACTGTTCCAGCCACATTGCAAGTATCATGGTCGATGTTTTCTCGGTGCAGTAGGCGGTCATTCCCTGCTAAGACGACTTGGTTCTGGACTTTAGCTCGGATGCCATGCCCTGCAATTTCTTCGTAATCGATGACTTCAGACTCATTGATCGGTTGTCCGTATGCCTCTCGAATGGATTGCGCTACTGGATGGTTAGAGTTCGCTTCAGCTTGCGCTGCTAACGCCAACAGTTCTGATTCCGAAAACCCACTTTTTGTCACAATTTGCGTGACTTTGAAGGTTCCTTTCGTCAACGTTCCGGTCTTGTCGAATACAACCGTTTTGACGGCTGTGAGCGCATCCAAGAAAGTAGAGCCTTTGACCAAAATTCCGCGCTTGGCAGCGCCGCCAATGCCACCAAAATAGCCAAGGGGAATGCTGATCACCAGTCCGCAGGGGCAAGAGATGACGAGCAAAATCAGGGCGCGGTAAATCCAATCACTCCGATTTGCACCTGGAATCAACAGCGGTGGCAGAATGGCAACTGCTAGAGACAGGAATACGACAACTGGTGTGTAATAGCGGGCAAACTTAGTGATGAATTTCTCAGTGTCTGCCTTCTTGCTGGTAGCATTTTCAACCAGGTCAAGAATTTTAGCGATCGACGATTCGCCAAATAGTTTTGTGACTCGAATGGTGAGAGCGCCCGACTTGTTAATCATGCCTGCAAGAATTGGATCTCCAATGTTGACGATGCGGGGAACTGACTCACCCGTCAATGCAGAGGTATCCACTTGAGAGTTGCCCTCTAGAATTTCGCCATCGAGCGGCACTTTCTCACCCGGTTTCACCAAAATTTGATCACCCACATTGATCGTTTCAGGCTTCACCTGTTTCACGGTGCCATTTATTTTCAAGTTGGCACTATCAGGACGAACTTCTAATAGTGCTTTAATCGATCGCCGCGATCGCCCCACAGAATACTCTTGAAACAACTCACCCACCTTAAAGAACAGCATCACGGCAACCGCTTCGGGGAATTGATGAATCGCAAAGGCTCCCAATGTGGCGATCGTCATCAAAAAGTTTTCATCAAAGATCTGCCCTCTGAGAATATTGCGTCCCGCCGTCTTTAACACCGACCAACCACTAAGCAGGTAGGCAGGGATGAATACAGCAAGTTCACCGATGTTGTAGGGCGTATTGTGTAAGGGTTCTTCAAAGACAATCCCGATCGCAAATAACGCGATCGCAGCCAGCACCGGAGCAGCCTCTTTCTTCAGGTTAAATTCGCCAGAGCCATGACTATGATCGTGTCCCTCCGTCTCACTCTGACCGTCATGCGTCTGTCCATTTGTGGAAGCAAGAGATTGAGCCGATGAGGTGGGTGTTCGTGCTTGCGCGATCGCAACCGTGTAGCCCAATCTCGTTACCCGATTTTGAATTTCCGCCTCGCTGACTTCCTGCGAATCGTAAGACACAACCATGCGTCCTGTTGCCACGTTGACCGATACCTCAGCAATTCCTGGCAATTTCTCAACGCTGCCTTCAATCTTCATCGCGCAACTGGCGCAGTCCATACCACCGACTTGCATTTGCTGAGTTTTCAGCGAAGGAGTTTGAGTCATAGCCGTTTGCCAAAGTCAGATTGCAGATTATTCCAAAAATTGTAGAACAAAACTCTCAATATCTGAAAGTATATTCATATATAGAACGATAACCATTCTTAGCTTTATACTGTCATTGAGCAAAGCTAACTTCTTCACAGCCGTTACCTTGATTCGTCCTATGCCTAATCGCAAAGAGCTAATTCCTCAGCTCCAAGAGTCGGATGTGCCAGAGTGTGAAGCCCATCTCGTTCATCTGGATGCGGTGCGGCAGGTACAGCCAGAAATCCTACCGATGCCAGAAGCTCAACGGATGGCAGAATTCTTTGGTGTCTTGGCAGACCCAAATCGACTGCGGGTGCTCTCGGCGCTGGCGCATCAGGAGTTATGTGTATGTGACTTGGCCGCAAGCTTAAAAATGGGTGAGTCAGCCGTATCTAGCCAACTCCGCATTTTGCGATCAACGCGATTGGTCAATTACCGCAAAGCGGGACGCAATGTGTATTACAGCCTTGCGGATGCTCATGTGATGAATTTATATCAAGACATCGCCGCACATTTAGATCCTGTGAGGAGCCAGCATAATAATCATCGTACCAACCAGGCAAACCGCTACACCCAATAAATCCCAGCGATCAGGTTTGACTCCTTCCACAGTCCATAACCAGATAATTGCCGAAAGAATATAGATCCCACCATAGGCAGCGTAAGCTCGCCCAGCGTTGGAGGTTTCAATTTGGGTAAGGGCAATCGCAAAGATGGCTAGAGCAACTAATCCTGGAAGCACCCAGAGTATACTTTTTCCGAGTCGGAGCCATGCCCAGAAGGCATAACAGCCAGAAATCTCACCTAACGCCGCTATACCAAAGAAAAGGAGAGATCGCATTTCAGTTAGAAGTTAAAGTGACGATATACGTTGTAGAAGTGGGCAAAAGGGGATTGCTTAAATAGTTTGATAGAAATTTTGCTAAAGCTTATGTTTCTGAGTTGATTTCCTTAACAAGAACTTAACCCTGGTTTTTGTGCATCTGCTAAAACCGTCATTAAATTTTCATCCTGTCCTGGCATTCTACGGATGGAGCCGCTGTATAGAGGTTATCCATTACGAAAAGTCATTTTGATTTTTCAGAAAGAGTAGTGTGAGGATGAAAAATGCGTTCAATACTGAGAGAGTTTGTGTGGAGCGTCCCAACGCTTCTTGTCGCATCGCTGATGATGCCAGGTGATGCGCTGGCAAATGGAATACCAACGAATGAAAAGTTAAATCAGTTTGCTAATAGTGCCGCCGCTTCGACAGGAGTCGGTTTGTCGGATAGCAGCACGACTTTGCAACAAGTTAGACAATACAGCGCTGAAGGCAGAGGCGCTCAACTGGATCAGGTGACCTCCGTCTCACAATTTACGGATGTAGATCCTAGCAGTTGGGCATTTCAGGCATTGCAATCGTTGGTAGAACGGTATGGCTGTATCGTTGGCTATCCTGACAAAACCTATCGTGGCAATCGTGCTCTATCTCGCTATGAATTTGCCGCAGGTTTGAATGCTTGCTTGGACAAGATTCAAGAACTGATTGCCGCTGCTACGGCTGACTTCGTGCGGAAGGAAGATTTGGAAGTTGTTAAGCGACTGCAAGAAGAATTTGCAGCAGAACTCGGTGCTTTACGCGGACGAGTTGAGTCCTTGGAAGTGCGGACTGCTACTCTGGAGAAACAGCAGTTTTCCACCACTACCCGATTAAGGGGTGAAGTTATCTTTGCGATCGCCGATACCTTTGGCGATCGTGCCACCCGCACTGGTAACAACACCTTCCTCACTGGTGTGAATGCTGCCAATGAGAACTCCTTCCGAGACGATCGCACTGAACCCATCTTTGGTAACCGGGTGCGGCTTGCACTCGAATCTAGCTTTACAGGTAAAGACCGGTTGCTAGTTCGATTGCAAGGTCGCAACATTACTCCCTTCAGCGGTGCTTTCACAGGAACGAATGGAACTCGGTTAGGCTTTGACGGCAACGAATCCAATGCCGTCAATATTGACCACCTCTTCTATCGATTCCCTGTGGGGCAAAACCTCCGTATTCAAGTTGATGCGGTTCAAAGCCGAATCTACAGTTCACTATTTGAAACCCTCAGCCCATTTGAAAGTAGTGGTGGCGGTGCGATCTCCAGGTTTGGACGGTTTAACCCGATTTATCGCTCTAACGATCAGACGTTTACTAGTTCTCCAGGAGTTTCTTTTGACTACAAATTCGGTCCCAGACTGAGCCTACAGGGCGGCTATTTTTCTGATAGAAATGCCAACGATCCTGGAGCAAAGAATGGATTGTTTGATGGGAACTATGCTGCTGCTGGGCAACTTGTATTTCGTCCTTCTCGCAACTTTGATATTGGTCTTACCTACGTTCGTTCTTATTTCCCCGGCACCTCCACTGTGTTCAATCAGGGTGCGCCAAACCTCTTTGGCAGTACTGGAACCGGCTATGCCGCGAACCCGTTTGCAGGTGCAGCCACATCTGCTGACACTGGGTCAGTGCAAGTGCAGTGGAAGGTAGCGCCCAGACTCACTGTCGGCGGCTGGTACGCTTTCACGTGGGCTTACAACAAACGCAACAACCAGGAAGCGCAAATTCAAAATTGGGCTGCTTTCCTAGGCTTCCCCGACTTGGGTCGTAAAGGCAACTTGGGCGGTTTGCTGTTTGGGATGCAACCCCGCGTCACCGACAACGACTTCCGTGCCAACGCGAACACCCGTCGTCGTTTAGATGGTTCTCCACCATTCCATTTAGAAGCGTTCTACCGTTACCGGATTAATGACAACATTGCCATCACACCAGGGGTCTTTGTGTTGTTTAACCCTGAAGGCAACAGACGGAATGATACTCAGTTAGTGGGGGTCATTCGGACGACATTTAGTTTCTAGCTTTGCTGCTTGGGAAAAATCATCTTAATCTTTGATTGAGCAGGTTTCTCCTTAGCAGCTAGGCAACATTAGGTTTCCTCACACCAGTAAATACTGGAACGGAGATGAGTCAAGAAGATTCATCTCCTTTTATTTTTTAGCGTTGATGAGCTTAAACCGTCATTGTAATTTCATTAGCAAGTTTTATGATTACCAATACGTATTCAACAGACTTCTTTCAGTAAATTCAAGAGAACAATGGATTTTTAGACAGACCATTGTCTCACTCACATCCGCTGGAAGGGGTCTGTTGACTTTTCTCGAAATGAGAAGTTGAAGAATTTTCATCGCATGATCACTCAAATAAGATTTTGGATGAGTCAATATTTCACTTCATTTTCATCCTAATCTGCCAAGCTATTAATAGAATCAATCTATTTGAAATTGCAAGAACCTATAAAGGTCAAAAACTTTTTAGGGAAAGCTTTTGCGATGAAAATTTTATTAGTTGAACCTGATCTAAAGTTAGGTGAACAGATTCAAGAAAGTCTAAACCAAGAACACTATATTGTGGATTGGTTTCAAGATGGGCTTGCGACCTGGAACTACTTAGAACCTAAGTACAGGACAAAAACTGTAAAATTTCAAGGAACTCAGCCATCTTGTGATCTAAATTCACCACGATATTGCGAATGTGGTCAAATCCGTAGCGAAATAGACTTTTCTCTCTACGCCCGTGAGACTTGAGTTTCAAAGGGTTGTGTTGATGCAACCACAAGCCAGTCAGAAAGGCCCAACACAACCCCAGCGATAACAGAGCAATTAACTTGCGCAAGCGATAGAGGTCAATGAAATGGGTCGATTCGAGACAAAAGCCTCGCGTCTTGAATGCGCCAAACAACGTTTCAATCGACCACCGTTTCGCGTAATCGGCAATCGCGGTTTCGGGAGAGTGGTCAGTAATCACAATGAGTAAGGAGTTGTCTTCTAGACGAGTAGCCGCAATATAGACCCAATGTCCCCACAAGCGACGACGTTTTGACAACACTTTGAGTTGCCCAGGACGCAAGTCTGCGAAGACCACCGAGGCTCTGCGGGACTGACTGCCATCCCACAGGCGTTCAGACTCACGAATTCGAGCACGAATCGGTGTTTTGGGACGCTCTAACAAATAGCCCAACCAGTCTTTGCCCACAAACTCCCGGTCAGTAGTCAGAAAGGCGATTTTGCGCTCACCGAACAACGCAAAGAACTCTTGCATCAGGTCAATGCGCTCATCGGTATTGGAGTTGCCGCGTTTATCGAGCAACAAGTAGACAACCGGAAACGCTATCCCTTCATGCACAATGCCCAAGGTCAAAATGTTGAACACACACCTGCCAAACTGCCACTCAGTCCGGTCTAAACTGAGCACCCACGGCTCTGGAATCCCCATCAGTCGCACCACGGTATAGGCAACCGTAGAGTCATCCAACTCGTAGTCGGCAAAAAAGCGTTGCAGGCGTTTGTAGTGGGAGTCAGTGTGGGCGTTGCCACAAAATCCGTTGGCTAACTCAGCCAAGTTCACCGTCTTAACCCGAAACAGCGCGATCAAAAACAGGGCGACAAAGGCAAGTCGAGCACCGTGCCAGCCCAGATGGGGCTGCAAAACCCGACGTAATTGAGTAATCTGATCCATAGGGTTTCGTGGTTGATATTGGTTATTTCATGAAACCCTTTCCTCCCAACTATTTCAAGGTTTTGTCCTGTACTGAGACTTAGAACTTCAACCTATTCAATATACGGTGGCGATTTTTGAGTGGATGATGCCAGGACTGCCAGCGGTAGAACTCTGTCAGCGCTTGAGAGCACAGCATCCTTTACCCGTAATCGTCTTGACATCAGAGCGACGCTGGCAGGATGGTGTTTTAGCGTTGGATGCCGGAGCCGATGATTACTTGGTAAAGCCATTTCGGATGCAGGAATTGCTGGCACGATTACGTGCATTACGACGACGATCGCCCCAATATCAGCCCTTACAACTTCAATTCGGTCGTTTGTCCTTAGATTGTAATAACCGGCTTGTTTCCTGGTACTCTAACTCAACTGAGTATGAGCAAGTTCGCTTGAGTAAGAAAGAGTTTCAGGTGTTGGAATATTTGATGCGACAGCCCAAGCAGGAAGCTAGCCAAGAGCAACTTCTGAATTATCTGTATGAAATGGAGTCTGAACGAGTCAGCAATGTTGTAGCAGCCCAGATTCGGCGACTGCGATGCAAACTGGCTGAATTAGGCTGTGAAGATGTGATTCAAACTGTTCAGGGTGGCAACTACCGATTAAATCCGGTTTATATCGATTATTCCGTTGAACAGTCTAAATCCATCAGTTAGTTTTACTTTTTGCTGACTTAGTTTTCTAATAAGTCTTCTAGTTTGCAGTTATGATTTTTTTCTGAATCTAGCCTGTTTTTCATTTTAGTTTCATTTGTATTTGAGAGATTAGTAATAGGTGATTGAGTAATTCAATCATATTTGATTCTTCAGAAGAGGTTAAAATAATGCAACGTCTACTTTCTGCAACAGCATTTTCCTTGGTTTTGGTCGCTGGGGTAGCTGTGCCTCAAGTCTCTGCTAAACCCGTCGCTGAATCGCTGATAGCGAGAGTTCATCCACAGTCCTCACGTCCATCCTCAGCTCAACCCTCTGAAAAACAAACTCAACCCACTTCAGAATCTGAAGCAGTACAGCAATCTCAGAATAATGCTGCTCCAACATCGCGGTATCAATCAACGTCTGAGCGGAGAGAAAATACTGCGGTGCCTGGTTACTGCGTCTTACCTCCTAATGTAGTTGAAGGCAGCTTTCAATATCGGGAAGAGTTGTATAACTGTAAGTATGGACTCTAGATTCTGTTGCTGCTAACGGCTAGTGTCAGCGAGGTGTTGATAAGTTTCCTATGAAATGAATGGGCGATCGCAACGTTTGATCGCCCATTCTTATGTGCTATTCGGCAGGTTCTTGCAGTTGTTTCAGTGCATTTTGTATTTGTTGATAACGATCGCGCTCGCCCCGTTCGGCAAATAGTTTTGCTGCCTGTTGCCAATCGGTTAATGCTGCCTGTCGATTTCCTATTGCCAGATGTAGTCTGCCTCGATTCAGGTAAGCTTCTGCCAATGTTGGACTTAGGCGAATGGCTTCTGTGTAATCGGCGATCGCGCCCTCTACATCTTTCAATGCTGTTCGCACCAATGCCCGATTATTGTAGGCAAAAACATAATTCGATTTCAGTGCAACCGCACGGCTAAGATCTTTTAATGCCATTTGGAATCTACCCATTTTGGCATAAACGACACCCCGACTGTTAAACGCCTCTGCATAGCCTGGTTTCAACTCAAGGGCTTTGTTCAAGTCTGCTAATGCTTGGGGTAATTTCTCTAAATTTGAGTAGGCTTCTCCTCGGTTGTAGAAAGCTAAAGGATAATTCGGTTCAAGTTGGATAGCTCGATCAAAATCGGCGACTGCCTGCTTAAGCTCCCCCAAACTGCGATATGCCAGCCCTCGTTTAATGTACGACTCAACATCCTTTGAGTTAAGCTGAATCGCTTTTGTATAGTCAGCGATCGCACCTTTGTAATCTCCACGCTCAAATTTTTCTAGCCCCTGATCGACAAAGTTATGCTCCTTTGCTTGGGCAACCCTCATTTGGCTGGTTGACGAAAGTGAGGAAATTTTTGAATCCAAAAATGTAGCTGAAAGAAGTAGGGATGTAAATCCAAATGAAGTAATTAACCGATACAGAAAGTTCATAATCTAAACTCTTTTTAGAAGAGAACAAAGAAATAATTATGTTAGAAGACGGTTATCGAGTTTCCTACAGAACGTGATTTTAGGGGCAAGCGAACTGTAAACGTGCTTCCCTGACCCACTTCACTCTGGACGTGTAAATTCCCGTTGTGGGTTTCTGCGATCGCTTTCGCAATTGCCAACCCTAAACCCGAACCACCCGTTTGACGAGAACGATCGCGGTTGACTCGATAAAACCGATCAAAAATGTGCGTCTGCTCTTCGAGGGAAATTCCCATTCCCGTATCGTGAACTTGGATCACAGCATAGTTTTCGTCCTGCTTGAGAATCAGAGTGACAATACCTCCCGCTGGGGTGTAGTGAATCGAATTCACCACCAGGTTTGAAATCAAGCGATAGACCTGGTCTTCATCGACTAGAACATGTAAGTTCTTAGAGATTTGAACCTCTGCTGCCAGGGTTAAACCGTTTGCGTCGGCAAGGGCTGAGAACTCTTCAACCAAATCATGAATCAAGTCATTCAGACAAACAGATTCTCTTTGAACTGGTAGCGTGTGCTGTTCTAACCTGGCAAGCAAGAATAGATCTTTGACAAGTTCAAAAAAACGACTCACCTGACGTTCGATCGTTTTCAATGTATCTCGTGCCTCACTCTCTGGTAAGTTTGGCAGTCTTGATACAGACTCAACGGTTGCCAAAATAGCGGCAAGTGGGGTGCGTAACTCATGGGCGGCATCGGTTGTGAATCGCTGCATCTGTTGGTAAGAACGATAGATGGGTCGCATGGCAATTCCTGCCAACACCCAACTGGAAACGGCAACAATGGCAGTAATGATGGGTAAACCAATGAGAAAGGCTAACTTCAATGAAGCAAGACGGTTATCCAAATCTTCTAGCGATCGCCCGACTTGCAGATAACCCCACAACTGATTGTCTAAAGTGTGCAGCGGATAAGAGATTTGGTGAAAGCGATTTCCGTCAGAATCAACGACGGTTGCCCAAACCTCCGTGCCTTTTGTCAAGGGAACTGTTGAGCGTAATCCTGCCGTTGCAATGAGCTTGTTTGATGAATTGAGAAACTGAATGTAGTAGTCCGTTTTGTGAACGGCTTCAAACAGGCGATGCTTAGTCTTGGGCAGATGGTCATGGATATAAATTGGCTCACTTGGACAGGGAGCACTCACTGAACAAACATCAGGAACCAGTTTTTGAATAATGGGTTCGATTTGACCAGGTTGGCGTAAATTCCATTCAATCCCGTTATGCAAGGTTTCTGCAACGGACTCTAGTTCTCGGTCAATAGCATCTGAATAAGCTCGAATGATGACCTGATAGAGCGTCAACGCACCCAAACTTAATGTTAAACCCATGACAACTGCGTACCAACCCGCCAGTTGCAATCGGGTTCGTCTAAACAATCGCGTCTGCATAGGCGGGATTGAGCCGATATCCTCCCCCCGGAACGGTTTGAATTGCATCCTCACAACCTAATTCTGTAAGTCTGCGTCGTAACAACCGGACCTGTGCTGCCACCACATTGCTGATTCGCTCCGTATCTACTTCATAAAGGTAGCTCAGGATTTGGTCACGAGTGGCAGCGTGGCGGGGATGTTTCATGAAGTATTCCATCAGTTGAAATTCTTTCTTGCTGAGTCGAACGGTTCGATGATCGTGTTGAGGTGCTTGCCAGCGAATGGTGCGGTTGTGGCAGTCGAGAGTGAGACTACCCACCTGAATTTGGGTGGGTTGGAACTGAGGCGATCGCCGCCAGAGTGCCCGCAACCGTGCCAGCAACTCTTCCATCCGAAACGGCTTGACCAGGTAGTCATCGGCTCCCGCATCCAACCCCATCACCTTATCCTCCCAGCGATCGCGTGCTGTCAACATTAATATAGGTAGGGAGTTTTGCTCCTCTCGTAGGCGTTTGCAGAGTTCTGGACCTGTTAAACCGGGCAGCATCCAGTCAAAGATCGCCAACGTATATTGAGCCTGCCGATTGTCTAGATAATTCCAAGCATCTGCTCCATCTTGTACCCAGTCCACAATGTATTTCTCCTGCTGCAACGTGCGCTGGAGTGCTGTTCCCAAATCAATTTCATCTTCAACTAACAGAACTTTCATCGCAGCCTATACAAATCCCCCTACCCAGGATTGGAAAACTCCTACTATTAGCTTGACAGGCTGCGATGAAAACGAGGTGAAAATTTTTGCGAAAAACCTTGATTTCAAACAGGCTCAGAGAGCAGCGAATCATGAGGGTGCGCCTACCAGGAGCTTATGGGGCTTGCTGAGGAGCAGCCTCCTTAGCTGGAGTTGTTGATTGTGAAGGTGACTGGGTCGAGGGTGCATCACTCGTTGTTGTCGGTGTCGTCATCCGTGAAAGTTCTTCAAGACACATCGCTCTTGTGTTACGCCAGACGACATTCCGAACATGATGAGGATAGTTGGGAACTGGCGGTTTCTCTTTCAATGCATCGCCTTTGCATTTTGTTTCTACCGCATTAGCTGGGGAAACTAAAGCAACGAGTACCAAAGCAAAACTGGCAAAAGCGAGGTATTTCATCTGACTCTCCTAAACTAAAAGTCCCCCCTACGGGGATAAATCCATCTCTAGTTTGGCAAAGCGGAATGAAAGTAAAGTGAAAGTTTTAGATGGCAAGGGCACAAAATATTTTTTGAGTTTTATTTGTGGGTGGATGGGTCAGAGTCTTTGAAAGAATATGTTCTTGATTTGTTGGCAAAGGGCGATCAGGACTTGGAAAGCGCCCTTGTACTCATGAACAGCAAGATAAACAGTTGAAGTTGCCAGGGTGCTAGAACTAAACTCAAAACCAGGGCGACGATCGCAGCCAGTCCTGTAATTTCTGCTAAATCATCACTTGATTGTTGAGAAATGACAGCGATTACAAGACTGAAACTCATTGGAATCAGGAAAAATAACGACATTGCTGGCTCCTTCGACCTGGAGAGGCGAAAGTATAGAATTAACTCTGTGTTGGAGATACAGTCTGATCTAGCTGTAAAGTAGTCATCAGTTGAGACAGGAGATATTCCAGTCGGGTTCCAGCATCCATTGCCGACCAGTTTACAGAGGTGGGTTGTTGATCGGAACGAGATTTAGATGGGGTGGAAATTGTTTTATTTGCAACTGGGGCAGACTGCAATGCTTTAGTGAATTCAACTAAAGCGTATTCCAGCGCTGCATTGGCATCCGTTGCGACCCAACCCTCTGCCGTTAATTGTCGCAGTTCAAAATGGAGATTTGGTCCAGTTGCTGTACCTGTACTCCCAACTCGACCAATCACATCTCCCTGCTTCACCCATTGTCCAGGTTGGACAAAAACTTCTGACAGGTGGGCATAGAGGGTTTCCTGGGTATTTTTCTGATGCTGTAAGGCAACAGATAACCCATATCCACTGAGAAAATCGGCGATCGCAACTCTTCCGGCATAAGCCGCTAAAACTGGAGTTCCTAACGGCGCACCCATGTCCGTGCCAGAGTGGAAGCGTAAAACGCCACCAATCGGATGAATTCGCCAACCAAACAGCGATGTAATAGGAGATGGAATGGAGAGTGGGAAAATCAGCCGAATATTCCCAATGTTGCGGTTAATTGGGAGCCGAAAGCTACGAAGGTAACTTTGCCCAGAAGCAGTGGTTCCACCGGAATAGGCAATGGGAGGATTTAGGGCTGGAAGCTCACCAGTTCCTCGATATTTAGGATTACCTGAAATCGATAAGGTGCTGGGAGTGCGATCGCGTCGTAAAACAGTTGCGGATTGTCCAGATCGCTCGGTTGCACCGACGTTATAGGGAGTTGAGTCAATATATGAATTGTTAGACGCATCCGGATTGTCAGATTTGGTCAGATTGTTTGCGGCTGGAGTGGTTGGCTGAACGAACTCAGATGCTGAAACAGAAGCAGGGGGTTCTACTACAGATGGAGGAGCAACAGGTGAGGAGTCTACAGTGGGTTCGGATGCGGAAGGCACAGGAGCGATCGTCTCTTCAGTAGAGGTTTGAGCGATCGCGCTACCTCCATTCAGGAGAATCAAACCACTGAGCCAAAAAATACTTTGATACAGGAGTTGGACTCGAATGAAATAACGCAAACGGCTTTGAGTTGGATGGTTTTGGTGAAACATTGCAATGCTTTTGGAATTTAAGGGTTAGAAGATTGAGCCGGAGTATTGGTTGGTAAACCACTCACGGCTCGTTGTAACGCTGCCAAAGCGCGGTTATACCGGAGAATGGCTTCGAGTCGGTTGCTCTCCGCACGAATCAAGTCATTGCGGGCGGTGATGACATCTAACTGGGTACTTACGCCCTGTATAAATCGAAATTCTGCCACGTCTGCCACGTCTTGGGCTTCTTTCAAGGCAGCCGTTGCGGTCTCGATGCTGCGAACGTAAGATTGTAGGGTTTTATATGCTTGCTCAACCTGAAACCGGACTTGATTGCGGGTTTGAGCAAACCGAGTTTCCGCGATCGCTTGATTTGCTCGTTCCTGGTCTGCTGCCGCAAAGGTGGCTCCCCCGTCAAAGAATGTCCAACGTAGTCGTGCTCCTGCGGCATAACCGCCGAGAGTTCCAAAGGGTTCACTAAACTCGTTTAAGAATTGATAGTTGCCGAACAAGCTAATTTGGGGCAAGACACCCGCGATCGCGGCTTTACGTTGTTGCTGGGCGATCGTTCGTTGCTCTAATTGCTGCTGAAACTCAACTCGGTTTTTGTATGCCAGTAAAATGCTATCTTCCAAGGATAGTGTCCACTCGTCCGCCTTCTGTACTGGGTCTGCGGCACTCACATCTGCCGTCTCACCTAAACTGAGCAACTGGGCTAACTGACGACGAGCAACGGTTTGCTGCACATCAGCATCGGTCAAATTTTGTTGGGCATTTGCTAGTTGAACTCTGGCGCGACTCACATCAAACTTGGTGCCGATGCCTCCTTCTTCCAACGCTTGAGCATCAGCCAAATTCTTCTGGGCATTTCTCACAGTGGCTTGAGCAATCCGTACCTGCTCATCCCCCTGTTGCACATCATAGTAAGCATTGGTGATGTCCAATCGAACCTGTGACCGTAGCCGCCCTACTTCCAACTGCTCATAGCGAACTTGAGCCTCTGCCGCTCGGATCTGGGCGGGACGCTTACCCGATGTGAAAATGTCGTAACTTAGTTCCACTCTTCCGCCTAAAAGTCCTGATGGAGAGGCATCTTCTCTCAGGTATTTCAGGTCATCTAACCGTCCTTGTGCGGTTCGTTCATACCCAATTTCGGTGTCGCCTGCCACAGTTGGGTAAAGTGCGGCTCGTACCTGTCGTAACGCTGCCTGACTTCGCCTGAGCGTCAGTTCTGCCACTTGGAGATCACGATTGTTTCGCTCTGCCAGGGCGATCGCTTCCTGCAATGTGATAGGTTGAGTTCCTTGAAGCCTGATCTCATCCGGTTTAGTTGGTAGTTGTAGCGGATTGGGGTCAGGGTTGAGCGACGATTCTGAGGTTTGGGCTGTTTCCTGAATTGTTGGATTGGCAGTTGATTTTGTAGAAAACTGAGCACCTTTTGAGATCTCTTGAGCAACCAAAATCTGAGTTGCACTGAGATTGATTGTGGCACTGAGACTAAGCACCATTAAATAGCGAACACATTGCATCATGAACCCTCGCTCTCCTCACAAAACCTGTAGGCTCCAGTGAAGGCAGTTTCAATACCACCCTGAAAACCCACAGGCACCAACTTTCACTCTAAAGGAGCGGAATGAAAACAACGTGAAATTTTGGGCGCGCCAGGGACGAAAGTATTTACACCAAGTCATTGGGGGCTTGAGGGCAGGGATAATTCTGGTCATTGCTTGAAGCTAAACCGACCGTTGACCTTTTTACCATCAATATCTGACAAGATTGCCACCTTGTATTCACCTGGAACCGGATTGGGGATGGTTGCAGTGTAGACTCCTTCAGCCGTATTGAATTTCATGGCTAAAGACTGTTCAGAACCATCGGGAAGTTGCACTTGAGCGGTGACTTTTGCAGAGGGAATGGTTTTGTGGGAGTCACCTTTTTGCAGTAGGAAATCTAGATCTACACCGCTACCCGCTTTGTGACCTGCAAATTCCATGTGATAGTCGCCCGTTTCAATCACTTGTCCGCCCGCTGTATGAGGATTCCCGCCGCCCTCTTTATGGTCGTGCCCATCCCCTTCCTTGTGGTCATGTCCATCGCCTTCTTTATGCGTTTCTGTAGTGGGTGCTGCGGTGGTACTATTTGCAGCAGTCTCCGCAGGTTTGTCGGTAGTATTGGCTGAAGGTGTCGCGGAGTTACTGCCACCGCAAGCGCCTAAGAATAGTAATCCTAAACCGGCGATCGCTACGCCTAAAAATTTGATTGATTGCATCAGTTTTACTCCTTTCTGCCTAAATAGAATCATTGTGGTTAGAACTGCGAAACACTCTGGGAAGTCACTAAGTTTGCCTCAAACTTGGAAGTTGCTGATTTGGGCACCATGAATCGCCCAAACTGGGCGTATAAGGCGGGTAGAACCAGCAGCGTCAATCCGGTAGAGGTCAACAGTCCACCCAACACAACCACGGCTAAGGGCTGCAAAATCTCCTTTCCGGCTCCACTCCCAATTGCCAGAGGCAACATACCCAACGCTGAAGTAAACGCCGTCATCAAAATTGCTGCCAGTCGTTCTGTGGAACCTTCAGTCAGTGCTTGTTTAAGGGATTGCCCTTCCGCCAGACGAATATTGTAGTTCTCAACGAGCAACAATCCATTGCGGGTTGCCACGCCAAACAGGGTAATAAATCCAACTAGGGATGCAACCGAAAGAATGCCCCCAGTCAAGGCGACTGAAATAATGCCGCCCACCAAGGCAAGCGGCAAATTAATCAGAATCATCAGCGTGGAGGGGATGGATTTCACCGCGAAATACATGAGGATAGTGATAACTAGAAGGGCGATCGCGCCTGCAATCAGCAAGGTTTGACTGGCTTGCTCTTCTGCCTCAAACTGCCCACCAAATTGAATGTAGTACCCTTGAGGGGGTTGCACTTGCTGCTTAATTCGGGCACGAATATCGGCAATCACAGAGCCGAGATCTCGTCCCTTGGCGTTGGCAGAGACCACAATTAAGCGGGAGACATTCTCCCGATTAATGGTATTGGGACCGGTGCCATAGTCAATTTGGGCAACCTGTGCCAGGGGAATCTTTTTGCCATCGGGGGTATCGACCAGCAAATTCCGAATCGTTTCCAGATTGCGGCGATCGTTGGGGGTGAGCCAAACCACCAAATCAAAGACCTGTTGTTGTTCCAAGACCTGGGAAACAACGCGCCCATTGAGAGCCGTTTCAATGGTTTCGGCTAAGTCTCCAACGCGCAATCCATAGCGAGCCGCTGCGGTGCGGTCGAACTGGATTTGCAGTTGGCGGACAGGAACCTGGGGTTCCACTTGCAAATCGGCAATACCAGGAACGTCTTGAATTGCCGCCTGCACCTGCTGGGCGATCGTTCTCAGTTCGGGCAACTCTGGTCCAAATACCTTAATCGCGATCGCGCTTCTCACCCCCGATAGCACTTCATCAATCTGGTGGGAAATAAACCCGCCTACATTGGGAGCTACGCCAGGAAGTTTATTGAACTCTTCTCGCAGTTTATCCAGGCTGCCTTCTCGATTTTTCAATCCCTCCTCACTCAACGTCACATCCAAATGCGCCAAGTTTACTCCCGCTGCATCCGGATCTCCCGGCGCACGACCGGAGCGAAACTGCACATGCTCAAAGCGCTTATCGTCCTTCAATGCATCCTGCATGGCAAATCCATTGCTATTCGTGGATTCCAACGATACGCCGGGGTAGAGCAGCATCGAGTTAATCAGCGATCGCTCTTGGAACTCTGGTAGAAACACGCGCCCAAAGGATGACAGAATCAGCATTGAGGCAATGAAACTAGCGACTGCTACCAGGATCACCACCTTCGGTCGCCCAATCGCAAATTGCAACGCAGGGCGATAAAGCTGTTGGGATTTGTGGGAAATCCAGGTTTCATCGGAGGGTAGCCGACCATTGGTGAGCAAGAGCGCACACAGAGCAGGGGTGAGAGTCAATGCCACCACGGTAGAAGCGACGATCGACAGTAGATAGGCGAGTCCCATCGGCGTGAAAATCCGTCCTTCAATGCCGGAGAGGGCAAAGATGGGCGCAAATACCACGACGATGATCACTGTGGAAAACAGGACGCTGACTCGCACCTCAACAGACCCATCAAACACAACCTGTAATGGATTTTTGGGGTTCTCAGCGACCTGGTTTTCCCGCAAGCGACGGTAGACATTTTCCATATCGACGATCGCATCATCCACCACAGACCCGATCGCCACCACCAATCCTCCCAGTGTCATGGTATTGATCCCTTGCCCCGTCCAGGACAGCACAATCATGCCAATCAATAACGAAAGGGGCATAGCACTGAGCGTGATCACAGCGGTGCGCCAATTCATTAGAAACAGAATCAGCACCACTGATACGATGATGAACCCATCTCTCAGGGATTCCTCAACATTTTTGACCGCCGCTTCAATAAACTCCTCCTGAGAAAAGGTGCGAGTGACTTTGACATCCGCCGGCAAACTGGCTTTCAATTCTGCCATTGCCGCTTCAACTTGCCGCGTCACCGTGGGGGTATCTGCGGCTGGTTGCTTATTGATGACGACAATCAAGGCGGGCTTACCATCCAAGCCTCCGTCTCCCTGCTTCAACTCTGCGCCAATCTTCACGTCGGCGACCTGCGTTAGCAAAATTGGAGTCCCATTTCGTGCCGTGACCACCGATTGCTGCAACTGCTCTAACGACTCAATCCGCCCAATCCCTCGAACGAGTGTTTGTTGATCGGGGGTAATCAGTAAACCACCCGGTGCATTCACATTGGCTTTTGCCGTTGCCTCTGTCACCTCTTGCAGCGAAACATTAAAGGCTTTGAGCTTGTTGGAGTCTGCTAAAACTTGATACTGGCGTACATCGCCACCATAAATCAAAATTTGGCTGACTCCGGGCACGGCTAACAGGCGATTTTTCACCTGCCAATCCGCAATTCGACGCACGTCCATTAATGAAGTAGTGTCGGCAGTAAAGGCATAATGCAAAATAGTGCCAAGCGGTGCAGTAATGGGCGAAATTTGGGGTGGATGCACGCCTTGAGGCATTTGATTGCCCACTTCTTGCAACCGCTCTGCGACCAATTGACGGGCACGATAAATTTCCGTGTTTTGCTTAAACACAATTTTGACGACTGAAAGACCTAACGCCGACGACGATCGCACGGTTTCCAGATTGGGGAGACCGTTGACTGCACTTTCAATCGGGCGAGTCACCAGCGATTCCACCTCTTCCGGTGCTAAACCCGGTGCCTCCGTTTGAATATCAACTTGAGGTGGGGCAAAACTGGGAAACACATCCAGCGGCATTTGAGTCACCACTCGAATGCCCCACAACGAAATAATAATACAAGCAATCACGACCAACCACCGCTGGGCGATCGACCATTTAACGATGGTATTCAACATGGTTTAAACGGCTCCTAGTCAGGCTGGCGAGGATTTCTGAGGGATTCTTCTGGCGGCGGCTCAACCGGACGCTTGGCATGATCTAAATAGATTTCGGTTTCATAGCCTGCCTGGGGATACAACGAACCATTGGCGAGTGCTAACCGACTGCGCCGATTCGACCACAACGAACCTGCCCAAAATGCTCCACCTACCACAATTCCACCCACTGGAATCATCAACCACCAGGGTAGCGAGGCTCCAGAGGTCGTGGTTTCACCTTCACTATGATCATCAGCGGCTGCATTACCACCCCGCAGGGACTGGGCATACAGTTGATTTGCCCGTTGGGTCACAATGAGATCCCCATCAAAAAGCCCTTTTTTGACTTCCACAAACTCCCCAGATTCTCGTCCGAGTTCAACTTCGGTGAGCTGAAAGGCATTGCCATTTTGGACAAATACGACCTGCTGGCGATCGTTCGTTTCGACCAGGGCTGATTTTGGAATTGCCAGTACCGCCGTTGGAGTCCGATCCGTTAAGACCTCGAGTTCGGCAAACATCCCTGGCTTCAGCAACCCACCTGGGTTTTCCAGGGTGGCTTTAACCGGGACAACACGAGTATCACCGTTGACCACAGCACCAATCACGTTCACCCGTCCTTCAAAGGTTTGGTCTGGCAACCCATTGGCTCGGACTCGCACCCGCTGACCGCTCTGCACCCGCTCAATGTCTTTCTCAAAGATATTGGCAGACACCTGAACGTCATTCCCATTGACGATCGTCATAATGCGCTTACCAGCATCCTGCCCCGACTCACCCGCCGTGGTTTCGCGGTTAGCGACGGTGCCTGAAATCGGTGCTTTGATGGTAATTGTGCCATCTGGGTTCGCATCGGCTCCCAATTGTTGCAGTCGAGTCTGGTAGGTTTCACCACTCAGGTTCATGCGTTTCTGCGCCACCCTAACGGCAGATTGCGCCCGTTGCAATTGGGCTTGGGCTTCAGAAATTTCCAGAGCACTTTCTGCTTTTGCCAATGCTGTCTTTGCTTCTTGCAGCTTGGTTTCCGACTCCAGCATTGTTCTGCGGGGAATGGCTCCTCGTTCTAGCAAAGTTTGATCTTTGTCGTAACGCTCTTGGGCAAAACTCAGTTCGGTTTTGGCTTGCCGGATATTTGCGGTGACAATTTTGCGCTGTTGTTCTAAATTTCGTTGAGCCAGTTTGAGGTCTGCTTCCGCCTGTTCCACGGCTGCGATCGCATCTGCCCGTCGATCAAATGCTTCAGTTCGCAACGTCGCCAATTCTGGGCTAGACATGACTGCAACGGCTTGCCCTGCTACGACAGCATCACCCGGATTCACCAGTAACCTTGCGATCGTTCCACCCACTGGAGTGGTGACATCCACTTGCTTGTTTGGCAGGGTCTCAATTTGACCACTGGTCTTGATGCCAAAGGGCAACCGTTGCCGGGTTGCTGGCTCAATTTTGAGTCCCAATCGCTTGGCAGTCGCTGCATCAACTTCAATATTTTGAACGCTACTAGCTCCTGATTGCTGAAACTGGCTACTGCCATGATCATGCCCCGCACCTGCAAAGGCTTTGAATGGCACGGTCAAAAGCATTAATGTTAATAGGGTTCCGGTCGTTCGTCGGGCTACTTTGGCAGTGGTTGGGGATTGTCGCATAGGGTTTTAAATGGCTGCGCTTTAGAGGCTCATGAAAACTACACTCAGCACCCAGTTTGGCAGAGGAGAATGAAAGTAAGGTGAAAGTTTTTGTCAGACTTCAGGTTGAAGATACATCCCGGAGTCGTTTCCCAGACTGCCGCAGCCACAATCCGGCGAGTAGTCCTGCTACAAACAGGGCTGTAAAGTACAACAAACTGATCAAGCGTGTGAGCAGGGGTGGTTCAATTCCCTCGACATCGATTTGGTGAGCCACTTGAAAAGGACGGAACGATCTCGTAGCACCTGCTAACGGCTCTACATCAACCACTACCTGATGCGGCGCACCATCAAAAAATTGCTCTTGCCAGGTAAATCGACCCGTTGCATCGGGTGAACCCTGATAAGCAAAAACAGGCTGCCGATGTTCGATCGCAATGGATTGAATCGTGAGTACCACATCTGAAACCGGGGTTCCCGTTCTGATATCTGTCACCTGGATAGCTTGAAGGGCAGGTTTTCCAACGACTGCTTCGGTATTTCCTAATAGCCGTGCCTCAATTCCTTGAGCCTGCTGCACGGCTGGAGTAGAGGCATGGGTCTCGTTAGCATGATCGGCATGGCTAGAGGACAGTTCTGCACTGACGTTGACCCACAGGAGAGCCGCGATCGCAATCATCATTGCCCCACTCAACAGCAACCGTACAGGCTGAGGCGCAATTTCACCCGGTCTCACCGACTGATTGCCCCCGATCACCCAACCACCACCAAATCCTGCCAGCACCAGCACAGCGGCTAGAATCGCAAGATTTCGGTACTTCACCGGATTCTCCGAAACTGAAAATGTCAGGGTTTGCTCGAATGGCTTAAATGCCTCCGCTACTTTGGGAGTAACCGTCACCTCCATGCGGTACTCGCCCCGAATGGGTAACACTTGCTTAAACTGCAACTCTCCCGTAGGCGCGATCGCTTTCAGGTCTAACAACTTCGTGCCCTCAACAATTGGAAAGTCGGAGGTTAGCCAGGGTGTTTTCGGAGGGGTAAATAAACGTATCTGAACGTTCGCATCCGATAGGGGCTGACGGTCTGGATTTAGAACTCGCAACTTCAACCGAACTGGCTCTGAATCGGGAAGTACCTGGCTAATAGGAGGATTCGTCTCAAGTTGTACCACTGGCTGCGAGCCGACAGGGATTGCTGCCGATAGCAAAATATTCCCGCTGACAACTCCAGCAGCGAGAAACAAACCTACGTATTTCAGTTGTCTCATAAAGCCTCATTAATGCTGAAACCAGTACACCAAAGTTTGCTCTTAATCGCGGTTGAAGCAATTAAGGCGGCAACAAAAAGCGTTTAAGCTACGTGATTTAGTGACACGCAACAGCAAGAGTTTGATGGCGTGTTTCGTGCAAGGCGTTATGAGCCGGAGGATAGGTGGAAAAGTAGAGCGTCCAGAGAATGAGCATACAAAGGCTGGTCAATAGACCTACCTGGACGGGAAGAGAGAGCGTCATTCGCTGGGTACGCTGCCAAAGAGATGGATGACTAACCATAATCTGTGCCTCGCAGATGGATTGATAGGGGAGTACGATCGGTGGGCGTTCTGACTTAAAGACACGTGCCTTATCACAGTTGCGGGACAGTGGCAGACTCATACTGCACTTTCCCCGATTTAGCATTCAAAACTACGCTTACCTAAAGTTTTGAATCACAAACCTCTGGCGGCTGTTCCCCGCCAGAACCGAATCGATCACTCAAACAATACCGCAAATCTACATACGCGAAGGAGTCAACTGCAATTGCTTCATAGTTCTTATTAAACAAATCAGTGTTGGGTCAGCGATCGCATGGTTTTACTAATCTCAAAAGATGATGTATGCTCCCAGAGCCTAGTAACATTCCTTTGCCAAATTCCACCATTGTGTCTGATTAATCTCAGCCGCTTGGACACAATAGATTCACATTTGACCCAGTGCCATCATCCGCAGTTTGCGAAGTGAGTTTACGCAAAGTGGACAGTCGCAACCAAACAACGCGATGGCGGCATCACTCTCCTCATCTGAAAACTCTAAGGCATAGGGTGAGTCTTGAGGATTTGTCGCCAAGTCGATCGCCGGACTTGCCTTCACCTTCGTAATATCTTTGACTCGCGTACAAACATAGTTTGTTTGGCTATGACTCGACTCGATACACACCTTTCTGTCTGGTGGCAATGCTTTTAGTTCAGCCGCATGAGTGGGTGACAACACACCTAAAAGGCAAGAAACTGAACCTACTAACGACGACGACGAAAGTAAAGCGAGGAGAAAGCGTCTCATAGTTCAAACGTGTTGATGAGCAAAACAGGCTGTAGCAATATAGTCGAAATTAGGCAAGGCGTGTGATCAAAACTGCAATCTCAACAAAACTCAACGCGCTCCTGAGAGGCATAAATTTTTCTTGCCCATTTTCTAAACTGCAATGATAGAGTTAATTATGAAAAGAAAATGAAAAGACTTTAGTCTATGGCGCTCCCCGATCGTCTTCCTATCTTGCCAGAGGTGTATCGCAGCATTGCGATTCCAGTCGAGATCACCTTGAAGCGTGATCGGATTGTATTGTTTGGGTTACTCATGGGGGTTTGGCTCGGTGGATGTAATCCTCAGACAACCTCTACTCCACCACCGCAGCGTGAAGGCTCTAGCCCCACTGCCGCCACTAATCCGGCTCGGAAAGACAAGAAAGTTATTCTGACGACATTCACTGTCCTGGCAGACATGGCACAGAATGTGGCAGGAGATAAGGCGATCGTGGAGTCCATTACAAAGCCGGGGACTGAAATTCATGGCTATGAACCTACTCCCAGTGATTTTCAACGGGGGCAAGGAGCAGACTTAATTTTAGACAACGGCTTGAATTTAGAACGTTGGGCAGAGCGGTTTTACAACAATTTTCCCAAAGTAACTCGCCTCACCTTAAGTGAAGGGGTGCAACCCGTCAATATTGCTGAGGATGCCTATCAGGGCAAACCCAACCCTCATGCCTGGATGTCACCGCAAAATGCTCTGATTTATGTCGAAAATATTCGTAAGGCATTAAGAAACCTCGATCCGGCAAATGCAGCCGCCTATGATGCCAATGCCAAAGCTTACAGCGGGCAAATTCGGGCGATCGATACCAAACTTAAGCAAGCCATTTCAGCGATTCCTGCTGACAAACGCTACATGGTCAGTTGTGAAGGTGCATTTTCATACATTGCCCGCGACTACGGCTTGAAAGAAGTTTATATCTGGTCTGTCAATGCTGAACAACAAGCTACTCCCAAACAAGTAGAACGAGTGATTAACACGGTCAAAGCCAATCAAATTCCGGCAGTTTTTTGTGAGAGTACAGTGAACAATGAGGCACAGCTTCAAGTGGCGAAGGAAACAGGCGCGAAGTTTGCGGGTGTGTTTTATGTCGATTCTCTCTCTCCTCCCGATGGTCCGGCATCAACCTATCTGAAGCTACTCGAATATAACGTCAATACCTTGATAAAAGGGCTACAAAATTAGGGAGGAAAACTGATGAACTCAATCAGCATTGATATTGAAAATGTAACGGTTGCCTATCACGGCAAGATCGCACTGCATCGTGCTTCGCTGCAACTTAAAGCCGGAACAATTTGTGGCTTGGTTGGAATGAATGGAGCCGGAAAATCAACGTTGTTTAAAGCAGTAATGGGATTTGTAACGCCCGTAAGTGGACGAGTGTTAATTAATGGACTCCCGATTCATCGAGTGCAAAAAAGCAATTTGGTTGCCTATGTGCCTCAGTCAGAAGAAGTGGACTGGAATTTTCCGGTTAGCGTTCAGGATGTGGTGATGATGGGACGCTACGGCTATATGAATCTGTTGCGAATTCCTCGATCGTCTGATAAACGTGCCGTGCGTGATAGTTTGGAACGAGTCGAAATGTGGCAAATGCGCGATCGCCAAATTGGAGAGCTATCGGGCGGACAAAAGAAACGTACTTTTTTTGCACGAGCACTGGCACAGCAGGGAACGGTGCTACTGCTAGATGAGCCGTTCGCAGGTGTGGACATCAAAACGGAGAAAATGATGATCAACCTGCTCATGGAACTGCGGCAAGCAGGTTATACGATCTTAATTTCTACCCATGATCTAGCTTCTGTCACCACATTTTGCGATCAGGTCGTATTAATTAACCGCACGATTCTTGCCTACGGCGAAACGTCAGAGGTGTTTACTGAAGAGAACCTTTCTCGCACGTTTGGTGGTTCGATCGGTGATTTGTCATTTGCCAAAAGTCGGTTAACTCAAAGCAATCAGGAGGAACAGTAATGGACTTGTTTCAGTGGTTTATGGCTCCTTTGCAGCATGAGTTCATGGTGAAGGCAATTCTAGTCAGTGCCTTAGTAGGAGTTGTTTGTTCTGCGCTCTCTTGCTACATGACGTTGAAGGGATGGGCGTTGATGGGAGATGCTGTTTCTCATGCAGTGATGCCAGGTGTGGTGATTGCCTACGTGCTGAATCTTCCCTTTGCGGTCGGTGCTTTTGTGTTTGGCATAGGTTCTGTAATCGCGATCGGGTTTATTAAAGCAAAAACTCGCGTTAAAGAAGATACGGTAATTGGTTTGGTGTTTACCGGATTTTTTGCGTTGGGCTTAGTATTGGTTTCTAAGGTGAGAAGCGAGATTGATCTAACGCACATTTTGTTTGGCAATGTTTTAGGAATTTCAGATGCAGATATTGTTCAAACTGTCGTAATTAGCGTTGTTACTTTAGTAACATTAGCGATTTTACGAAAAGATTTAATTTTATTCTGTTTTGACTCGACTCATGCTCGTTCGATCGGGTTAAACATCACGTTTCTTTATTACATTCTGCTGTCTTTGCTATCGCTGACCGCTGTGGCAGGACTTCAGACCGTAGGCATTATTTTGGTTGTGGCGATGCTGGTCACTCCCGGAGCAACAGCATACTTGTTGAGCGATCGCTTTGACCACATGATGCTAATTGCAATGGTGAGCGGCGTGTTTTCCAGCGTTATGGGCACTTATATTAGCTATCATATTGACGGCGCAACCGGAGGCTGTATCGTTGTTCTGCAAACATTACTCTTTGTCGCTGCTATGATTTTCGCACCCAAGCACGGACTGTTAGCGCGAAGGCAGCAGCGGTTGAGTGATGAAATAAAATCAGCACTTTAGAGAACCGCTTGACTGTCAGTCGTTATTCCAGCCTTGTTAATATCTTCTTTAAAGAGCAAAGTACAGGAAGGCTGCTGGTATTTAGCCTAGTGGTGTTGTGCAGTTGTAGAACACAATTAGCTCTTCTCTGGTGAGCAATGTCTGATCGCTTCGAAGATATTCGTACGTTTGTTGTTGTGGTTCAGAGGCACAGCATTGCCAATGCTGTCGAGCAATTAGGACTGGTAAGTCTGCGGTGAGCCGTCGTGTGCGAGACTTGGAGGCTCGACTGGGAGTGCAACTGCTGAATCGCACCACACGGCATCTGAGTCTGATGGACACCGGAGCCGAATTCTACGATCGCTGTATTCAACTTCTATCTGATCTTTAGGAAGCAGAAGACGGTAGTGTTCTGGGCATATGGTTTATCTTCCATAGGGATGTTACATGTAACATCCCTATGAATCCCACAACAACAGATTTGAAACACTACCAGTGAAGGTAAGGGATACAGCAAGGTTAGTTGTCCAGTATGGTGCCACCATTGAACTCATCCTTGTAATACAGAACTTGATAACGGAAGGTTTCTGCATCTTCTGGAGAAGGAATATGCTGGGCAAGTTCCTCCACCCACTTGCAGGGAGAATCCGAAGCACCTTGAGATTGATAACGGTTGATTAACCAGTCACCAATGGGTCCTACCACATCGATCAGTGCCAATCGGCAGCGTGCGATAAAGTGTTCATTTGCAATAACCCAGCTAAGAGTATGTTGTACGCGGGGTTTTAAGTCGTTTGGGATTAGTTGGATCAGATTGTGGACAAATACTTGTCGAGACAGACTGCTGCGGAGGGCTTTGTGAATGACCTGGGATGAGATTGGTCCGAGGATCTGCATTAAGGAGCAACACAAAAAGTCCCACTCGTACTCAGTCCAGTTAAGAGGTGAGGTGGGAACAAATTCCTGAATTGTTCTGAATTCTCTAATTTGATGGGGTGTTCGCTTGATGGGATATCTACCTTGATTTAAGTGTGATTGGGGTGCCATGATGAAGTGTCTCTGATTGCCAGAGCGGAAGATGTTCAGCCCGATTTTCTCCACCCGACTGCTTCTAGATAAATCAAGAATTGATTGCTAGAGCCGCAACAACACAATGTGTTGACTGTGGGTTGCCAGTCGAACTGAACTGTTTGGATTGAAAAGCTTTTTTCCCATAGTGGACTGTGTTGTTTGGATTCTCCTCTCTCCATTGGCGTAGCTTCGCCTTTTTTCCGCAATGGAATTTGCGTTGAGGCTATTGAACAAATAGGGCTGAAAATACTTTCAAAAAGCTATTACAGCGATGTAATGTAAACTCACTAAATTACTCAGTTACTTAACTACCTAATGGCATAATCACTTATATGGCTCTTCTGCCTTTAAGGTTTTCTGCTCGATTGGGCGATCGCTCCTCGTTGTGAGCGCCTAACGCCCTTAAAATGAGAAGTGACCTCGCTGTTTGCACCAGCTCAGGTCACTTAGTCGTTAATCAGTCGATTTTCATCCCTTCCGGTAAGGAGAGGGTTTCTAATGCTTATGGTAACACCTCATAAAGCCGAGGGGGACACTTCCGCAGTACTTTCCTCATCTGATCAATCATGCAATCCTGACATGGATTTGCATGATCTACTGTTCTTGAGTCAGAAAGCTCTTGCAGACCTGCAATCGTCAGTTGCTTCGGTAGAGCAATGGCGTAGGTTCTTCGAGAAAGATGCCCTTTTCGGACAGCTTCATGCATACGAGGACAAGAATGGACATACGCGATGGAATTATTATCCTCACGGTGAAGACCCTCGCCCAGCAAGGAAAGATAAGCGACAATATGTGCGAATGGCGGAAGTAAGTGAATATCGGAAGGCGATCGCTTGCGGTGAGACGGCAAAACAGCTACGGGCAATTGAGCAGCAGTTGGTAGACCTTTTGCAGGAAGCGCGATCGCTTCAATAGTTAGAGTTCTTGATCATGTAGTTGCAAGCAACTTTTGCATGATCTAGAAGTTGATCTGACTGCTAAACGGCTTACAGCGTTATTGGATCATGTAAAAAGCTTTTTGTTTTGCATGATTCAATAACCATAGATAAATGTACAAAGCGTACATCTCATTAAGCTGATGCTATAGCTTTATCGTCTTCGAGTAGGCTGTTTCCGCTGAGAAGTCTGCCCACTTTGCATACTTAGCAGTGCTTTGCGGATAGCAAGTTCAGCAGGCAACCCACGCAGGTACCACCGTAGTGCTACCTCAATGAGTTGGATTTCAGTCCACTCGACGGTATTGAGCAGGGAGACGTTGTTCTGGGCGTAGGATCTCAGGAATTCCTGAATAATAGTCGCTACTGGAGTGGGACAGAGCTGAATTAACTCAGAAAGATTAAATTCGCTAAATTCATCTTTGGCTTTTGGCAGTCGCAGGTGAATCAGGTCAGTAATCTCAACATAGGGTTTGTCGAGTATTTCCTGAATGTTGCTACGCAGGTTGATTCCAGGCGTTTGTATCGACAGGTTGTCAATGGTTGCTGGTAAAATGCCACTGCGTCTAAGGTGTTGTTTCAGGAGAGTATGAGCTAGTTTGATAGTGGATATATTTTGTTCCTCTGAGGGTGATTGCAATTCCACTGCGGTAAATTGCTGCTTAAGCTGTTGCATTTTTTGGACAGAAGAAGACGGGTTTGGAGAAGATAGGGCTTTCTCGATCTGCTGAACGATCTTTGAGTCGTGGATGAAGACAACAACTCTTCCAGTAAATCCAATGTTAAGTGCTTTCCGAAGTCCCAAAATGAGTGCTAACCAATAGCTATCTGTACCAATCTGGTCAAAAAACCGACTGACCGTTATAGGACGTTGATCCGTCAGTTGGAGAATAGCGGTAACAACACCGGGTCCATTCAATGTCCAACGAGCTTCCACAAGGGTAAGGGTGAGGATTTGAACAGATGACTTGGCTGAGCGATCGCTTGAAGGTTTTGTAGTGGTCGATGCAGAGGGTAGGGGCGCGCAGCGGAGCTGATCCCTTTGGGATCGCGATAGATCCAATACTTTCCCAGGCTTCTTGATTTTGGGTAGGATGGTCGTCTGAATTGAATCGACACGAGGACGAGATGGACGGAATGGAGGCAGTTCTGGAGTTCGTTGTTCTGCTTCTGTTGCTGTAGTGCTTTGGTGGTTACAGAAGGGACACGGGCGGAAAGGCTGCTCCCGTGTTCGTTCATAAGGGCTTTCTTCCCATTCATGGGTCGGATCGACTGAACATTGCCACCAGACCGGAACAGCACTGTTCCAGGGAATGGTGTCCGCGCTGTGGTTGCCATTTTTTGTTGGATGCAGTTCTGGGGCGATCGCTCTGGCACAGGTGGAAATACTGCTAGAAAGTAGAGGAGCGGGGTGCGCTTTAGTTGGGGATTGAGTGTTTACTATGGGGGTTGATGGTTCTGGTGCTTCATCTGTAGAAGGTTGAGGGGCTGAAACAACTTCATCAGGCAATTTATCAGACAATCGCACCGTTGATGAGGGTGTGTCTGGCTCTGGTTCTAATGTTGGTTGCTCATGGAGAAGAATGGCTGGGCGGCGAGGATGAGAAGGATCGCAAAGAGGGCATCCTGGGTATCGGAAGCGGAAACAAATTGAATCTCGCCATTCGTGTTTGGGGTTTTGGGAGCATTGCCACCACACCCGTCGGTAGGATGCAGACGTGAGTCGATCTTTCCGAATCATGCCATTGTGGTTTGGATGCCACTCGTTCAGCAGATCGGGATGATCAATTAACCGATCTGAAATGGCGATCTCAGTTTGACTAGCCAGCGAGGTGGAAGAAGGCATGTAGAGAGTTTCGATTTTGAGCTTCTAATACCGTTATACTGTATGTGCTTTAGTTTTTTTGATTGTTAAACTAAATCAATCAGACATTGTTTTTGGGTTGAGAAATTGGGTTTGCAGTTGTAAATCCTACTACTTCTCAGACGAAAGCAGCACCCGTTTGGTGTATTAGGCTTGCTCGGTCTGAAGGTGGATGCGTTTTTGGTAGATTCGATCAACAGGAACAAAGCATCCAGCGAGTTCACTAGACAATTTAAGGATAATGATGTGAGGAATGCTAACTGACTACAATGGGTGCTGAGTGGGAAGTTTCTGCTGAGTGCAATAGCTCTTGAATATAGGCTTGGAGTTCCTTCAACTCTTGAGGATCTCGTTCATGGAGATGGTGCTTGATCTCACTGATGGTTGCTCGACGATCGGGGGTGGGAAGTGATGCAGTTGGAACTAAGGTTGAGTGGTGAGAGCCAAGGTTTGAATAGAACTGTTGTGGCGGGAGTTCAGCAGATTTAGATAACTCGGAGTTCTCCTGAGTTGCCTCTAGAGAGGGGATGGTATCTGAAGGAGCAGGGTTGGGATCAAATTTAATCAAGGGCGGGGGTGCATCAGGATGTCGCCATCTACGGCAATGAGTCGGCATATCGTAGATGCGTTCTTCTTGGATGGTGTCGTGATAAAAGCCGCAATAAATAAACCCGTCTCCATCGCTGGGGTCGTCTGGATCATGCCAATCGCAATTATGACAGCAAGGAGTTAACCCTGAGTCAAATGATACGGCTTCTGGTTCAATATCCTCAGGTGTGATAGCTTCGACGGCGATCGCGCTCAACTTCTCAACCTTTTGTTCTGTCCATTGTTTAGCGCGATCATACCACCATGCTTCTACTGTAAGGGGATTTCCCATTGCATAGCTAAGTGCTACTCCAGAGAGTTCACAGTTCACAGCAACCCGGTAGGGTAGTTTCGGACAGGGATAGGCACTGATACTCCAATGAGGACCGATCAAGACTTTGACCTGTTCAAATTGTTGGGTCATAAACTCGGTTCGCCAAGCTTTGTACTGTGACATTAAGTCGTTGTAGTGCTTGAAGTAGTGCGGAACTCCCTGTCGATCAACCAGATAGAATTTGAAGTCTTCATTGTTGTCTTCACAGATGCGGAGTGTACCCCACATGCTGACGAGCATACTATATCGAATGAACCGTTCAGAGTTTTCAATGTCCTGGGGACTGCGATGAGTCCGGATTAATTCGACAACCTCGGTTTCAGTTGGGGTTGCTCCTGAAGTGACCAGTTCAAAGAATGCTTCGCGGGCTTTGATTGGAACGGACATCCCGGCTATGCGATCGAGAGCAGCAGCACTAATCCGGTCTAGTTGGTGAAGTTCTCCCCGTTCTTCAAACGGTAGAAAGGCGCGAACAATGCGCTGTACCCGATCTGCCATACTTTCTCCCAGTCCAGTTTCTTGAGATGCCAGGAAAACAAATAGTTTTCGCTGCCCGTGGGAGAAAAGTGGTTTGATTTCCAGCAACTGCTTTCCAATTGTGTAGTCTTCAGTGAATCGCCGCCGTGCATACTGCCGAATGCTGATTGTAGTGTCGCGAACGAACTGTTGTTGTTCGGGAGATAATTGAGTAGTAACAAACTCATCGAGCTGTTGTTTTAACTCAAAAAATGCAGAATTAGAGGAACTCGAAAGTTCCCCACCACTGGGATGATGAGTCATGGATGTTTAAGAGTGCTTGTGAAAAGATGGGTGATGCTCCAATAGTACTGAAGATCTAAAAAAAAATCACTAGAAAATGTGAGTTTTACTGAGGAGAGATCGGGTTTTGCTTGACGCGATCGCAGTGATATCATTTGTTTCTCATCCATAGGGAGTGTTTAATCTTAGATGTAGTACGTTAGAATTACCTCAGCACCTAGCCTACGAAGTGGATGATGTTCAAATTGCGTTATTAAATGCGATTTGGGGTGGGACTAGGTGATATGGGTGAACGGGTGCGGACTATGGATGGTTCAGCACCCGTCATTATTGGGAGTCTGTTGAGTTTGAGAAATGGAGAATGTCTGGCTAGAACAATCCAACCAAACAGGTTTCAGTTATTTATTTTTGTTGTTGCCTCGCTTAAATGGTTTATAAAAGAACTTTCAGTCGCGAGGTGTGATAGCCGGTCCAGAAATAGCGCAATAAATCTGAGTCGGTTGGTGGTACAACCTCAGAGGAAACTTTTGGTAGTTGGTACGAAAGTGTGATGGTGCCTTCATTGTCGCGGTTAATCGGGATTAGACTCTTGCATAAGTGTTGTTGCCGATCCATTCCTGTAATTGCGATCGCGGAGGCTGGGTGAGGGGATGTTCTTTCAAAGGTTTCCGTAATCAGAAAGGTGTATTGAAGGTAAGGATGATGAATTTCAAGTCTCAATCCGGTACGGAACATGAATGCTAGTTGTTCACTTGGGCAGTAAAAATCATCTTCATCCAGTGCCAGGTTCGATGTCCAATTCTGTGATGTATTTAGTTCAATCAACAGCAGTTTAGGAATCCAAACATCAGGTTGAACAGATTGGCAATAATCAATTGTCTGGTCGGTGTATTGACGCAGCAATGCAGCAAGGGTTGATCCCCTGGCAGGTGAAAGGGTGTGCATAGAAGGCTTGGGTGTAGAAAGTGGATGTGCCTTGATAGTATTTCAGCTTGAGTCAAGTTAGCCCTATCTCTCGGAGGATGTTTTCCGAAAATAGGTAGCGCCATGACATATCGATTCTCTTACAAGGGCTTGTTCTTGCTACGGGAAGGAGTTTTAAGCTAATAATTTGTATTTGCTTAGTTACCTAGTTGCTCAACGACGTAACGCCTTAATTACTTGATGGCTAAAGAAAATTTAGCGCTGAAGAGTCAGGTTAGGCAGAGCACATCTGTATTAAACAGCAATTCTAGAATTACTAACCCCAAATATAATCGGTGTAGCTCCTAAAGTCAGCGATCGCCTCGTCCGTTAAGTGTTAGTGAGCGGGAATGGTTAACGTGGTTTTCGTAGTAACTGGAAGGATTTCAAGCAGGTCTGTAATGCTTCGTGGACGATAGCCGCCGGAGTAGTTTTCTGTGATTCCACGAATCGCTGTAGCGATGTCTGCCAAGACCCGGAAGTTCACGGTTTCGTTCCGTCCGTGATAGAGGTTGTTGATTGTTGCAGGAGAACAGCCGCTTTTGTCGGTTAATCGTTTCTGGTTAATGTTTAATTCCTGCATTAAATTCTGAATACGAAATTCGATTTCCAAATCGGGGTTATTTTCCCAGTAGGCTGGTAGGTAAGGTTCAGCATCTGCAAGGTCAACCAGTTGGGCAATGGATTTTAAGCGGAAGTAGCGACAAACCGCGATGATTCCTCCAGTGTGAAGTTCAATGGTGTTACCACGCTTCATGCGATTTAGGGTCGTTGCTCCAACAGAACCTTCAAGCTCCGGATAGACGCGCTTAATCTGTTCCGCTAAGGTTGCGGATCTGCGGATACCCGCTTGGTTCATGAGCTTATCCAGCTTCCAATTCCAGCGCATGATTTGCAAAGTGATTCTTTGGGTTCCCTCAAGCTAGCAAATTTGAAACTTGCAGTGATAGATAAACCGGGCAGTTATATTCAGTTAATGGGCTAATTGCTTGTTTTGCCGTCTGACCAAAGGGGGATTTTGATTTGAATATCTCAAGTAGGCTGTCGTGAAATTAGAAGAGATTTCTTGTGAGATTCATATTAACGTATAAATCCTAAGAAGAATGCTCCGATGGTTGTTCGTGCAACAGACATTTTTCTAAAAACTGAATTGTGTAGAAGTGCCAGAATCTAGATGGATTCAGAATGAGTGGGGCTTTCGGTTGAAACAGAGGCTGGTTAAGATATCGCCACAGTGGAAATCTCATTTTTTGTTTGTTCACGTAGAGATGAATGAATTACTGTCTGTGGCTGGCTAACTGCTGTTAGTTGATTCAAACGATGAGTGATTTTTGTAAAAATTTCGATTGAAGGATGACAGTGCGTTGGCTTTCCGGTAAATTTCTTATTTGTGCGCCAGGAGTGCGAATTGATGGAGTAGTGGGAGTGAGTCGCTCAGTGGCAATTTTAGCGAGAGCAGTGATGACAGGGATGGACACTTGTGCAGATTGGGCAGCTATCCGAACAGGCGTTCCATTCCGCATAAGGACAATCATGTGCTGTACCTTTGTAACGATCGGATCATTCGCTTGAGTATAGCCACGAGTGATCGCCAACCGAAGTCCTATCTCCAGGTCATCTGCTGTAATCTGTCGGCTATCCACAACGACTGGTTGGGAGAGTGCATTGGGAGCGATTCGGACACCCAGGTAGGTCGTGGTGTTGCCCTTGCTGGGGATGATGTTGAAGTTGTAGCTTCGCTGCTGTCCTCGCTGATCGATAGTTTCGATTCGCAAGTTGGTAATTGCAGCAGTAGTTGCGCCGGGAAATTTCAGAGGTTGGATAGCACGCAGATATAGACTTTTTGCCTTACCAAGGGGAGCACTGGGAGTGTAAACAACTCGCGAGGGGTCTGCCAACAAAATGTAGGTAATAATTTCATCAGTCTGGCTGAAGTCAATGGATGTGGCTCGTCCTGGGATGATCTGAAGGTCAATTGTTCCGCTGTTAGCTGTTTGTCTATCAATAATTTGATAGGGACTGCTGGTAGCAGCTTGAGCAGCAGTGGGTTGAATAAAAGATGCAGTGCTTAAACTCAGTGCCAGTGTTGCTAGGAGGTGGAAATGTTTCATGGATTTACCCTCAAAATATTCTGAGCCATGATCATAACGGTTGTACCTCTGGGAACAACGGCGATGTTTGGCAGATTTTCCTGGCGGCGCTGCTGTTCTTGTTCACGGGCTGCAATGCGTTGCTTCATTCGTTCAGTAGCAGGCTGTAAAGCTCCTTGCAGAATGGCTCCGACAACATTTGGATTACGGCTGCGATTGGTTATGGTCTGACTTATTCCGTTGCCACTGAAAGTGCTACTGCTTTCAGTGCGATCGCGGTTGAGCACCTCTCCAAGTTGACCCAGCCCTCCCAGGATTCCGACCAGAAAGTCGTCACCTTTGAGCAGAGCAGGATCGACATCATTGATATTTTTGCCCAACAGTGGTTCACCATTGCTAGAGCGAATGACGAGAATGTTGGGGGGTAGAGGGTAGTGCTGAATTTCCCCACCACGATTACGGATAACTGCAATGACACTGGTTTGAGGAACATTACCAACAAGAGCCGTTTGGGTAATTAATTTGGTTCCTGCGGGTAAGGCAATATTGCCATCTTTCGCAAGCAATGGTTCATTCAACTCGATCGCGCCCCGTTCAGAGATAGAAGTTTTCCCATTCTGCCCCCACACCAGCGGGACACTAACCGTTCCAATAGCAGAACTGCCCAATGCCACTTCTCTGGGCTGATAAGTTGTAGAGGAGGATGGAGAAAGAGATTTGGCGTTGCTGACTTCGGCTTCAAGGTATGAAGCAGGCTCTGAAGCTTTTGGCGTGACAGAAGCGGGAGCATCAAAAGTCGGAGGTGCTGTTTCTAGAGAATCTAAATCAGTTGAATTTGCTAAACCAGTAGAATCTGTAGGTTCTGCGGTTGAACGGTCTGTGTCGCTAGAATCTGGGCTAGAGATTTCTGAATTCATAGCAACAGCCGCTGAATTGATGGGGTCTGTTTCATCGACCGAAGTGGATTCATCCATCGCAGTTATCTCATCAATTGGAAAACCTGTTTCATCAACTGCGATCGCGATATTGACTGAAGCAGATTCATTTGATGGACTTACTGAATTATCGGTAGCTTGAGTAACATCCTGATGATTGAGAATTCCGTATTCCCCTTGTGTTAAATCATTGGAAGGGGGTGGAGGATCTCCGATCGTAGCTGTTTGAATAGTTGTTTGGGCATACTCTGGAGGTGTTGTAGAAGCTGGCTGATTTAAGGTGCTGACAGGCTGGATGGCGGGATTGGCAGTAGCGGCTGTGGCTTTGGCGGTTGCTGTATTTGTAGCGTTGGGTGAGTTGTTAACGCTGTCTCCTTGCTCTTGTCCTAACTGCGCGAGCTGTTCCCAGGTTTTGAATGGATCAACAGGTTTTTCAGGCTTCGTTTGGGTAAGACGGGGTGTCCTGATTGGTACTGCGGCACGAGCAGGAGACGCGATTCGTTGAGGAATTGGAGCAGGGCGACGTGCGGGACGTTCTGCAACTGTTCTAGTGCGAGGAGTGCGAGGTTCGCGGGAATTAGTTCGCTTCTTGGTCTTTGACGTAGAAGCTTCCGGTTTCGGTTGGTTTGATTCTTCCAGACGACGTTGCTGTTCTGCAAATGCAAGTTGGCTCTTAAGTTCAGCGGTTTGATCGGGCGTTGTAGCAGCCGCTGGAGTTGCCTCCGGCTTTTCTCTTTTGGCTTTCTCGACAGGGGATTTGGGTGCCAGGAAACCAGTCCAGACAGTGACGATCGCCAAGAGTGCGACACCAATGCCACCTGTCACTGCAAACAGTCGAACACTTCCTTTTTGGGATGGAGAGCGTTCAGTAGAAGCTTCCTGGTCCTGTTTCAGTAGAAATTCCTGACTAATCAAGGCATCTTCTTCAGGATTGTAGTTGCCCGCAATGTGGTTGAGTTCTTCGGTAGTTAATAGGGTTGATGAATCATTAACTCCTTCCATTTCAGGATGAGAGCGTGATGTTGAACTTGGTTTAACATCATCTTCTTGGATTGTGTTTTTACTGTTTGTAGATGTAGTTTCATTACTTTCTGGAAAGGTTTTTGAAGTATCATCCAAATTACGTTCCGATGAAGCAGAGGAATTCGGGTTAGACGAATTTTGAGGCTCCTGAGTTGGAGAATTGGTGGAGAAATCAAAGAGATTGTTTGCCATGATCAACAACAACTATTGAGTTTGGTTCGGCTTGAAGGGCATCATTTGGATGATTTCGAGTCCGGCAGAGCGAAACTCATAAACTTTTTGATCTAGTGAGGATGCATCTGCTCCTAGCGGTGGAGGGAGCTTCTCTACAGCCTTCACTGAGAACGTCCAGTTAAGTGGGTAAGATTTGCTTTGTCCAGTTTTACGGTCCACTTCGAGTCGTTCTGCAAGGACATCCACATCCCAGGTTGCGATCGCGGTTTGTCGCGGTTCTGAGACGTAACGAACAATTGTGGTACTGCGGATTTGCCCGTTAAAAACTTCGTTGGGTGTCAGCTCCGCAAGAATGGGTTTTGATGCTTCCCCAAATCGAGGTTCCATCATTAATGTAGCGGCATTTGCAGCAGTAGTGATGCGTCCTCGTCCAACTTTAATTCCTTTGTCCGGTTGATCAGTGCCAGGAATTTTACCATCCCAGTTAAACGTCAACGCCAACCAATTGCCAACAAATTTTTGGATGACTTGAGGATAGCGAAATAACCGTTCTTCCTCACTGATCCAGAAGGTGGAACCGTTGACAAGCTGGACTTGAGTGGTTCTTCGAGTGGCGAGTGTATTTTGTTTACCTGCAATAAACAGAATTCCTAACGTGTTGAGGCTGCTAAGCGCAAGCAGCCCAAGAACGCAAATTGCCAAAAAGTTCCTCTGTTCAGGCAACAAGGGTGCCTGATATTTTTTGATCTGCATGATAGTTAAAGTCTTGGAACTAGCCTTTTTGGATTTTGGAAACGGCAATGCTGGTTGCTGTACCGAGTGCATTGCTGACTAAATCGGAAATTCCTTTGATGTTGTTTGAGAGGGTATGGAACAGGGCAATCCCACCTCCGCCAGCTACGCTGACAGCCAGAATAGGTGCGAAAATGCTGAGGAAGATGAGAAATGCCAGGTCACTAACTGCAATAGTTTCGGCATAAGTCATAACGGTTGAGCACAACCCAACGACGATGTTGTACCCAAGCTGCATGCCGATTAAGGCAAAGAAGCTAATCAACCAGGCGATAATGGGACGACCCTGAAGCGGGAGTAAACTAAGACCCATCGCAATCGGAGAAAACAGTGCGGTGAGCAGCATGGCAGCTTCGAGCATGTTGACGAACGCCCACTGCAAGGCGTACAAAATTTCTCTAGCCATGAAGAGGAATGGTGAACTGAATACGCCGCTTAATGCAGGTCCGAGGTCAAGGTTTCCTTGTGAATCTGTATTTTGATTGACATATTGAGTAACTCCGTTGACCCATCTCCGTAGAGCTTGTAGAGGTCCCCCGTTCTCTCGTTCAGCTTCGACAAGAACTTGTTCAAGAACGGGTTGCTTCTCAGTCCAGCATTGTTGCAGTTTGCCAGGAGGTAAGTTTTTGCACTCGTTTAGAATGCCTTCAATACGGGTTTTGGCAATTGTTGAGATGCCAGTGGCAGACATCGCGGTCTGAAACGTCACCTCTCCAAGTTGGATTTGCATGACTTTTTGAACCTGTGCCTGTCCAACAGCTTTGATCAGTTGTACGCTGCCAGAAAGTAACCCACCGTTACCGCCAAGGAATACCAGGATGACGAGTGGCCAGACAAACATGCTGACCAGTTCTGACCAGGAGTGGCGATCGACGATTTCTTTGCCTTGAGTAAAGACCAGGTAGATAATGCTGAATGCTGTAAGGAGCAGCCCTAGACTGACTAGGGCATACCATAATCCTGATTGTGGATCGAGTGCTGCTTCCCAAACTTGTTGCCAGGACTGGTAGGTTGCCTCAGCAAGGTTGATGGAATCGCGCAGGTTGATAAGGGCATTTGCATCCTGGTTGTTAAAGGGACCTGGTCCAAGTTGTGCAAGAAGCTGGAACACCATGACTGAAGATTGAAGAAAGGATTGGGGATGGTACTACCTAAACGCAGGTAGTACCGGAGAGGGGATTGTAACTACTGCTGTTTGCGGTCTTGCCCTAAGACAAAGCCTCCAGGCATGAGCATGAGTCCCCCTTGGCGGGCAGCGTTCATCGCAGCCGATGAAGTCTCGCGTCGATGGCTGATGTTGGACCCGGCAGTTTCTTCGGCAATTTCCGCTGTCAAAGTGTTGCCGATCGCGCGATCAACTCGTGCCTGTTGAGCTTCATCCATCAGTTTCTTATCTACCTGACTGCCCAGGGCTAATTGCTGTGAGACGTTTTGCAGGATTTGCTGAGTAACATCCAGGTTCTGAGATTCTTCTCCCAAGGATGCGTTTTCATTGGCTGCCGCTTGAGTTTCCTGCATTACCTGCATCATGCGCTCTTGAGCTGGTTTGCTTAAGGTCGCTTGCTGTGAGGTATAGAGGCTGGAGCTGCGAAATGCTTCGTTGCTAAGATCATTCCGAACGGAAAATGATCCCTTCCCGCCCATCCGGTTTTCCAGTGCTTCTGCTAATTGACCACTGCTGGTTTGGTTGGTTGAACCGTTGAGAATGCTAGTAACCAATTGCCCAAGATCAGGGGCTTTGAAGGCTCCCAGTGTCGATTGAACCAACTGTCCTAAGTTGTTAGGAAAGTTTTCGATGAACTGGCTAACTTGATTAACTGCCTGTTTACCCTGATTGAGGGTACTGGTGATGAAATCTTGAGACTGTTGTGTTGCCGCTTGTGGGTTTGCTACGTAAGCCCTTGGCTGTGCAGGATTAACTGGGTTGACTTGAGTGGTAGCGTTAGGGTCTTGTGTCAATGCTTGAGCATTAACTTCAGGAGCATAGACACCGATCGTTAACGCGATCGCGCTAGCAGCAAACCATTTGATAGTCGGGTTTTTCATAAAACTAACTCGCTTTCCGAGGATGTTGATGCGAACTTTCTGAAGAAAGTGCTTGTTTAGAAGGTTCTTTAACAACGTGCATCGTAAGAACCGGAGGGGTTCGCCCGATTGTTTTGAGTTCAATCTCTTCGCGACGGGCGTTACAGTACTCACGGCTGAAGTGACTCATCCCCATGAGTTGACCTTTCATCGTGTTGGGGTAGTAAGCCAAGATGCGGTTGCGCGCAGCAACTTCATCGTGATTGTTGGCAACACTGGCTAGAACCATCTCTCCCGGATAGAACTTGACATCCCAGAACCGTCCAAGGGTTTCGATTGTCCAACACGAGCAAAGTTCATTGTGTCTGGGCATATAGGTGTCAGACGCATTTTTAGCGATGATGCGAGGGTCATAGCCGAAGTACTTTTGATAGGACGGGATTGCCCCGTTAGTAATGCGCCCAGTTAGGCGATAGTTCATGTTTTGAATAATTTGGCTACCTGTGGCGCATTCAGCGATCGAGTCAGGGTCTTGAGCCAGGAGAATCATCGAGATTCCTTCTTTCCGTCCGGTTGCACAGGTTTCGCCAACAATCTGTGCAAATCCATTTCGTTTGAGCAGAACGGACAATTCATCCCCAACAAACAGACTTTTGGGGTGAGATAGGGCATTACGGATGCAGGCAGTGTGGGCAGAAATTGCCATTAGATATGCATCCTGTTCGTTGCTTAGGTCGCTGAGTCCGAAAAATTTCACGGCTGGTTCTGGTGAGAACGTGCTGGGGCGACCCACCGCTTTCCCAAGTCGAGAGACGAGTAGAGCGCTGATTTGGCTGTGGATTTGATTCAGGGCACGGGCATCAATTTGCTCAAAGGATTGCAGATTGAGTCGTTCACGGGAACAGAAGTTGAGCAGATCGGCGAGTACTGGAATTTGTTGCCATTCAGGTGACTTCCAGCCGTGTTCAAACGCTTTGTTGTAGCGATCGATGATCTCAGGATCGCGCAGGAACATATCCAGCATTTTTAGGAGTAGGGCATCGACTCGCTGAGCCAGGGCAGGGTCATTCAGTTTCCCCATTGCGATCGCGGTTAGGGCGCGTCGAATGAACTCTTTCCAGGACATTAAGCGGCGTTCAAGCTCACTTTTGTGTCCTTTGAATTTGCGGAGGTCTGGCGGTTCAAGCAGGTTGGAACTGCCACTCGAAACATCATAATAAGCACCCTGATCGCCCAGTAGCTCGATCGCGACTTTGAAGGTGCTGTTGGCTCCACTCGAAATGTCCATCCCGACGACTGGGATGTTTTGGGCTAAAGCTTCCAACATGAAGCGCCATGCCGTGACACTTTTACCAGAACCAGAGGTCCCGATCATGAGTGCTCGTTTTGCTTCTCCAGAGAAGAGATCGATGTAGACAGGTTTACCGCCCCGAGCCGTTAGAAATTCAACTCCACGACGGTCAATGTTTTTTGGGGTAGTCAGCGGTAAGAAGCCTGCGATCGTTTGAGTATCAGGGGTCAGACGACGCTGGCTGATCAAATCGCTGCTGTGGAGTAGCCACTTTGAGGTGACCGGAAGCGTTTGCAACCACACATCCCAGGCGATGTTGTCTTCTCGTAAAACCTTGGCAGAGTCAAAGCTGTTGCAGAGAAGATTACAGGCATGTGTGAGTTCTTCAGCAGTGTTGCGGTAAACCAAAAAAACGGACGCACAGTTGAGAGCGCGGGCACCTTCGTATAGCTTACGTTGGGCTTCAAAGGACTCCTCCTGTTTGACTTCTGCTCCAACGTCTCGTCCTTGCCCTTTTACAACGGCACGGGTGCGAGCGGTTTTGGACTGTTTAGCTTGTTTAGCCAGGTTATCTTGAACGAAGAAATTATTTGCTGAGGAGATTTCGACCCAACTCTCAGTGTTGTGTACATAGGGTGCACTGGTAACTTTCCAAATCCATTTCAGTTGTTCGCGAGTATTTGCCCAACCTGCTGGTGTGTCTGCCATTGTCAATACGGTACATTCCTTGCTTTTGCCAGCGATGTAGACGCGATCGGGATTTCCATTGTGTTGAGGGCACGATGATTTTCCGCTTTTCCCTTCGACAAGCACTGTGACTGAGTGTTTTTCGGTTGTCTTCGTTTCTGAGACGAATAGTCCGGTTTCGGTTTCTTCAAGGTGTAGAACTTGAGGAATTTCAGGGGCAGGTCCATCATTAAACCTCTCCCACAACCACTGCCAGAGTTCCTGGGAGGTACATGGGCGAACGGGTAAGCCCATTTTGGTGGCAAGTATTAACTCCCATTGCACAAATCCCTCCTGATAAGCTTTGAGCAAGAGTTTTTTGAAGAACTCTTCTTCGTAGTGTCGCTTGTTGTCAGACACGGTATTGAGAACTGATTGAACAGCTTTATTGCCGAGCGTGATCAGTTTGCCGATCGCATCTTTGCGTTGAGAATCAGCTTCACTATCAGCGCTCCAACTGCAAAAAACCATTTGTCTCCACGTTTGACGGGAACCACGGCGGCTAAGGTCTTGAATGCGTAGCTGTTCGTTGCGAACTAGAACCGATACAGGTGCAAGGTCGCAGGTATCTGAAAGAATTGATAACTCTTGTTGACGAGCTTTATCGTCGCTGTAGCAGCCGGTGCAGAATGTGATCTTTTCTCCAGGTGGTAATTCCTTCATGCCTTCTTCGATCGCATGAGCAAACTCTGTAACCTCGTTTGTGAACAGGATGTCGTGGATACCGTCATTGTGGAAACCAAAGATTAATTGGTAGTGACCACCTTGTTCCAGCAAAAATGCTGCAACTTCGCGATCGTCTTTCTTGATTTCGGCTAAACAGCAGAGGTTAAGTTCATTTTGAAACGGCATAAAGGTGCTCCTGCCTCCAGACTGTTTGGGAACGATGAGGGGTTTGATGCGGACCCTAGTTTGATGATCTGCAATCCGCTGTCGAACCCTGAAAGAACGAAATTTGGAGATGGGGGAGATGTAGAGAGTACGACCGTCAATCCAATCACCGCCTGATTTAGCACCGGGAGGATTGCGGAATTTGTCGATGAAGAGATGGGGTTGTTGTCCGGTCAGTAACCACCAGCTCAATCCCAACCAGAAGGTGGAAACCCCAAACCACACATTGCCCAGACTAAAGAAGCCGTTGGTGACTGTGTAGCAGATGATAGCGATCAGGATGAATGGGATGAGTTGCTCGGCTGGTATGAAGCCGATGCTGGCTTGTTTGCCAAGAATCTTGTTGATTTTGACGAAATCACGTTCAGGATCTTTATACATACCAGTTGCTCAGGACTCAGCAGGAGGATGGAATTATGGGCGTGTTAAGCAATTTGGGATAACAGAGATATCCCATGATGTACAGCAGAGTGAATGCCATTGGAGATAAGGGCAACATTATTGCTAATACTGGGTAGCATCGCGGCAACACCACCTTCGTCATAAAACAGGGCGGTCAAAACATCGACTGCAATCACAATGGCAATGGCGATCGAAACTTGAGTCACAATAGGTCGCCAGTCATTGCCTTGTTGTGCTTGGTTGTAAGCGTAAAGTGAAGCAGCAACGACCAGTAGCAGAAATGCAATTCGGAATAAATTGAAAACCAGATGAACAACGTCTTCGGGAATTCCTTCGCCGCCTGAAGCGGCTGCGGTATCTGTGACAACGTTGGTCACAAACGTTTCTAGTCCGCCTAGAAAAACAGCGTGTGCTGGGGTGGATAGGTCTAAGAAGATTCCGACTGCGAAAATAGCGGTGAGGACATGCCAAAACTTAAAACGAGTTCTGAGTTGACGTTCCAGTGCTGGAATAGAATGTCCAACAAACCAGACGCTAGAGGCAATCAGTGCAGCAGCACTCAAAGCACACAGCAGTAAAGGATCGCGAAATCCGACGTAAAGAATGACGAACGCAGCTAATGCACCGAAAGCCAAGTTCTTGGCTTTGTTGTCATTTTTAGAACGACGGGTGGAAATAAGTTTTGGATAGTCATGTTGGTCTGATTGCAATTGCATAGGTTCAATGGATTGCTAAAGTTTGTCTACTACAGCTCAACTTGTTTAGTTGTTCTGGTTGGTGTAGCTTCTGTCTGTTGTTCCCTGTATTCGTTGGGTTCCTCAGAGGAAACGGGTTGCTTCTGCTCTGTAAGTAGCGGGTCGATGACCGCTTGCAGATAGTGAGTGGAAATGTCGTTCTGGCGAATGCTCGCTATCCGACCAAGTGCGCGTTCTGTGATTGCATCGAAGACAGGTTCTTCTGTCTTTGCGTTAAATCCTTCAATGAGGTACAGATTGCCTTTCATAGGAGTGACTTCAAATCGAAAGTCGGATTGGTCATCTTGACCTCCAACTTCAGCATTGCGTTGATTTTCAGGAGTATTGGGGTCAAATAAATCTGGCATTTTTGTCTTCAACAGTTCCACGAAGTCTTGAGCGGTTGCCTCTGATTCATAGGTTTCACGAGTTTGAGGAAGCTTTAGAATTCCGGCTTTATCTGCCTCAGACAAGCCTGCCTCGGTTTTGACTGTCCATTGCTTGTCGTTGATGCGGAATGCGTCGAATGCCGCAGCACCGTTGTTATCCACAATCAGGACATGTGCATTTCCTGTGTTCTGATTCAGATAAAGTGCTTTAGTGTCGGATAGTGGGATACCGTCAGTTGCCCTGTTTTGACTGATCTCCTGAGTCACCCAGGCATAGCGCAGTAGTGCGTCTGCAACTGGAGATTCCTTAACCTCAACGGCTTCTACTGTCTGGGTAACAAGATGTTGGTCTTTTTGTGATAAGGAAGGGCGTTGATTCAAGCTATAGTGCCTGGTGTTGGAACCATTTTGGGAATTTGTTTCTTGGGTTGATGTTTCGGCTGAAGGGTTGAGGCTTACCTCAGACTTGGCTTCTGTGGGGATAACTGGCTCAGTTGTAGACTCCCCTGCCTCTAATTGGGGAGATTGTCCCTGCTGAATTAACTGTTCTTTCAGTTCCTCCAGCTTGACTTCGAGGCGATCGAGCCGTTCATTGAGTTTGTTGAGGTAATCTTCAATTTGAACCAGCTTTTGTTCTATATCTGATCGCGGATCTAACTCTAGAGAACCGAGTGGCTCAAGGGGTTGCTCAGTCTGATTTTGGGTGTTGAGTGTAGATTCAATCTGATTAATTTGTTTGCCAAGGACATTGGATGCACTGGCAAGTGGATTGGTTGGATCTGCCTCTGAAATTGTTGCGTTGACGGTTGCCTGGGTTCGTTCTTGAAGGTGTTCTTGCTCAGGCTGCTCAGGTTGAGGAGTTACTGTTTCTTCGATTTCATCTAGAGCGGGGAAACCGATTAGTCCTTCAACTTCTTCACCAAGAGTATTTACACGTTTACCTGTTTCAATAATTCGTTTTTGGAGACGGTTGAGGCGGCGGTCTAAATCATCCCCTGCTAGAGCGGCTGTGCCTGCAATTCCAGCTTGAAGGGCGACACCCGCTAAACTGATGCCGTTAAGTTCAGAGCCATGTTTTGCCATGCTATTGCCCAGATTATCTACAGAATGGATATCACGGGAGTCTTTCCATCGCTGGGCATCCGCTTTGCTGACAGAGCGAGGGGGAGCGGCTCTGGTTCTTGGTTTTTGAGAAACTAGATTACTGTTGTTGCTGAAGTCCGGGGTTAATTCGTCGTCCTCATTGAATGCTTGCAGTAGTTCTGTTTCATCAGATTCAAGTTCATTGTTGAGATCATCATTCGCGAGGTCTTCACCATCTACGTCAAGGTCGAGTTCTTCAAGATCTGCTTCTGCAAACTCAATATCCAATGCCTCTTGAAGCTGTGATGGAACAAACGGGTGCTTTTCTGAGTCCAAGTCTAGAAATTTAATCAGTTTTGCTCCTGTGACAGTTTGACTAGGTTCTTTTTTGAGAAAGAATCGAAACCCTCGAACCTCACCAGTTTCGTCTTCACATAGATCCATTCCAACACGAGCTTTGCCAGTCTGTTCGCTATAGCCTTCAAAGGTATCCTTGACCTCTGTCCAGGATCCAAACGACTGATTTTGCTCCTGAGTAAATTTAATGAAGCCATCTAGATGATTAGCGATGTGCCGTAGCTTCTTGGGGTCTTGGATGTACTTTGTTTCTTTCTCAGCAGAAGACTTGGCGGCGAATTTGGACGATTGCCGTTTCGATGGCTGTTTTGTTTCTTTAGTAGAGCGATCGCGGTTTGCCAACTTTGCCATAGGACATTTTCTCGAGTGCAGAATTGAATGCACACATCTGTGAGGACAGTGAATTTTCCGAAAGCCAGAGAGATAACTTGTAATGGATGCGTGTATGGGTTGAGTTGCTAAAACTCTTCCGACTGTGAAATGGATAGAAATTCTGGTGGCTTCGCCGAAGGTTGTAATCGGTGAAGGGTTGAGAGAAAGAAGTGATGAATTACTTTATTTCAGCCTGAATTTATTCATCGAATTCTGTTGCCCTCTCCTTCTATTTATAGAAAAGGTTTTGAAGATTGTGTGCGTTATTATGTTCTATTTCTAATAATTTTAGATTTACTTTAGGATTTATATCACCGCTTGTATCCCTTGTCTTTGTGAGATTCTAGAAATAGAACGAATCAGAAAAGCTATTTAAATCGATTGCTTGGTAAATATGTAAGTATGTAATTTTGTAACTTGGTAATCGGTAAAAATGTACTTCTATAAGTGTATAAGAATGTAAATGTCTAATTTTGCAGCTTTGGTGGAGAGAATAGCTTTAGATCAAGAAATAAGAAACCGAGCCGATAAACATGACTCGGTTTCTTGTGTGGTATGGAAATGTGAGTAGTGATTGTGGCTCAATCTATCTGAATGCCAGTTTTAATCGCTACTGGTTGTGTACTATCGCGATTGTAGGAATTCACAGAAGCAAAGGAGAGTTCGGTTTTTTCTTGGGGTTGACTATCGATCATATGATTAAGCTGTTCGACATTCTCATCGGAGAGTGGGATTAAGACTTCCTGGGTGTCAAGGTTTCCCTTGAACACTGTTTTTCGGTCTAGCGTTCGGATGGTGATATCCCCGTTTGGGCGAACGTAAGCTGTCCATTCTCCAACGCCTACTGGAGTTAGAGGTTCGGGATTGCCAGTGGTATGTTGGACATAGGTTTGTTGAATCGCGCTCAATAGGTGCTTGGTAAATGCAGTGCGATCGCGCCATTCATTGGTGATCGGATCTTCTGAAAAGTTCTCCTGTATATCATTTGGCAATTGAACGGAACCAGGAATCACTTCCAGAAAAATGGCGGAGCGGCTTTTGGGTTGAAGCGCTGCCTCGAATGTTGCACCAATTGCCAGTTTTGCAGATTCCTCAGCAAAAATGCCAAGCGTTTTTCCTTCAACCTGGACAACTGCGGCACCATTGTATCGGAGGTAGTCTGGATGCTCCCGGTCAAGTTCGAGTTGCCCTACCTGGCAAGTGAACGACTGGTCTGCCCAATGGGTGCTAGTAAAATCTTCGTCAGCCAGTTCATTGCGACGAATACCAGTGATGGTTAGAGGCTCAAGTTCCTTCTCCTGTAGTCGTTGAGCGATTTGTTCGGCGCATAGGTTGAAAGCGAGAGCGCCAGTGCCAACAGAGTCAATGGGTTCGACCCAGCGATCGTGATCTTCTGGGGCAATGATCCGCAGGTCGTCTGGAATGTCCAACTCGTCCAAGTCAATGATGCTCTCCCCAAACAGGTTCTCAAGTACCTGAATGTTTTCCGATTCAATGGTTTTGAACACAAACTCAATCATTGGCAGGGATGGATGAATAGCAGCGTCGTAGGGTATCCCGGCATCGTCTAAATCCATTTTCCATTGAGTGGCTCGTTCACCAAATGGAACACTGAGAACATAAGCGTCCTGGGGGAGTGCTTCACTGGGGACAACATAATTTTCCTCCAACCCAAATGTGATAGGGAGGGTTTCTGCAACCTCCAGGCATTCTTGCCGCAGTCGATACAAATCTGGGCGTGTGTGCTGGCTGTTCCAAACGGCCGCCGCCGCAACCATCTTTTCTTCAAGAGTCGGAAACAGTTCATTGAATTCAACACGAAAGCTATCGTAGAGCTTTCCTAACTCCTCGTTAAATACCTTGCGATCGCCCCCAACTCGTTGAGCAATCTCGTAAGTGGCTTCCTGTGCCCGGTCTTTTAAGGATTTTGCCCAGTCATCTGCTTCCACCGCACATTCCTTTGCCCAATCTGGGACGTTAAGGTCTTCCACCTGTTCGGGAAATAGGTAACGGAAGTGATGGCGATCGATCGCATGGAGATGAGTGGCTTCCCAGGCAGGATTGATGATCTCACGAGACAGAACATAAAGCGATCCGCCTTGATCAGCAGGCATGGGGTAGGTGCGGTATAACCTCCTATCCTCATCTTTCTTGAAATCAAAAAATGGGCTGGGATGTTGTTCTGCCCACTTTTTGCAGTCTTGTAATAAGCGGTGCCCATTGATTGGGTGTTCAGTACCATCTGGCAAGGTGACGACATCAATGTCTTCAAACCGCTCCGCGTTTTTGGTGTAATCCACTTCAACTTGTAGAGCGGGCATGAGACGAGCGAGCAGTTCTTGCTTCCGTCGTTCAAAGAGGCGTGAGGTTTCACCTTTAGCGGGAACTGAGGCTTGCACCCGTCCAATATTGGTTGCAATCAGTCCAACGCTATTTTGGCTGGCAGCAAAAGCAACCTCGTGCAGTTTGGTATAGGCTCGGTTGCCTTGTTCATCGGTAATTTCGTTGTATGCCTTCTTGGGGCGTTGGAGAACCGGAATGTATTGCCCTGGCTCCCCCGCACGGAGAGTTTCCTTGGTAATAGTGGGTAATTTGCTAGCGGAAGTGCAGACAAATTGGTCGCCATCAAAGTCTCCCTGATGGTATTCCTCTGCATCTTTGGGATTAATCCAGATAACGTTTTTGGTTCGATTGAGTTTGGGATGATGAATGTTGTTGTAGAGGCGGATGTTGTCTTTGGATACGATCGGGTATCGAGTGACAATAACATCCCCTTCGGGTAGATGGGGGATGCAAACGGTTCCTCGTTCTAAGTGAGAAGCAGGAAGTGCCATACCAGAGCTGTGCTGGAACCCGCTTTTGATCGCAAGATCTTTCCACTTCCCAGCGACATACTCACGCATGAAGCTGGTAACTTTGGGGTGAGACAGGAGTTCCCCATGCTTGTCAGCCCGTAGGATGGTGATCATGCGCTGTTCTTGCTGATCGTTGGGCAGGTTGTCTCTGCCAAACCCCGAATCTTCCTCGCCATCCTGGGATTGTTCAATTCGTCGTTGTTGTTCTTTGTCGTACTCCGCCACAATGTAATGAGCCAGTGCTAGCGGATTGCGTTGGATGTCTGCCAGTTTTTCAGCTTTTTCACGGGTAATCGGTCCGAGATCTTTGAGTACAGCGTCTTCCGAGTACCAGCAGTTGAATTGCCAGCTACTGTCATAACTGGTTGCTTTGGCGTTGTTACGATTTCCAATGACTGCGACTGGAATCTCGTAGTTTCCACAGGGGATCCAATCCTGGAGGACCTCCTTGCTAATTCCTTTAATCGAGGAGCGGTCTAAGATGATGTCATACCCTTGGGCTTCGGTCAATTTAGCATTTGGGAGCAAGGTTCCCTTTGCCAGAAATCCGTTTTGGGGTTCGTTAGGATTTCCGGTTGCCCATTCCTGAAGCCACGCAAATCGGAATTGGAAGGGAGCATTGCGATCGCCACCGAGAGCCTGAGCGAGCTGGGGAGAAACTTTGCCGTGGCAGTCTCCCGTTTGGTAATGGGCATCGTTAGGATCTTCAAAATCAACAATTTTGACTTTGATGTTCTCAATCGTACTGATACCCTTAAAGCAGTCACTCACTAATAGTCCACCATATCGACAGGCTGCATCGGGTTGAGATTTGAACAGGGGGGAAATAGTTTGCGCCTGTCCTAACGTTCGCTTGGCTTTGTGGAAATGCAGGCGTAGTTCTTCACTGCCAAAGTAGTGATTATCGCCACTGCTAAAAATCAGGCTACGAGCTATTCCGTCTGCAAACATTCGAGGAGCCAGTCGTTGAGGCTCCTTGTCATTATCATCAAGTTTGACCAACACCAAAGACTTGAGTTGGACTGGAGAGAACATATTTTTTAGAACAGAGTTCTTCAGGGTTAAGGGTTCGGATGCGAATTCTCCCTTCCCATTGTTCCTGGATGCATGAAATATGGGGACATTGAGTCCCTCCTTGACAAAGACGGTTTCGACCATAGCAGTGTAGGTAAAGGTGTGGGATTGCGGTGTGGTTGAAAAAATTAGAACGAGTCCGGCACGTATCCCTACTGTCATCATAACGAGTGTTCAAGCAGGAGGTTTGAGCGTTATCGTTAAGGGAAATTTGAGAGGTATGTGCCAATGACTGTATTTGTTCCAGTTGAGGAGAAGCAGAACCTGTTTCGCCACATTCATACCAGGAAGCTGTATTCCTATGTTTCTAGCCAACAGGGATATCATCCGGTTGATGAGCAGGGCAACCCAATCGTTTGTTCAGATGCGGCAGACTACGAGGAAGGTGAAGTTGAAATTGTTCATGAATTGGATCAGCAGCTTGTAAATTGGATACCTTCTGGTCGTCCCACTCACCGCTACACCGCTGCCAACGAGGAGATTGAAGAACGGTTGAATCAACCCGATGGGGTTGAATTAATTTGATGCTTTCAACCCCTGTCTTAGTAGCAGAAGCGGTTCTACGGTTCCAAGTTCCTCGTCTGCAACGCCTGTAACTAGAGCGTCTGCTACGTCAACACGAAGCTGTCGCAGTAATTGGAACAGGTCGTTGGTGATCGGGACAAGAATTTTGATGCTGGTGCCTGCTTTAAGGATCAGTATTCGATTGCGGATTTCATGATGAATCCGATCGTTCTCGGATAGTTTCAGGAGAACTGGGGTAGAGGTCATTGTGGGGTTCCATAGGAAAAGGTTGGGTGGCTGATTGACAGGTGGCAGGGTGTTTGAGAAGGAGTTTCATACTCCCTATCGTCAGTTCAGCAAAGACTGCTGAATGTCGTCTTTAATCTGTCCGATGGTGGTGGCAAGGTTATACTCAACCCGGCGTTTGCGGTAAACATAGGTGCCCGGAACAGGTGTCCCTTTCGTCCAGGCTTTGATAATCTTGGTTTTGTCGGGTTTATATTCAACCTTCTCTTTCTTGGCGAGGTACTCTTCGGGAATTTGAGATTCATCAACAACAGTGCAGGAGGGTGGGTTCTCCTTGACCCTAATTCGACGGGTTTGTCCTGGAGAGTCTGAGCTGAGAAGACCAGACTCATTCATGTCGAGAACGGTTTGGTCGAGTCGATCGCGGAGGTTGGTCAGTCGTTCAATCTCGCGATCGTGTTTCTCAACAAGATGCTGTTTACGTGCTTTGATGGCTGTAATTTCTGCATCCAGTTGATCAGCGAGTTCGGCAAAGGCATCAATGGCTGATTCCTGGCTTTCTTGTAACTCCAACAGTTCTGTGAGGATGCGAGATTGATCCTCCTCTGACTCGGCGGTCTCTAACTGCCGCCAAGTTCGTGCGGACAGGATGCTAATTCCTTTTAAGGATTGCATCATGATCGAGCGGGGTACTGGTTTTCTTTGCACCATTACCACCTCCCGCAGCTATGGTAATAGTCGTTGCGGGTTTCAATGTCAAATTCAAGTTGAGCCAGTGAATGGATTTCTCGTTTGGAGGTTGTTAGTTTGGAGATTTGTTGGCGGCAGTAGTTATGAATGAACTGAATCAGTTGGATGAAGTATTTCATGCAGATATTCAGACTTGCTTCATCCAAGAGGCGCAGTAGCGCCGGTGAAGAAGTCTATTGCCCAGCTCTGCGGAAATCCTGCTCGATTAGTTCAATCGTGTGTCGAGTGTCTTCACTCCAACGCAGTCCGTGTGCGATTGTGATCAGGCGCTGAAGATCGGTTTGAGACAACTCTTCAACCGCAGCAAGTAGGATTTTGATGGTAGGAGATGCTATCTGATTAGCTGCTGCAAGTGTGTTGTAAGCCTCTGGTTCGGTTTGGCACGATTCAATGGCATGTAGGGCAGTGTTATGCAAATGATACTGGAGGTGACCCAGCGCTTCATGGTATTGGGAGAGAATGAGGGTAAGCAGAATTTCTGCTCCCTGGTAATCATGAATTATCAGGCGATCGCGAACGATTTTCAGCAGTTGAGCAAAGTTATCGAATGTCTTAACCTGCTGAATTGCCTCGAAGACATCATTTTTGTAATTGACGGGAACTAGCTTGTTCATGAATAGCGGGTTATAGGGTATGAAAGTGTAAGTGCAATACTTTCTGACGGGACTAACAAGCGGTAGCTTGGAGTTGATACCGTTGATGCATTTCAGTATTCAGTAACTCCCAGGTTTTCAGCTTTTCGCGGCTGGCGAGAACTAGTGCTGCGGCTTCTCGCGCTTGCAGAAGGATAGTCTGATGTTTGATCAGGTCAGCGAAAACAAAGTTGGGAACACCGGTCTGGGCTGTACCCAAAATTTCACCGGGTCCTCTAAATTTGAGATCATGATCTGAGATATCAAAGCCATTCTGAGAAGATTCCAGAATTTGAAGTCGGTGGAAGGTTTCAGGTTTGGTGGAGTAGTTGATCAGGTAGCAATAGGATTGAGCATTACCACGACCAACTCGCCCACGTAGTTGATGGAGTTGAGACAACCCAAACCGTTCGGCATGTTCAATCGCGATTACAGTCGCGTTGGGTGTATCAATCCCGACTTCCACAACCGTAGTTGCTACCAAAATTTGTGTCTGTCTGCTTTGGAAAGCTTTGATGGCAGCCTCTTTTTCAGCGGCGGACATCTTGCCATGCAATAGTCCGACTTGAAATTGTGGAAAGATGTTGGTTTGTAGGTGTCGATGCTCTGCGATCGCAGCTTTAAGGTCTGTTTTCTCAGATTCCTCAACCAGTGGCAGAATGATGTATGCCTGATGCCCCTGGCTAATTTGTTCCTGAATTCGCTGAAGGGCATGGGTTTGACTATCTGCATCCAAAATCGCGGTTTGAACTGGTTGTCGTCCAGGAGGGTGCTCGTGGATGCTGCTGATTTCCAAGTCCCCATATAGAGTCAGTGCAAGTGAACGAGGGATGGGAGTGGCTGTCATGGAGAGCAGGTGTGGGCAGTCACCTTTCTTTTGGAGAAGTTCGCGTTGCTCGACTCCAAAGCGATGCTGCTCGTCAATTACAGCCAGAGCCAACTGATTGAACTGGACAGCCTCTTGAATCAGGGCATGAGTTCCGACAACAACGGATAGAGTGCCGGACTGGAGCGCTTGGTAGATTTGAGTACGTTGAGTGGAAGAGGCTGATCCGGTTAACAGCATAACTGTGCAGTTCAGGGGTTGTAGATAGTGGCGCAGCGTTTGGTAATGTTGATTAGCAAGAATCTCGGTAGGAACCATGAGCGCAGCCTGGTAGCCCGCTTGGACAACGGTGGCGATCGCGGCGCTGGCGACTACGGTTTTTCCGGAACCAACATCACCTTGAAGAAGTCGGTTCATGGGGGTTGAGGACTGAAGGTCTTGGTGGATTTCAGCGATCGCCTGCTGTTGAGCATGGGTCAAGGAAAATGGAAGTGCCTGGTAGAACGATCTCAAGGAGTCCTGATCTAGGATGAGAGGTTGACGTTGGGTTTGCTGCCTGACTTGACGGCGTTGCAGCAGTCCAAGTTGGAGATAGAAAAATTCATCGAAAATAAGGCGTTGGCGGGCAGCTTTGAGGGTTGAGGGCTTTTGCGGAAAATGGATTTCGGTGATGGCTGATTGCAAGTCTATCAAGTCGTAGCGTTTTCGCACTTTGAATGGCAATGGATCTGCAAGGGTGATGTGGTTCAGAACGCAGCGTAAGCATTCTTGTAGCAGAGCGGTCGTTACTCCCCGTATTAGAGGATAGACGGGTTGAATCTGTGTACCTGGTAGGGAGGATGCTTCTCCAGCAAGGTCGATGATGCGTACCTCATCGGCATCGATCGCCAACTTATTTGTGTAGGAGTCTATTTTGGTTTTCCCGGACAACGTAACAATTCGCCCAATACGGTAGAAATTCTGTTGCTCTTCCCGCCAATGTTCAGATTGATAACGATCATGGTGATGGAAATGGGTACATTGAATGAACGCAGTCTTGGATGCGTTGCAGATTACCCAGCGTTGAATCGTTAGCTTGCCTGATCGGACAGTTGTAATCTGGTGAGATTGAATGTACCCAATGATGGTGACAAATTCCCCTTCACGAACGTTGATCAGTTTGGTTCGTTTGAAAATTGTGTGGGTCTTTGGAAAGTAATAGATTAAATCTCGAAGCGTTTGAATTTTTAGGCGGTAGAGTTTGGGTAAATAGGTTTTCAGTAACCGTAAGTAAGAGATTGGGATGTCATGAAAGTCAGACATAGGAGAGAGTTCAATGGAATCCCCCAATCGCTGCGGTAGCAGTTTTTAGTTTTGAGTTATGAGTTGAAGATTATGAAGCTATCTGGTTCTTTCAAAGATGCTAACGCCACAACCAGTTACGCTAACCATCCTGTTTCATCTAAACGCTTCCAAGCTAAATGAATGTGGCGAGATTCAAACATTTGTTTGCGATCGCTCCATGCGTGAACTTTAGTGACGGCTTCTTCTGCCGTTGCAGCTTTTTCTTGCGTAGCAACCCAGTGAACAGTAGACAGCAGCTCCATGCCAAAAGTCGTTTCAAATCCTTTAATGAGATCTGCAACGCGATCAAACCGCTGCTGAGTTTTTTCATGCTGTGTCAGAAATAGTTCAGCTTGTTCAGATGCATGAGGCATCAATTCTAGTGGCTTGTCTGGGCAATCTTCGGCATCTCCATAGCCACTGATGAAATGCCCCTCAATGTGGCTAAGAACATGGCGGAGGTTTTCAGCATAGGGTCCGTAAGGAGCCTTCTGATACTTCAAGCGCAATGGTTCACCAGCCTCTTGCATAAAGTACATCAGCTTGTGAATTTCCAACAGGGTAACAGTCGGGTCCATCACGGCTGCCAAGTAGCGACGCATGAGTCCTAGTAAGGCAGCTCGTCCAACCGTCATATTCGGCACTTTGCTTTCTTTGACCATCACGTTAGCCTGTGGTGCCCCAGTAGGCTCAAACAAAAGTACATTTACCTCTGGCTGGGATTGGAAGGCTTCGACAATCAGCGATCGCACTTCTTCCCAGTTCAAACCGCCTAAGCCGCACCCTAGTGGGGGAATTGCTATGGAGTGAATTTGATGCTGCTGTATGACAGCTATCAGGGCTTCAAGCCCCAACTCAATATCTTCGATGCCGCTTTTACCTTTCCAGTGGCGTTTAGTGGGGAAATTGATGATAAAGCGTGGATTATATAAGCGATTGAGGTCATAAACGAACATTTTGCCTGGTTGCACCTGTCCAGCATCGCAAGCCGCTTTATAAGCTTTGAAGTTTTCTGGAAAGGCTTTGCGGAATTGCAGTGCGATACCGCGACCCATAACACCGACACAATTCACGGTGTTAACCAATGCTTCAGCATCGGCTTTTAAGATGTCTCCTTGAGTCAGCTTAATCATGGGTCTAGCCTCTCCGATCAAAAATACCAACTCGGCTCTACAACGGTAACAGGCTGATGCCCGATGTTAACCAAAGCTGTCTGAACTTTCGCTGCTATAGTACTATCGATTGTCCCAATTTTGTCGATCAGTGTCCAGGGAAAGATATCAAAGACCAGAAACTCAGCTTGTTTACCTTCCTTAATCTTGGAATCTCGAAAGTCTGTGGAGGCAATGGCAGACCAATTAAGGTGGATGAGATCCGCTGAATTTTTATAAAAAGCGGTTATGTAAGCACCCGCATTACCATCACTAAATGCCCAACGCACCCCATTTGCATTTGCCCAGTTCATTACTTTAGTGAGGTCAGCCTCAAGATGAATAATGGACTGCTGCCCGCCTCGATAAGTCAATTCCGGATGATTCGCCATGTGCAAAATATAGAGCATGACGGAGCGTGGGCAGAAGTAGAACGGCACATATTGTCCGACCGTTGTTTCTAGATGGCAAGAAACCTCTATTTCGCTGAGGCGGCGTTGCTTAATACTCGACATTCCTACAAGGGAGCAGGTGAGTCCATTCGCAATACGGTTTGCATCTGAAACCAATCCCATGTTCATTGCGATGCTTGGCAGATTGTCTACATGGGTTATGTGATAAATCTTGGGACTGGAGGGCATCGATGCCATACCGCATCATCCTTTGAAACCTTGTCCGAGTATGGCATCACTTTGTATGAAAAGAAATCAAAACAATTAGACATTGGAAAAAACTGTATACAAATCTTAACTTGTGATGAGATTAACGGGTTGTTTCGATCTGAGTGAGCCTACTGATACTGCTTTGCGGATGCTTACTTGAGTTGAGGTAAGGAGTTCATGTCAGCAGAGTTAAATCAGGAGTTGGAACTGGCTGGATCGAAAACAGAACCACAACGATTACATCGGTACGATCGCTGCCAGTGGTCATAGGCAGGGAAATAGACTTCCTTATCGTACTCTTGGTTCACCTGGTTTCGCTTCCAAACTGCCCAGAGGGAGATCAGAATGATGGCGACAATCGTTGCTGGTCCCAACCCTTGCAGAATGGTACCCATGATGAATTGAATTGCCAGGGGAGGATGGAAGACAACGTCGATCGCAACCATCGCAAGCCCGATCGCATAATGGGCGATCACTGCCAGAAGCCAACCGAGTAGCCCGACCCAGATCCAGCGGGCACCGGGGTTTGCTCTGAATGGAGGGGCAATGCGTCTGGCAAGATGGGTGGTGTGGTTCCCGCCACCAGCAAAAATGCCACCGTTCCAGGAAAAGCCGTTGATATTGAATGATGCAGTCCCCTCTTCATAGAGGGTAGATAAGCGTCGGGTGTCACGACTGCCACAGGAAGGACAGTCGGGGTGAGGATGATTTTGAAGTCGAGGCATGAGAGATTCAGGGTTTAGGCAGCCTGGGTAGGAGCGGTTGAGCCAGGTAGGATTGCAGCGATCGCAGATTGAGTAATATATTTGGCTCTGGTTGTGCGAGTTTTGAGGTCAAAGTGTACCGCAAATTGGGTCAGTTTGCCCGTGACCAGTTCAAGCACCAGGTCAGCGGCTAGGGTGGCTGATTGGGCATTTACCGTTAAACTTTGCTGGTTCAATAGTGCCAGTTCCTCACAGGATAATTGAGAAGTTTCCTGCTCTTCTGATTTGTCGAGTAATAATTCGGGTGCTTGAATACCGGGTGCTGGGAGGCGGAGGCATCCAAGTTCGCTGAACTGATAGTCTTTGAGCTGAGTTGAATGACTACTGCCAACCAACACCTGCCCCCAGCGATCGCCATTTCCAGCATCGAGATACCACAGATGCTGGGCGGTGTAATAGCGGTTGTCAGCCAAAGCAGCGTGCAATGTTCGACGGGCAGCCGCATTATCAACGCAGCCCAGCAGTATAGTTAGGGTATTGAAGGGGTGCTTCAACCAGCGAGGGTCAAACTTTTCCGGGATGGCTTCAATGGTCAGTTGTTCACACGTCCATGCAAGCGAGTAACGAGCCGCTAAGGCTTTGGCTTTGTTAAGTCCAATCTCAGCTTCGCAAAAACATTGACGAGTGATCACATTTTTAAGTTCAACCTGATCCGGGTCTACTAATGTCAGGGTAGACGATTTTCCACTACCAACCAGCGATCGCGAAATCCGAATAATGAGCTGTACCAGAAAAGAGCCTGTACCACCGCAACCAACAATCCAAAAGTGAACATGCTGGTGAGGAAGAAGCACAACGGGAACGGCTTCAAGGCAGTCGTAACTCAGGGGTTTGTTCATGGCGTGGGCATTGGTAGAAGGGAAGAGAATTGTGTTGTTGAAGATGGTGTTGAGTCAAGTCAAATAAGAATGTTGTACCCGGTTCAATGTCAAAGACCTGATGAATGGGCAGGTGACAACAATGTCCAAAAATACAGACTCGTAACACCATCTCAGGTTGGGAGGAACGGACTTTGCCAAGCACCCCGTAGACTCTAAATCCGGTCGCTTCATCCTGATCATCTGTGGGAGAGAAGAACGCTGGTAGGTGTCCGTGGGAATGAATTTCGACGGTTGCCCGATGGGCGGTAGACCCATAGCTGGTATTTGTGGGCTGACACTGATTGGGGCTTTGCTGTTGATCGGGTACAGTCAGATTCCAGCGCTCCTGTTCGAGGGTGAGATGAAACAGGATTTCCAGAGATTGGGTGGCACAGGCTTGACAGGCAAGGCTCCACATCTCCAGCAGCAGAGGCTCAGGAATTTTAGGGGCAATCTCAATGTTCAGTTTGATGTCTGCCAGCCCTTTGAGGGGTTGTTGATGGGTACTTACGGGGATAGTGACCTGAATGCCGGGACGGATCGCTCGGACGAAGATTCCGTTACTGCCAACGATGTATTCAAAGCCTGTACTGGTGTGCTCAGGGAGCCGCTCTGAGTCAGCAAATTTGTGTCCGATGATGCGGGATAGCTCGGTTTGGATGTCATTCATGAGTTAGGAGGTGGGTGATCAGACGATCGAGGGTGGTTGGGTCTTGATCAAGAGGGACAAGTGTTTTGCTGGGGTAACGCTTTGTCCGGTTCTGATGCAGGGCGATTAGCTGCTTGCAAATGTCAAATTGGTACTTTTTGCTCGTGGATTTGCCATGAATCAAATGATTTGAAAATGGACTTGTGATGAAGTCATTCCAAGCTTCAGGGAGCGTTTGAGGACTGGCGATCGCCGGAGTGTTTGATCCCCAGCAAATTTTTAGGGAGTCATAAACATTCGGTAGAGGTGCGTGATAACACAATGCTGAGGGATCAAAAGTTTCACCCGCGATCGCGCATATCCAATACGTTCGCTCCAGTCCAATCAAGGCGAGGGCAGGTAAGGGAATTGTAATTTTGCCTGCATAGGATAAGTCAATAGTATGGTGCGTTGGGGGAATGAATAGGACTGCCCATCTGCCGCCAATGCTGGTTCCGCAACGAACAACCCCAGGGGGAATCCATCCCGAATCGATGGAGGTGTTGTCGAAGGCGATACGAAGGGTGTCTGGGGATATGCATTTGTAGCGGTACGTTAAAGGCTCAATGCTGATTCGGCGTTGATAGAGGTAATGTCCAACCGCCTCAAAGATATAAATCGCGGCATCAATCCGTTTGGCTTCCTCCGGACGAGTGATAAGGAAATCGCGAATTAGCGCGGCTTCAACGGCTTGCAGGTCGTTGGTGGATAGGGCTGGTTCCATAGGTCAAGCAGTTGGTGGAAATGGTTTGGCAGATCTTGTGCCAGCCACTGGGTGAGGATGTAGCATTGATTCATCAGGTGGTTTGCCTTCTTCCACTGGCGCTGAAGGGTTTGAATCGCAGAAACGGACCAGGGCAAACTGGTTTCACATTCCGTTCCATAGAAGGCTTCATTGGAAAGAGCATCAAGCCAAAGATTGTTGGTAGATTTATCCAGAACAGCTAAGGTAAGCGGTAGGAATTTGAATGGAGAGCCTGCTTGTAAACAACGAAGGCGCAGCAGCTTAGCTGGAATCTTACTGGGATGCTGAATTGAGTCAATGTCGATGCCAAACTCGGTTTCATACCATTCAATGCAATCCATATCGACTTGTTCAAACCAGTAGCGTCCTTCTTCTGTTAGTGGGATGAGCACAAGCCATTCAGGTTTGAGGGCTTCAAACGCATCTTCTTCATGCCAGTCAACACCCATGTCGAGGATTGGAATCTCATAAATGAGGCGATCGTACGCTTGATCGAGTGTCCACGGAGAAAGCGGAAAACAGTGTTTATCAAGTAATTGGAAAAATTCAATTTCCCGTTCGCTATGGATTGCTTCTCCATCACAGCGTCTTGGAAATCCTGGTTTTGTGCTAGCTGCTAGCTTACTTGGGAAGAACGTGTTGTAGAGATGCAACAGACGATAGCTGATTTGGCGATGGGTTAGATAGTCAAAGGCTGCCTCGTGGTTAAGGATGAGACGAGGGTTGTAGGATCGCAACCGCCCAATGGCATCGATCGCAGTCAGAGGGAGAGTTGGCATAGTCAGAACCCAAAGGGAATTTTGGAAGCGGATGCGGCATTGTCTAGACGACGGAGTGTTTGTTGAATGGAAGCCTGCCAGCGCTGTGATTCTGAAATAGTGTGGGTGATGTACTCATCTAATCTGAGTGCTTGTTCCGGGTTGAACCCTTCAGCGAGTTCCGTTTGTTGAATCACTAAACAAGCCGTGATCGCAGGGTCAATATTGCTTTCAGCGGTGTCCAAATAACTGAGAGCTTCCGAGGTGATTGCAGGTTGATTTCCTTTCGTGCCTTTTTTCGGTACAACTTCGATTACCCCATTGGTTCGTTTGATTTCGGCTCCTGCCAGCTCCGGACCAATTTGGCTGAGTAATCGGCGTAACAGTTCATCGTTCTCTGCGATCGTGCGGCGAATGTGATGCTGTTGCCCTTCCAGGACGACTAAAACAGTGTCTTCAGTGATCGTATCCATAGCTTAGAAAAAGGAGATTTGGGTGTCTTTGGCAGTCGGTTGTTTAGGTTGAGTAGGCAATGTTGATGGTTGGGGAGTCATTGGTTGGGTAGAGGATCTAGAAGGGCTTGAGGAAGTTGATTTCTTTGGCTTTGTCTGTTTCTGTTGATAACGAATTTTGCGAACAGACAGGTCTGCTTTGAGCTGATCAAGCAGTTGATTTAGAGGGAGGGGCAGCTTTCCCAACTCTGATTCTGTCAGTAGATTACAAACTGGAAAGTCGTCATAGCTGGTTGCCCAGATCAGAACCTGTCGATCTTGAGTATTTGAATCAAGCGGTAGCCAGGTAACCTCTAACCGAATTGGGGTATTCTCCCAGCGGTAGGTTCGTTCTGAATTTGGAGTAGTGGCAGCTTGTAGTGGAGATGAACTGAGTAATTGCAGAAATTGCAGATCTTTGTTTTTCCACCGAGTTCGATCAAATAAAAGTCCGTGCGGTTGAAACTTTTTTTCGGGAGCAGGGTCGCTGAGATGAGATTGTAGGGTTTCGATGGGAACTGAAACCGCTTCAGCGGCTGCTTCCAGGGTGAGCCATTGGTTAGCGGTCATGATGAGTGTTTACTGGGTTGGGATGATGCGATCGCCCGTTGTTCGGGCAGAATAATGGTCAGTAGTACAAATTTTCTGAACGTGTGTACTATATATACGCCGGAGTGACAGGCGGTAGCCTGTTGCATTCCAAGTTTCTCAAGTATAATCACAGCAGCATTTTGAGGCAGTGAACTATGAATAAGGGCGAACTCGTTGATCAGATTTCACAGAAAGCAGGAGTGACTAAGAAAGATGCGGATGTCATACTTACTGCTGTTCTCGATGTGATTATGGAGTCTGTCGCGGGGGGAAATAAAGTGACATTAGTTGGATTTGGTACCTTTGAGCCAAGAGAGCGGCAAGCACGGGAAGGACGAAATCCTTCTACAGGGCAGCCAATTAAGATTCCAGCAACAATAGTCCCAGCCTTTAGCGCAGGAAAGTTGTTTAAAGAAAAGGTGGTTGGCTGAGTAGGAACAATGAGGTTATACGGATTGGAATTGAGATGTTAGAGGGAGAGCAATTGTTGAATACGGTATTGGATGATCACCGTCGCTGGACTCTGACATCACTCATTCGATTTATCCAGGCAGTCGCAATCACTCAGAAGGCGTGGAGTGAGTTTACGTTGGCGCTGATGACTAGCCGTCATCGAGTACCTGTCGCAGCCAGGGAACACCTGGAGGATTTGGAAGGCTACTATGGTCGCTTCAAAGAATTGATGTTGGGATTGTCGTTGGTGATGGATCGGGATAGTGGTTTGAGGCAAGCTGCGGATCAAGGATTGTCTCATCCCGAACTTCCTCTGCAAGCATCCCTTGGCTCAAAGTCTTTGACTATTTGGATAAACGGCTATTATCGAGACAAGCGCAATGGCTATGTTTTCAAAGCGTTGGATTTGGTTACCCATTTAGAGAAGGTCGGTGAAGAGGGGACACGCGAGATCGTTGTCTTGTCCTTAGATTCCTCCTCTCCTTTGAAATATGTGTTGAAACCCTTCTACGTTTTTCTAGTCGAGTTCAAGGCATTTTTTGAATACTTGCCAGACCACTCAGTTGTGCAGCTTGTACTAGAGTAGTAGTTGAGCGTTTTTTGATGCCTGGGAATGCTGAAGGTTCCTTTTATGATTGGAATAATGGAGGAACGATAGGTTTATAGGGGATGATAAATAGCCCTCGGATCGGACTACTTTTATGAGTCTGATTGTTGTGCTGAGTTAGTGTAGATCCTGTTTCAGAAAAAGTTGCTTCAATTGCAATTTCGTTGTTGTTTGGGATGCTGGGATCATAAATCTGGAGGGTACTGCCGGATTCAGTTTCCCTGTAGCCATAAGCAATAACCTGATGATTGGTTGTTAGCCTCCGGACAGATTGGGTGAGGATCAATCCGAGTACGACTGGTTCACCTTGATCTAGACGCTGTTTGACTTGATTGATTTCTGTAGTGGTTAAGCGTTGGAGTGTAGCGTCTGAGCGTGCTGTCCACAGAAAAAATAGTCCAATGACCCAGCCTCTTCCATAGGTGTTGACCTGGCGGCGATCGAGATAACGATAAAGGGCAGAAGGTCCGGCAGGGACTTCATCGATCGCAGGAATGGGACGGTTTGCCCAAAAATGGTCAAGCGCGGCAAAGCACATGCCACCGCAAAGCCCGTGACGGTATGGATCAGTTTTGAGCAGGCGGGTCAGCCACGGCATGGAGTTGATCCAAGGCAACCCAAGCCCGATAAACGAGTTGCAGAACCTGAAGCCGTGCTGCAAGGGGAGGAATCGGGTTTGTTGAGATGAAAGGGGTTTGGTCTGCATGGTTGTAGAGGCTAAACTTGACCAATTTAGGTGCAATTGGGTGCTTTGGTTGTCTACCTTGAAGCAGATTTTTAGATGCAAGTTAAGCGGCAGCGGGTGCGAGAAGCCGATAGACCGGGGCGAGTGCCTGCTCCTGATTGAGTTGCCGAGCAATGGTTCTTCCAATGTGCAAAAATTCTAAAATTTCTGCGCGATCGATATGTTGCAGCCCTTGCTCAAGGGTTTGAATCAGGCTAATCGCAATACTCTCCATGCCCCGATTAATCAGGATAAATTTCTCCAGGATTTTGGGGATGTATGAGAAATAGCCTTCGCGTTTGGGAGTTTCGATAAAGTCTAGCTCCACTAGCTTACGGCTATCATCATTATGCTCATAGAGAGAATTGGCTTTAATGTCTATGAATGCAGCTTCCCAGGTCTGCTTGCGTCGCAAATCTCCGTAGCGCGACCGGATTGATCGCTTAAATGCTTCATCGGTTGTTTCAGACAGGTCGGGGTAGTCTGGATCATCCAAAATGCGATCGATGAGCCAGATACTATAGGTTTTCTCCTTGAGCGCTACCAATTTCATGCAAACCTCCCCGAAGCATTTCCATTTTACTCCACCTAGCCTTAAACGCATCATCTAAGCGGATAGTTGTCAGGAGGCTCAGGCAGGAGGGCTTCCGCTGCCTCCAGACTGCTTAAACATTCCGCCCAATAGAGGGCGCGTTTAATGATCAGGGTTGCAATGCGGCATTGATTGGCTAACTCCCGGTTGATGCCGCGTTGGTCTTGAGCCTGAACAATGTGGCGATCGACGCGACGCTTGGCTGCAACTTCGTAGCAAATTAGGAAGCGGAGCACTTCTGGCGGCAGCTGCGCTCTATTCCCTGGTGTCAATCCAAAGTGGGCGTAGAAATCTTTTGTCCTCTTCCCAAATCCCGTAACGTAGATCGACCCGGTTGCCAGCGCTTGACCTTCTTCATTTGCGCCTTTCTGATGCAGGGAGCGGCTCAACGCCTGACGTGTATCCGTCCGTTCGATGTCCAAACCAGTCGGTTCAGGGCGACGGCGGCGACGTTGTGGGGATGGAGTTGAATTCTCCATTCCTGGCAATGCTAGCTGTTCATCCTGATTGCTGGAGCCGTCATTTGAAGGGGTATCAGGCATTGGGGCTGTGAGGGGGCGAAGAAGGACACCCTATTTTTCCATAGTTTTGGGGAGTGGGGGCAATTCGTTGGGTTGTTCGTTTGAAATTGTTAAATTCATAGATTGAGATGTCATTTCAGTGAGTTTGGATGTCACGCTCAAAACAATGTTGAAAAGTCCGAGGATGCAGGAGTAATGGAGGGATGGACTACTTGCAGTTTTTTTCTTCAGACTACGCTACGGCACAGGATCAGTTTCGTTCTGTCGTAGAAGTGGAGGGGTATCACTATGAATCTCATTCAATTAATCAACAAGGACCAGTTGGAGAAGATCTGGCGATCGATGTGGCAATTCGGGAGTTTGGTAAAAGTCCTCAGAATGCGCTAGTTGTCTCCAGTGGCTTGCATGGCGTTGAAGGATTTCTGGGTTCAGCCGTGCAACTGGCGTTACTGAAGGATCAATTGTGTTTGACTTCACAGCTAAATGGTGTGCGATTGGTGTTGATCCACGCCCTGAATCCCTATGGATTTGCTTGGCGACGACGGTGGAATGAAAACGGAGTAGACCTGAATCGTAATTTTCTATTACCTGAAGAAGATTACCACGGGAGTCCAGAAGCGTATTCAAAGCTGGACTCATTTTTCAATCCCCCTTCCCCACCCTCTCGATTAGAACCGTTTTTACTCAAGGCTCTGGGGTTGATCGCCCGTTATGGCATGAATAGTTTGAAAGATACCTTGCCCGTGGGTCAGTATGACTTTCCTAAAGGGTTGTTTTTTGGGGGAACTGCTGCCTCCAAAACTCAGCAAATTCTGGAGGCGAATTTAGTTCGCTGGCTTGGAGGGGTTCGGAATGTACTGCACCTTGATTTCCACACTGGCTTAGGTCGGAGAGGGAGCTATAAGCTGTTGATCAACAAGTCCGATCCTGGGTTCTTTCAGCGATCGTGCCAGCAATTTGGCAGTCAAACCGTGCTTGATTCTTCTACTGCCGGAAACACGGTTTACAGAGTGCGTGGCAGTTTTGCTGACTGGTGTCAGGCGGTTTTCCCCAACGACCGCTATGACTTTATTACTGTGGAGTTTGGCACCTACCCAGTTCTTCAAGTTGTAAAGGCATTACGGAATGAAAATCGTGCTTACTGGTGGGGAGAGTCGGGTGATCAGTATGAGTGGACAAAACGTCAACTGGTAGAAGTGTTTGCGCCCACCAATCCTGTTTGGCGAGAGCGATGTGTAGAACAGGGACTCCAGGTGATTAGGGAAGCATATTTTGCTTGGGCAAGCTTGTAAGTGGATCTACAAAAGCTAGAGCTTTACTTGATGGTGGAAAAGGTGTTCTGATTATAGCTACTTAGAGCCAGAGACTTTTGTGTTGTGGGGACTTGTTGTCGTCGATATTTTGTCGTTGATCGTTGGAAGAGGATTAATGCAAGGTGGTTCCTGGAGTGAGGAGTAGGTAGTAGGATTTGTGGTTTGAACGACAAGACTAATTGTGCCATTTGAATTCCATTTCCACCCTTGAGCTTCAACAGGTTGTTCTGATCGTTTGGGTGAGAATGTTTGGGGTGGAAGTACTGGCTCTGCTTCCGGTTGTTCAAGCCAGCCGGTGCGACTATGTTGTTCATCTTCAGGTGATTGGGGAATGCCGCCAGTACCGCTGATGATCAGTTGGCTTTGGTTAGCTGACTGTTGGCTCTGGCAAACTGAGATGACTGGAGGAACTTGAATTGGAGGAGGAGTGGTGAGAGGTCCGCGACTGAGGTCAATATTTGGGGCTTGAATTTCAACCACACCACTGAATTGAGGTCCAAGCTCTGAGGATGCCGTTAGGATTGTTTGGGGTGAGAGGAACACCCCTTTTGCTTGGATGAGGATTCGTCCTCCGAATGCCCCAGCGGAGTTTGCAGTGATCTGGTTTGGAGCGTTTACGGCAGCGAGAACATTGGAGAAGATGGAAACGTTGCCTCCTGATCCGTCGCCACTTAGTGCAGAGGCAGTAATTGCTCCCCGCTCTAGAAACAATGTGTTTGAGCGAATTTCAATATCTCCACCAAAATTAGAAAAGGTGGTGGCTTCTAGTACGCCTAAGTTTGAAATCTCAACTGTTTTTGCAGAAATTCTTAGAGTTCCTCCAGACTGTGATCCCTGATTGCTGAGATTGATGTAGCTGCGATCGGTAATTTCTAAGCGTGGTGTTTCGATCGTGATGCTGCCAGACGCTCCTGTAGGAGTTGGTGGTAGGTTAAATAGCTGTTCATAGAAAGGAATTTGTCTAGCCGCCGCTGCCTGAATGGTGCTAGATACATACGGTCTTTGCAATCCGTTTGATCCGCTAGGTCTTTGTTTTGGTAAGAGAGGAAAAGATGTGTCTCCAGATGAAACTGGAGTGTAAGGGTTAACACCAGCAAGGTACACAAAGTTGGATGCTCGAATAAATATATTTCCTGCGTCTCCGGATGCTCCAACGGTTGCCGAAATAATTGCCCCATTTGTTACCGATAAGCGAGCGGTTTCGACAGTAACGTTACCAGCGTTTCCAGAGCCAGTCGTGGTTGAAAATAGCCCACTTCCCTGTAGTTGGGGTGAGGAGCCGTCAAAACGAATATCAGTTGCCTTTATTAAAAGGTTACCTCCCTGTCCTGTTGCCAAAGTAGCAGCACCAATAGCTCCACCATCTTGTCCAATCAGCGTTTGGGTAGCAGCAATGACGTTGCCAGCATCCCCAGCACCTCCTGTTCCGGCTACGATTAGGCTGAAGAGGTCTGGAAATACCGGAGAGAACCCACGGACTGCGATCGTATTGGGAACATTAAGGATGACATCACCGCCCTTTCCTGCTCCATAAGTTCGGGCTGAGATGTTTGCTCCTGCCTCAACCGCCAGGTTTGGAGACGAGATAACAACATTGCCACCTCTGCCCAGTCCAACACTTTCATTAATTACACGACTGGGAAACAGTGAATTCCCTTGAAAACCGACTCCAGACAAAAGCATCTGCTCTCTGGCATTGACCTCAATTGCCCCTGCGTCTACTACACCAGCATTCTGGATAAGTGCGGCAGCGCCTCCTATAAAAGATACCGTTCCACCATTGATCTGAATGCTGCCGCCTGGAATTCCACTTGCATCAAGTAAGGCTCTGTTGCTTAATTGAATAGGCTTCCATCCACTGACTGTTCCAGGTGTGAGGGCAAAGCCTTGGGGAATAGCGGTTAAACCAATATCTCCTGAATGAACAGCAGCAACTTCTACTCGTCCACTGGGAGCTGTCAGAATGCCTCCGTCTAAAGACACTATACCACCAATGAGGGCGATCGTCTTTCCAGCTTGAACGCGAAGTCCACTGGTACTTTGTGATGCACCGATTGTGGGGGAGAGTAATGGATTTTGTAGGGTAAGTGCGTGACCAGTTCCGAGGACTTGAATGGGAGCGGGAGAACTGCCAAACCCTAACCCAATTGGAACATTGATACTTAATAGAGGAGAAGACTGGGCAGGATTGGTGTTGAACTCCCCATCGGGGAACTTAATGCTGGTTGCGGTGCTTGCCAGGAATGATCCGCCAATGTTCAATCGGGCGTTAGGTCCAAAAATAATACCGTTTGGGTTAACTAGGAACAGGTTAGCACTACCGTTGGTTCGCAATAATCCATCAATAGTGGAGGCAGATTGCCCTGTAATCCGGGTCAGAATGTTTTGAATGTTCAACGAGTTGTTGAAATAGGCGCTGCCGCCTGTAGGAACAGAGAATTGTTCAAAACTATGAAATAGGTTGGCACCTCGAACAGTTCCGCCTGTGATTGTGCAACTGCTACAACCCGGTGAAACGTTGGAGTTTACAGGTAATGTACGATCAGGAACAATTTGTGAGATCGCGGGTAGAGGAGTAAGTCCCAGTAGGGCAAAACTATTGACTATCCACTGAACACGTTGGAAAGCCATGATTAAGTGTGCGAACAGATAATTGTTTCACCCTACTTTATCTGAGGCAAGTAGATAATCTTTCTTCGGACATAGAAGCTTTTTGTATCATAGGTTATCTTTCCTATGGGAGAGAGACTAAGGACTAAAATGGTTGTAAGTTGATGGAGTTTTGCAGTTTAACCATTGGATTGTTGGTAGATCAAACTCATCTCTACTATTAGTTTGCCTTGTTCGTATTTGGGTTTATTGACATTGGTTGAACTTGCTCTCCTGATTTTGTAAATTGAATTGATATTGGAGGTATCAGAAGTGTTTCTGACACAGCTACAAGCGGCGATAGATCTGCAATGGGCTGAAGTGAAAAAGGGGCTGTTTTGGCAGCACATCAAACAATATGGTGTCTCTAGGAAGTTATGGCAACGAGTCCTAGTTGAGATTTACCACTATACCCGCCATAACTCCATCAACCAGGCATCGGCAGCAAGCCGTGTAGATCCTAAGCAGCACGTTTTGTTGGCGTTTTGCTACAAACATGCTCAAGAAGAACTGGGTCATGAAGAAATGGTGGTACGAGATTTGGCATCCATTGGCTTGAATGATTCTGAACAGTTTAATGCCTCACCATTGCCGCCGACTGAGGCATTAATTGGCTATCTTCGCTATGTTGCGGCTGAGTTGGGGGCTATTCCTCGATTAGGATACAGTTTCTGGGCAGAGGATTCCTACAAGCACATTGGTACTGCTTTAGCGATCGCGCGTCGTGACCTCAATCTTGACGATAAAAATATGTCATTTTTCGTAGCTCACAGCGACATTGATGCAGAGCATTCGCAGGTTGTTCGGCGGATAATTGAACAATTTGTCACCCATGAGCAAGACCAGGATGATGTGATTCAAGTTGCCAGAACAACATTGTATTTAACTGGCAAAATTCTGGATGCGGTTGCTGAAGCAGTGCAAGAAAACGAGTCTGACCCCCTGTTGATGGCTAGTTCAGTTGGTTGAAAGAAATGCTGCATATCGAACCAGTAACCACTCAGGTTGCATTGAATGATGTTTATCGGATTCGCAGGATGATGTATGAGACTCGTTCTCCTCATGTGAATTTGGATGATGAATTCGATGCACTGCAAGATGAGTATTCCACGATCATGCTGCTAAAAGCGCGTGGTGAACCTATTGCTACGGTGAGGGCAACGCCAGTTATGACGAATATGACATTGTTAGGAAGGTTAAATCTTTTGCCATCCGATCTAGTAGAGCGGAAGGATCTTGTAGAAGTTTCTAGACTTGCTGCTATCCCTGGACGATTGGATGATGTTCCTTACTCGTTGGTTGTTCTAGCGGCAGGTGCCCAATACCTGCTTAGTCAAAGCGATTACAGGTACTTTTTTGCTTATTGTCGCTCATCATTGTGCCGTTTGTACCAATTGGTAGGCGCAAAAAAAAGGGGACCAAGTTTCACAATAAATGGCTACGGTGATATTAATTTTACGTTAGTAGAGGGGTCGCTCTCATTGGCGGCATTGGTGGTGTCTTCCTCGCTTCAGTGGGAAATGTCAGAGGACCGTCTAAGTTTACCAACCCTAGCACACGTTTAGTTTTAGGCTGTAGAGCTGCGATGTAGAGCTGCGATCGCAGGCTTCAAAATTCCGCCTAGTTTTACGCAAAACGAAACGCTTTAGAGTTCAATTTGTTTCCGTTGCCTCTGGGATTTAAGAGATCTTTTTGATGCAGATTGCCGTTGAGAAGTTTTTGCTTCCTCTCTCCAAACTCCCTGCCAACCTTGCGGATGGTATGAATCAATTCCGACTGCTTGGGGCACCTGCTGATTTAAGTGAGCTTTAATCGCATCGGTGCATTGAACCGATACGTACACCTTCTCCATGTTTTTGAGGACCTTGAGGGGCAATTGTTCTGGGCGATCAGCACTGAGATACAGAGTTGGTTGAGAGTTTGGATTATTTACCTTTTCCAAGACGTACACCGCTAAAGCTTCGAGGGGATGTTCGACGATTACTGCTTCTTGTAAGGGTAAGTCGTTATCCCCTATCCAAAATGTGCTGTAGAGGTGATGTTCTATGTCGGGTTCTGTTGCTTCCAATATGCCATTGCTGTTTAGTGTCAACCCGTGATAATCATCATCGTCGAGCGATCGCTCCACAAAAACTGGGCGCTTATTCTGATCCGCGTAGAGCCATCCTTGACGATAGAGTCCATTGAGTAGTTCAGGTGAAAATTGATATTGAGTAACCAGTTGTTGTTGTACCTGGTTCCAGTTGGAGTTCTTCCGTTCAGGCAACAATGTTTGAGAGTCTGAGTTTGGTAAATGTTCAGTAGTAGCTTCAGTAGTGGTAGAAATGGATTCGGCAGGTTGTTGCATCAATTGCTGAATTTGCTCATCATCGCGATCAGGGATGTAGCTCACCCTTTGGTGTTTTTGCAGTCCATTGAAGCTGTAAGCTCGACCTAAGTGGTAGCCCTTAAACTTCACGTTCTTCAGTTGAAAACTAATACCGGGATGCTTCAAGTTGACTTTTACTTCAATGCCCTCTTGTTGTAATCGCTTCACCAATTCAGGCATTGTAGGAGCATCCTGTGTCTGGGTTTGAATGGCAGTGAGTAGCTGCTTGCGAACAGATAACTCTGGAGGATTGGAACGAGTGCCTTGTTCATAGGCATGTTGTTCTTGTTCGTAGCGGTGTTGTTCAGCAAAACTGGGTGCAGTTTGGAGGGTGTCCCAACTACAGGCAACGCTAGGTAGTTCATATCGCTGCTCAATTTTGCGGAGTGTGGTTTCGGCTCTGCGGTGGTCCCAACCGTCATGCACACACCTGCCATCTAGCCCAATTCGTCCAACCGTGAAATGGATGTGGTCGTGAACTTGGTCAGTATGGCGTGTGAGTTGATAGGGGTGTCCGACAAACCCCATTTCATCTAAAAAGTCTTGGGCAATGATGTTCCACAGTTCATCGCTAAGATAGTCACCTACTGGTAAACTAAGCGCCCCGTGATAAATGAGACGTTCAACGCGGCGGTTGAGGGGTTGGGCAATGAGAATCTCTTGACTAAGTTCTCTGAGGGTTTCTCCTGCCATGTTCCCACCGATCGCTTTTGCTCCAGATTTATTGAGGTCGTAGGCAAATGTTTTGTAGACATCACGAGGTTTAGAGTGAGTCGCTAGCATCGGAGATTAGTCTCGTAGTGGTTAGGAATAAGTGTTGCTATGGAAGAGAGATGTGAGATAAATAGAGGATCATGTAAAACCGAGGTTAGTTTACATGATCTAAAGATGCGCGATTTTCTAGACATTACCTGATGGCATGAATTTACTTCACTACATCGCTGTTTGTGCTTGGCTCATCATTAGGTTTTCTCTGTGCTGTTTTCATAGCTAGTGAAAAGAATTTGCCTCAAGATGGCACGACTGGCTTTGATGCTCAAGTTGCACGCTTCATTCAGAAGTTCTAGATTGGCACCCTCAATTCTGCCAAGCTTTGCCTGGTTTTTGAGGTATTGCAAATGTCCGGTGATTGCTATCTGATGGCGTTGAAATTGCACCGCTATTTTGTAGATGGGAAAGTGCTGGCTTTGGCGAGGAAAGCGTTTGTTATTGAGATAGCAATCGAGGCAGGTGCAGACCCACTGGCTGCGAGTCATGCCACAAGCGTTAGCGGTAGAGTCTACCTGCTCAAGGAGTTCGGATGGGACGTAGGTTTTGAGAAGTTGTTTGGCAGAAGTCATGGGTTAAGGCTTGTTGCTCGTTGGCTCAATAGGGATTCAGGTTCGTGCAGGACTACTCAACGATCCTCGTGAAGAGTGCATTGATGTACACATTATCTGTCAGACGATGCGGACTCAATGCTTATTAGCATCACTAACGAGTCGCCTGTGTTGAGGATCGAACTGTGAATTGCAAACTTGTGTGCCAAAAATGTGGGCACTTCTTGCCATTGTAGTGTAATGGAGCCACGATCGCCGAATGCGATCTTGATTGAGGACATCGTTTGGAAATTGTAAATTCTTGATGTGTAGAATTAGTCCCAATCGGCATTGCTGGACATCCGTCCTTAACATTATTCACGGTTCAGCAGTATTAAGAGACCTGGGTGTGACGTGACACAACAGCGATCGAATTCGCTAGTGTAAGTGGAGTGGCTTTCCGTTTCCTCCCTATCCGATCATGCGGATTGTGGACGGATTTCTAACCCACCTGATTTCCTTCTACTCAGCTCACTGGTTGTTACCTTTGCAACTCGTGGAGCGTTATATCGCACAAAAACGACTCCCAGTGTTCTCCACTCGTTGGGCAATAGGATAGGTCGTTTGTGTTCCCGATCAGGGATCGACGACGACCGTTGCACAAGCGTGATTAAGTACTGCCACATTCTTCGTATATCAGGAGTTTTTCAATTGCATGACTCGATCGTCAAAACTACTTGGTGTTTCAATCGCTCAGGCAGGAGACTTTGGCATGTCTCGCACCAAACCTATCTCGCAACTCGCCGATGGTCTTCTCAGTACACAGCCGACAGACCCGCAGGTTGTTGAGCTGAACCCTGATGACCTCAAAGATCTGCGCTTTCGCTACAAGCCCAACCTGCCGCCTGAAAATCAAGCCTGGGTGTCTTACGGTAAGGGCACCTTTGTAGTGGGGAACTTAGCGCGTGTCAAGCATGGACAACTGCACATCCACCAACTCAAACAAACCCGGATTGTGCCAAAAGCTCTGACTGCGATTTGGTCAGCCTATCAACAACATGGACTGAACAACAAAGCTGGACTCGCATTTGTGGGACAACTGCCTGCGGGTGAAATGCCTGCTCGTGAAGCCCTGACTCAGGAACTCAGCGAAGCCCTGAAGGAATTTGAAACCCCGACAGGCACCTTTAAAATTAAAGCCCGCATTCGCTTTGTCCCTGAAGGTAGTGGTATTGCCGCTTACAAAGAAGCCACCGACCCAGACTTTTCTGACAAGGTTTGTGCTTTCTTTATGCTAGGGTTTCGCAACGCTTCGGTGCTTGTGATGGAACGCGGGGTGGAATCGATCGTGCGAAGTTCTAAGTGGGGCTTTGCTCATTTGGTTCAGGAGGTGTCGGACTCCGACAAAGTAGTTGAGCAGTCCATTGAAACCCTTACTCCTGTACTGGCAGAGGCGTTTGACCCGAAGCAACTGCTTGGGCGTGAGGGGATTGTTGATCGCCAACCCTTCTACCGAATCACTCACCATCGCTCTGGTTCTGACCAAACTGAGGAAGTGGATCGCTTGGTGTTGGCTACGGAGCAAGCCTGCGATCTCTACCTACGGGAGTTAATGGGCTGGATGCAAGATGTGCTGAATGAATTGACTGTCCGCTGCGACGAAGTGATTCTGAGTGGCGGTACGGCGGAAACGCTCAAGCGAGTAATTAACCGACGCTGGCTTTCAACCTTTCCAGAGCACAGCTTCCACGGTGGAGTCAAACTCCCTGAAGACTTTGATGATAAGGGTTTAGGAGTGCGCCTATTTGATCCGTATGCAGCACTTCTGGGACTGACAGCAGAGGTCTTTCCGCATTTGGCGGCGTAGGAGGCTACAGCAATGTCAAATGCAGAATCATTGTCAGGCAAGCCCAGTACCCGCAAAAAACGAAAGCGGGAGCGCTTGCAGTGTTTGTATCAGCCGGAGGTTGGCACCGATGATGCGGCACTCATTGAATACCTGAAGTCAAATCCCGAAAATCGCCCCGCCAAAGAGTTGCTGCTCGAATCCGGGCATCAGGTACAGGGGGTGGGGATGCTCTTGATGCTCAAAGAGTCTGGACGCTTGAGTGAGGAGCAATATCGACGGCGGAGTTTATTGCTGATCAGTCAACTTGAGGGGTATACGGCTTATGCTCGTCGAGTATTGGGACTGGAAGCTCCACCCGTGGTGCATCACCAGCAGGTGTATGTGATGGGTGGAACATTACCGGACAGCATGATTGCTTCGGTTCCTTTGGCAGAAGCTCTTCCCCAGGCGTTGGTAAGTGTATCACCTGCATCAATGGAGATCGCTCGATCAAACAGGAAAGAATCTGAGTCGGTTGAGGAGACTGAGGTGGCATCTATTTCTTCTATCCCAGTTGCCACTAATGGTTTCAATCCCTTCAAAAAGGGGCAGCGATCGCAGGTATTCGGAGATGTCTTTGAGGGACTAAATGACTCCAATGATGAAGATGCTTAATTGGTATTGGAAAAAGTTTTTAACTGTTCGTAATTGATTTTTGATTCAAAGGAGATGCATTCTATGCCTGATATCAATGTTGTGGGTGGTCGATTAGGAGGAGTCGGCAAGTCCACCTTCTCCTGTTGCCTGATCCACATTCACCAGATGCTGAAGATACCCTACCTCGCCATTGATGCAGACCCCCAAACTTACAACGTGCATCACTTTTATCCAGATACTTACAAACTGAAGTTTTCCGAAGAGGATTTCGATAACGCCGACATTGTTTGGGAAACGGCATCTGAGCAGGGTAAGAACATCATCCTCAACCTGGCTGCTAGTTCGTCGGAGGCAGTGCATCAGTGGCTGGTGCAGAACAACCTGCTACAACTGGCAGCCGATTCAGTCAACGCCAATCAGCCATCTGAACGGGTTCGGTTTATCGAATGGTTTTTGTGCGATGCCGGGGAGTTCAGCGTCGCACAGTTTATTGAATCGGTCAACACCTATGGCAACCAGATGACCCACGTGTTGGTGCGAAATCAGGGTAAGAGTAAGCCCAGCGCCTGGGAGCGGTTGGAGGCAAATTCTGAGCTTCAAGAGGTGCTGAAGCGTCCGTATGTGAAACAAATGGACTTTCCGAAATTCCTCAAACCGACAGGCTATGATGCCATGCAACTCACCTTTGCTCAAGCAATTGACCCTGAAGCGAAAAAGTTGAAGTTGCTCGATCGCCAGCGGGTAGTTACCCTCTTGCGTGGCACTCAAGATGCTGTTGAGAGGTTAGGGCTGCTCAGGGCTGACATGGCTCCACTCGAAACGGGTGCTGCCAATGGGAAGTCCGGTAAAGGATTTTCTAAAGGCAAGGAAGGGAAGGATTCGGAAGTTTCCCCGGTGTCATAAAGATGTAGAAGCATATTCCTGAGTGGAGGATTGGATGCAACTGGATGACCCTAAGCATTTAGGTGATGGAGAGGCGGATGATTTTGATTTAGACGATCGCCTGTTACCCGATGAACACCAATCGCGGCATCGATTGTGGGAAACGGTTGATCCTCGCTACACGTTGTTGTCTCTCACGCTAGAGGGGCGGGATGCCAACTTCAAGTCTGAGGTGTATGAAATGGTGGACAATTTGGGGATTGAACCCGATGATCCACTGTTCCTACCGTTGATGGCAGTGGGTCATGTAGAGACTCTGCTCAAGGAACATCCAGATTTGCATGAACAGTTCAAACAACAGCTTGAGCAATTTAAGCAAGACCTGCGATCGCTACAGGAACAGTCTTCAGACTGGATCATGAAAAACCTGGAAGCTTACGAGCAGGCAGTTAAAACCAAGCTTGACTCATTAGAACGAACGGCTGCGGTGATTCACCGAAAAGTAATGAGTCGCACCGTGGATGAACTGGTTCGCAAGGTGAGTGTCCGGGAAGTGCTGACCCATCCGTTTACGCTGATACGGGCTGGCGGGATTTTTTTGCTCATCCTATTGGTTGGAGCAGCGATCGGTGGAGTGGTTGGTGTGATTGGCACGTTGGTTCGCCAGCAGGTGATTCCTCTCGATCCGGGAGCTCCCCGTCGGTTGACCACAGAGCAGGTTGAGGCGTTGCGTTGGGCACAAAGTGCTGAGGGCAAGTATGCCAAGCACCTGATTGAGTGGAACCGAGATCTGCTGGCGGACAACAACTGTCAGAGAGAGGTAAAGCGGTTGGGAGTGGTCTGGCAACAGAACGGGCGCGAAGCGACTCGTGGCTTCTGTCCGTTGTGGACGGTTCCACCCAACGAGCGTCAGTTTAAGTGATAGGTAATTGTTAAATGGATCTCTGTCATCGGTTCCTGTTTTATGGAGGCGGACAATCAATTTCTGAAGCTGGTAACAATCCCTGGCAAACCGATCACTTCAGCGACGGTTATCAGGAAAACATTTTTGAGCAAAACTTTGGTGACACGCCCTACTTGGAATCTGCCGCTAACCCCACCCCCTACTTAAAGGGTTATGGCAAGGGTTCTGGTTATCAGCCAAAGACGGAGCACACTTTTTCTGCACTGGACTTGGGGCTTTAATTTTCCTTAGCTCTGCCTGTCATGAATACCCCATTGAGAATGCCGGACGGCTTCAAAAGGCAGCGGGTTCTAGCATGGATCATTTCACTGTGCTTAATTGTCATGAGTAATTGCGGGTTCAATGCATCTGCATTTGCTCGTACCATTGACGATGGCAGCCTACCAACCCGGATTCTAGAAATTACAGGGAGTCAATCTGGGCTGCCTGCAACTCAAGTTTTATTGCCTGATTGGAGCCTGATTGCTCTGTCACAGATGCCGAGTATCAGCCGTGTTGGCTCAACCGATGGTAAACCCTATAGGTAAGTGTTGGGGTATGACCCGAGCCGCCGTTGGAATACTGGTATGACTCCCGATCAGTATTTGAAGCTGGGGACATTTCGCAGGCATTTCAGGCAGAAGTATTTTCGTCAGGGGCGATCGCCCAAATCACCAATCTCGATCTCAATCAAGTTGCCCTGAGCACGTTTACACTGGCAACCGATCAAACCTTGAGCCATCTGGCAGAGGTTGTGCCAGGGTTGGCGCAGACCAATGTGCGGGCGATCGCGCCTGTTGCGGCACTTTTGGCTGCCAAAGTCGTCGGCATTAATGTCTCTGATCAGACGCTGGCTGAAGTATTGGCACAGCATCCCCAGGTTGGACAGTTACGCTTAAAAGACATTGATCTTTCTGGTTTTTCTGTTAACTCCATTTCCAATCTAGAAGTTGTTCAGCTCCAACAGTTTGAGGGCGGGATGAACACTCATTCCGTTACAAGGGTTATACCAGGAAGTTTTAGCATACAACTCAAATTTGCCCTTTGAGTAGTTCCATCTGCTTTGAAGCGAGTTTTACTAGCAGAGAAGAAGATTTGTTTTCTTGCCCTTGTTACACCTACATAAAATACACTTAATTCTTCCAAGAAATTCTTCTCATTTCTACTATTTACTGTTAAATTACAATTACTTTTATGGGTGCAAGCTCCACAAAGTCCATACCAGTTAGGTATAGAGTATTGTTCCATATCTGGCATTAAGACATAATCCCATTCCAATCCTTTTGCCCCATGAATAGTTGATATAATAACGTTTTGATCAACATATTCCATATTTTGTTTTAAGGTTCTGTTTTCAAAAGTATCCCTTATGAGAATTAACTTATCCTCGGCACTTAAAAATGAATAATCGATTAATATCCTAGACAAAAATACTTCTAGTAAATTCAATAATGATTTTATTGTTGGGCTACTACTATTTTTAAATACTTCTTCAACTTTAAAGTAAAATTTTTCCAAAGTTCCCTTTGAAATCCTAATATCCTTTCTTAATTGATCGGTGAATTGAGAAGAACACTCTCTATGAAATGATAAATAATCTGAGTCATCATCTCCAAATAGAGCATAAAAATAAGAAATTTTCTTTCCCACAAGTACCTCAATAATTTTATCTATATTTGCTCCTCTTTGTTTTACTAAAATTGTGATCTTACATGATCTGTCCTCTTCGGAAGAGAACAAATAATTTATTTTTTGTATGATTTCCTCTGCTTCTTCTATTTGAGTATTTACAGATATAAGTGAGACCTCAGCATTTGCTTGAATAACTGGACTATTAGGCTTTTCTGCATTTAATCTGATATTTCTATCTAGCTGGAGCATCTGTGGGTTAGACATAAATCTATAATTCTTTTCTAAAGCTATCCGATCCATAGAGAATAGTTTCTCTGCCTCAACTATTAAATTGGGTATAGCACCTATAAAGCCATATATTCTTTGCAATGAATCTCCCATAAAAACCAGTTGAGATTTATCTCCCACTAGCCTCTTTAATAAAGCCCAGCTTAGAGCATTAGTATCCTGAAATTCATCTACAAGAATTACGGGAAAATAGCCTTGATAGAATTGAAGAACTTCCCTATATTCAATAAATAATTTCAATGTGAGTGCAAGAATCCCATTGAAACTGATACACTCTTTATCAAGAAAATTTTCTATAATTCCATCCGTATATTGATTGAATTGTGCTGATAAATATTGCTTGTTAACACTTTTAACGGCATCGCTAAATCCAGAAAAAATTGATGCTTTTTGAAAGGATATTTTCAACGCACTAGTTATTTGCTCAGCTTTAGAGTCATCTACAGTTTTTATCAAATCTAAATTGGGGAGATTAGGATGAAGTAGGTAACCATATCTTTTTAGAATATGCCTACAAAATCCATGATAATTCGAGACAAACAATTTCTCATTGATTCTGAGTTGATTTGAATTGCCAGACTGAACCAGAGAAGGTAAATGCTCAGCAAGCTCTTTTTTAATTTTATATGCTGCATTAACACTAAATGTTAGTGCAAGGATTTTCTTAGGATAAGAAACTTTTCCAGTAGCTAACAGATAAGCTACCTTACTGATCATAGTCTTCGTTTTTCCGTAGCCAGCAGGAGCCTCAACAATAAGCCTTGTGGACTCCGAGAAGATAACCTCAAGCTGCTTTTCATCGCCAGAATGCAGGTCTCTAAGCTTCTGAGATAATTGACTCTGTTCCGATTGATTCAACATTTTTCGATAATTCAACTGCTTTTTGAATTAGATTCTTATAAACTTTAGGGATTTCAGTGACATAGTTACCTAAGTCTCCTCCATCTAGAATACTCTTGCTATTTCTCATACTCTTGAGAATATGCTCCTTTGATAAAGCCTTAAGCTTCTGGATCTCATCTAGTGATAGTAACTCTAACTGAGGATATATAAGATTTTGAGGATCGAGGGAAGTACCTATCTCTCTAGCCTTGCCAATGAAATAATCAGCTTTTCTCTCATCGGGAAATTCTTTTTCTAGATATTTCACGTAATCTGTTACATTGAAGCTTGCATATATATCTTCTTCGAAATCTTGTCCTTGAGTAAAAGATAATCCTGCAACATGGTTATATTTCGCTTCCTGATCACGATCCATTAGCCCTATATTTTTAATGCCAAATTCATCTAGTAGTTGCATTAAAGATGGAATCGATTTTGCACCTCCCGCTTGAATAATACTAATTCCAAATTCATCTAGGTCGATATTCATCCTCTTGCTGAAGATGGGGAGCGCACCAAGCTCAGTATCACCTTCGACTAAAATCACTACTTTTGAAAAGAATGCTTCTTTAACATAAGGCAAATTCTTAAGTAGCTGTTTCTCAGTAGTTTCATCTAAAGCTATATCAAACCCGCTTTTAACGATCAAATAACCACTTTCATTCTTGTAGAACCTCAAAAACTGTCTGTAGTCATTGAGTAAAATATTAGGCGAATGTGAAACAATCAGGATTTGTCCAAGCAATCTATTGATTTGAAATATGTCTGTAAGAAGAGAGCTAAAATCTAGCTCATCATTATTTACAACCCGCCCAAGATATTTGATTAAACTTCTTTGAGCATAAGGATGTAGGTGGATTTCTGGCTCATCCAACCCTATTAAGACTGGAATACACTTTTCTGAATTTGAGCTATCCTCGATAATGCATCTATCTAATCGCTGCTTGCTAAGGCTTAGTAACCTCTCAAAAATTGATAGCGTGATAATTATAGAGAACTGTACTCCATAGCCTAGGCTTTCCAAAGCTCGATTGTTGTTATCTGCTAATAAAATGAGTTTCGCCAATAGATTCTCTTTGTTCTCTTCTCTAATCGCCTGCACGGAGAAATCTTTAAACGATTTAATTTTTTGTAGAGATTGATTAACCTCAATCAAAAATTTATCAATCTTCTCAACGATTACGAAATCAAAGTCTTGCAATTTGCTAGCTTGTAGGTATTTAACTATGATGTGATTGAGAAATTTGCCAACACCTCTATTCTTGGAAAAACTTAGTTCAGATGATGGATTTCTGAGTGAGTCATAGTTTATATAGTTAACGCATCTTACTATGCTGTTAGGAATCACTGTTCCTGATTCTTGATGCTGAAACTTAGTTACGTCATCAGGAGATTCTTGAACGGCTACTATATTAATCTTCCCTCTATCAGTAGGATCAAACAAATCATCAAAGAAGCCCTGCTCAATTTCTGATAGTCCTAATGAAAAAGTGATGTGGATTTGCTCATCAAGGTTTAGAAAATCTGATTCAGCAAAGTTATTTTTATTAAATAGAATATTTAATAAATCAAGTAAATTTGACTTGCCTAAATTATTTTCTCCGATAATGAAGTTCATTGTCGGATGGAATTTTATTTTCACTCCGTCTAAATTCCGGTAGTTCTTGATCTCAAGCGTCAAAATCCTCATAGGGCTTAGGCATCATACAGACTGCCGTACATTGTAGCTTCAGAAAATTGAAACCCCTAAAATTTACATATCCTTGACAATCCCTTCATCCCCAAAAAAATGTTCAGATGGTTACCATTCATGAGTTGGCAGAGGCGAACTGATGAGAGGCAACCCCCATTCTGAACGATGAGGCTCAGAACGAGAGTTGCTGCCAAGTGCCAATCAGACAGAAATTTAGCCACGATAGTGGCTAAAAAAGAGTACCTCAATTGAGGGGTGGGATGGGATGGGTAAAAAGTAGCCCCACACTCTACAGGGTGTGGGGCTACTTTGATTTGGCTGATTAGGAAGCCAGTTCAGCCGCACGGCGACCCATCCGACGCTTCAAAGCGTTGATCTGGTTGCTGCGTGCCTGTTTCACCTGCTTGTAGGTCTTTAGGCCATAGGAGCGGATGATAACGCTCATCAACTCCTCATACGATTTCTCGCCGTGAGCTTGCCGGAAGGCTTCCTTAAATGCATTCCAGTCAAAATCCTGTTCTTGGGCACGAGCCGCTTTCGCGCGGTCTTCACCAACGCGCTGCATCAGGTAATTGAAGACGTTTAGACGCTGCCGCTCGTTAACATCGATCAGGTTGTCCAGCGAAACATCAATCGTAGGTTGAGCTGCTTTAGTTTTGTTAGCCATTGGTTAAAACTCCTTAAGTTTCACGTTGATCAGGCTTTCACGCAGGTCGCGACGGTTGTCGCAATCTGTTCTGAGTCCGATTCCTCAAACTCACCCAAGTTGCAACGGCAGTTGCCTTAGCGGACCTTGAAAGTCCGCCTGGTTCGCTTTCATGTACACTTCTGTAGCTGCGATCGAAAAGTATTCGGTGAAATTGAGGGTTGAATCAGGTGCTTCTGGCATCTGACTTTAGTTGCCAAAAAAATAACCGGAGACCCAATTGAGTGGGTTTCCGGTTGTACTCAGGTTCAACAGCAGGGAATGGGGAAGAAGGTTAAATATCCTCTTCTTCGTCCTCTTCCTCTTCTTCTTCGTCCTCTTCTTCGTCAGATTCGTCCTCCTCTGCTTCTTCTTCAGTGGTCTCGTCAATATCATCCAGATCTTCGAGATCACCTTCGAGTTCGTCCACGGGTGCGGCGTAGAATCCGCCTTCATCCCGCAGGTTGTTCAACATCCGCTGGAGGTTCATGCGGTTCATTTCCTCAACATTGATCAGGATCATTTCCCGCATAGCATCAGGAGCAGTGCTAACGCGAGGACTTAACCGTTTGCCGATTTCAACCAGTTCCTGAATGTTGACTGAACGCTCTTCTGCGTTGCCATAGATTTGGCTGAAGATTTGATTGAACTGTTTGTAATCAAAAGTAGGTGGCTTTTTCTTACCGCCATGAACCGTCCGAAAAGCAGAGTTGGCAGCGGCGGTTGCTAAGGACCGAGCGGCGTAGTATACCTGGGTGTACACTTCTGCGTCAGGACTGGTCGGCAGTTTTGCACGGCTAAAGGCACGGCTACTGTAGATAGCCGCTCGCAGTTTTCCATAAAGACTGGTGTCCTTTGTGGCGACTGCTTTGCCATTTCCGTTGCCATTAGAAGAGGTGGTTTTGCTGTTGGAAGCAGGTTTGGTTGCAACTTTTGCCATAATTCCCTTAAATTCCTTGTTGGATTGGGTTTTCACTCCAATGCCGCAGTCGCGGCTTTCAAGGATTTCGACTTGAAGGAGAAATCCTCTCAAAGTGGCGGTAGCTGTCTTCGTTCCGAAAACACCAACATTGCAGTAGCAATGCTTATTTCTCCTTAGCTGTATTCTGCTCCTGAAACTTTAAGTTTCATATAGTTGTAATGTTGAGAACCCTTGTACTGGGATTCAGCGTTAAGGTGAAGGAAATGCCGAATGCGATCGCATTCGGCATTGAAGTTTCTGCAAATTGAATGGTTATGAGACAGTTTGATGACTGGGCAGTACTCGCTGATCAAGGGACTGCTGTAGTGGGTTTGGAGTTTCAAAGCCCCGATCGCGCGCGAGTGCTGCATCAATTTCACCTCTGGGGTGATCAGCGATCGCTCCCAGTTTACCTATGGAACCCTGGATTTTCTGGACTGCAACAGTTGGTGTGGTCAGGTAATAAAACCGTTTTTGAACCGTTAGATTCAGGTTCTGAGTTAAGCAATGGGACTGCGGTAATGCAGTACTTGTTGGATTCAGATACCTCTGGAATCGTGCTGCTGGAAGGAGCATTACAGGTGAATGAGTATGGTGATATTGGCGATCGCCAGTCCTATCAAATTCTCAACGCTCACTACCAGGCAGAACTACGCTCTTCACCTCAATATTGGGTGCTACTGGAGGATACCGTTCAAGTATCAATGCACCTACAACCTTTCGTTCCAGTGTTGGAGTTCCCACTTCCGAAGCGAGAGGAGTTACAAGCAGCCATTGAAGCCTTTTGTCGCGCCCATCCTTCATTCTTAGACCAGGCGACTCATGATTCATTGTCACAGCTAGTGCGATCGTGCCAGGGTCTACCATTGGGCGAAATTGATTTGGTTTTGGCACACTATCAGCCGTTTGCTCATTCCCTTGAGCAGCTTGCTTCATCGGTGCTGTCCCACAAAATCTCTAAGCTGAAGGGACGGGGATTGGAGTTTATTTCTGAACCAGATGTTCCGACAGCAGGTGGTTTGGAGGTGCTGGAAGCAGATCTAGGCAAGGTTGTATCGCTGCTGGACCCTGATGCGGAACGATTTGGATTGAAGTTTCCCAAGGGGATGATCCTCTGGGGACCTCCGGGAACGGGTAAGAGTTTGAGCGCAAAATTAGCAGCCCAAAAAATGGGAGTCCCGCTGTTAGCAGTGGATTGGGGGCAGATTTTGGGTACTCGTCAACCCGATAGGACATTGCGGTTTATTCTCTCATTGTCAGAGGCGTTATCCCCTTGCGTACTTTATTTTGATGATTTTGATAAAGCTTTTGCTGGGTTCGACTCAAATGCTGATGGTGGAGTTGGACGGCGGATGGCAGGAAAATTGTTGACCTGGATGCAGGAGCATCAGTATCCCATCTACATGATCGCAACAGTGAACCGGTTGGGGATGTTACCGGCTGAGTTAATCCGCCGTTTCGATGACATCTTCTTCTGTGCATTACCGACCGAAGGAGCACGGTATGGCATCTTCAACCTGCATTTGGCAAAGTACTTCCCAGCGTTTCGCAACCTAGCGCGATCGACCAACGGCTCTGTAGGAGCATCACCCTTTACTGAAACGGAATGGCGATTGTTGTTGCGCGATTATAAGCTCTGCACACCTGCTGAAATTGGTAAGGCGGTACGGAAAACTGCTGAAGCTATTTATCACCGCAATAGACAGCAGGGGATACAGACGAAGGAGTTGACAGTTACACTCAAAGACTTGCAGGAACAGCGATGGAAGTTTACTCCGGCGATGATTCGAGAAGAAAAGCAGATGTATGAGATTCTTAATCAGGCGACTTACGCCAGAAATGCTGCTGCACCGGATCAATCAAGATTTGCCATTCCGCCCCAGGAGTTATTTGGAGGCGTATTAGATGATGTAGCGTGACTGCCCCAACTGTTGGCTACTTTGATATCGACGGCGATCGGAATAGGTTTTAGCCATCGTTCAGCCGCTCGAACCATAACGTTGTTTATAAGTGGGGTAACCTGGGCTACTTCTGCATCAGGACATTCCACTACAATTTCATCATGTAAAACAGCGATGATTTTGGCAGATAACCTGTGACGTTTGAGATGCTCATTGAGCTTCCAAAGTGCCAGCTTTGTAATGTCTGCATTAGACCCTTGAACGGGGTGATTGATGATTTCGTTGATAGGAGGTTTGTCCTTCCACTTCCAAACTCGCCGCCTGCCAGCCAGTGTGTAACTGTCATTGCAGCCTTTGTAAAAAACATTCCGACGAATCTGTTCCTGCCAGCGTTTGATTTGAGGGTGTCCTTTATAGAAGTTGTCAATGAATTGACTGGCTTCTTTTAAGGTGATGAAGTAGTTCGCATCGCTTTCCAGAGTTTGCTTGAGTTTCTTCGGTCCCATTCCATAGATAATACCGAAGTTAATGATTTTACCGACGGCTCGTTCCTCTAGCGTAACTTGCTCGACGGGTTTGCCAAAGATAAGTGCGGCTGTTAAAGCATGGACATCCTGTCCAGTCAAGAATGCTTTGATTAGTGGTTCATCACCACAAAGTCGAGCTAGGATGCGTAACTCGATTTGGGAATAATCTGCTTTGATAATTTTCCAGCCAGGTTCAGCAACAAAGCACCTGCGGGCAAGGTCAGTGCGAGGAATTGTCTGGAGCGGTGGGTTCTGGCACGAGTATCGTCCGGAGCGGGCACCCAGTTGAAACCAGTTGCCGTGTACACGTCCAGTAACTGGATGAATATGTTGTGGAAGCCCTTCTGCCAGGGTATTGGTGAATTTGCTCAGATGTCGGTAATCGAGAAGTGCTTGGACAACTGGATATTTGCGTGCGTGAGGGGTCAGTTCTCGTTCACTAGTGGATTGGATGGGTATTCCCATTGCCTGTAGGGCTGGGAGAATTTGCTGCCAAGAGTTAGGGTTAACGGCATCTGTAAGCTGAGGCAGTAGCGAGATCTGGTTGGTATCCACCCGCTGCAATTGCATCACGGTTGCTTTGGCGCAACTGCGGCGCAGCTCGATTTCTTTCCCCAAGCGTTTCCAACGGTTATGGTCGAACTTCATGCCGTTGAGTTCCATGTTTGCGGTCACCTCAAGGCAGGGAAACTCCAGTTCTTCGGCGATCGCCCATAGCTTTCCGTTGCCACGTTGTAGGCGATCGGTCAATATTGGTTTGAGGTACAGGGGGGCAACTGCGTCGTTTGCTCCATACTGAAGTTGCTGCTTGCGGAGTGTATTGCGAAAGTTGCTTTTCTGTTCGGTCTTATCAAGAAATTGCTTGAGTATTCGAGCTACAACAGACTGTAGGCTGGCACTGATTTTACGTCCGGCTAGATAAACTTTGAAAGCAAGTTCTGTGTCAAAAAAGGGACCGTTGAACCCGATCCCTGCTGTTTCAAGAAATTTCTTTTCAAATTTGAGTCCGTGTCCAACCTTCAAGATATTGCTCCGTAACAAGCGCTTGAGGGGATCCCACTGTTTAGGAGGAATTGCCATTAAGTCAATGACCAACACCGGCGTTTTTTGAACAGCAATTTGAACTAAGCGAATGGCATCTGTCAATGGGTCAATCCCAGTGGTTTCGATATCAATCCCAATTTCAGAGGGATGTCCAATTGATTGAATGGCTGCCTTCAAATCATCACCAGTTGTGATATAGCGGTACGATGCGTTGGGATAGGGAGGAAGAGTGGTGAGGTCCATTGCGGTGTCAGGTGATTTGTGAAGGCTTTTCGGCAACGATGAGGTATGCTTCGACTGTTACAGGGCGTTCCGTTTCCCAAAATATTTCCAAAGGCAAGTCGTAGATGTTTGCTGGAATCCTGTCTAAGAAATGTTGAAATGCTTCAGCACGCGGACAGTATCGCTTGTTCATTGAGTTGGAAACTACGCTAACCAGCCTGCCTCCGGGAGCCAGAAAATGCTGGTATAGACGCTGAATATGATCGATATCCGTTCCTCGCAAATTCTCACTTTGACTAAACGGTGGATTAGCGATGATTCGTGAGTAGAGTTTAGTGGGCGTGGCGGTCATGAGGTTGCTTCCTACCAAATTAAATCCCTGCTGAACGAGTAGGGTTTGGAGTCTTGGATCAAGTTCGATAACATCGACAATTGCGCCACATGCGCGCGCGGCTCTTGCTAATATGCCGCTTCCTGCGGAAGGTTCCAGTACTTCTAGCCCAGATTGGATCTGGGCATAGTGGAGAATCCGTCGCACTAACTTGGTTGAAGAGGGGAAGAAGCCATAGGGAGGGTTTTGAAGAAGGCTGTTGTATAGAGGCTGTAGGTGTTGAGGCAGGGACGGAATGATCGTAGCCATAGAAGATATGCATTGCGGCAGCTTGAATTGCTGTTTGAGTAAAGGCTCAAACAGCTTGCGGTAGCAACGCCCTATTACATTGTTTCAATTACTTTTTGAGTACGGTTTGCACATACCTGTAAGGCTGCAATTTAATAACTCTGTAAATGTGTAATCCGTTAAGCATATACACTAATAAACTCATAATTCTATAAACTTGTAATTTAGTAATACTTGCTAGCTAAAACTTTGAACTTTAATAATAATTCTTGCCGCTAAAAGCTAGCTTCAGTAGTTATCTTGGGTTTAAATCATATTTTTAATATTTAAATATTGACTTGGACACTAGTAAAAAATCTTGATCTAATATAGAGATTAAAGCCTCTTCTGTAGGTGCTAGATTTGTTTTTGGAATAGAGAATGTATTCCTGATTCGTAGTCATTTTCCGAACGAATTGTTTGAAACGTTTTTCCCAGTAACGTCAAGCCGTAGTTTTAGTCGATTGGAGATGTTGATGTCTGAGTCTGAATACGGAATTAATTACAACCAACCTGAGCAGGGCGGATATGAACAGACTGCTGAGGAATATGGTGGAAGTGGATATCGAGGGAATGGCTATAGTGAAACTTCCAACTCGATAGCTCTGGGTTATGGAGGTAATTCCCATTTTTATGGTGAAGATGCGTCATCTGGTTTGGGCGGAGGTGATAACCCCTGGAGTAGCCAACAGATCGAGAATCCATATACCGAGAATGTCTACGAGGTGAACTGGTTTGATACCCCTTACCTGGAGACATTTGCCAATGCCAATCCTCAAGGGATGGGCTATCAGAGTTCAAGGTATTTCCAGTCCGATTTGCCAGATGACGATCAGCAGCAGCTAGAGCTGTAGGGTTTGTTTAACCTCAGCTTGAACTGAGGTTCAGTTGTTTTTGTTTGTTCCATCAGTTATGAGTCAGCAATGCCGATTTACCCGGATGCTGTCCTGGGTATTTTCATGCTTATTTATTGGGATTCAGTTTTTCACGATCGCACCCACTGCACTTGCTCAAACGGCAAAAGATTCGGGAGTTGGCGACAGTGATTTGCCGACTGTGCTGACTTCGGTGACATCAAAAGATGGCTCTGGAACTGCCGATATTTTGCTGCCTGATTGGGATAGCATTTCGTTTAGCCAAATGCCGCCAATTCAAGAAGCAGGTGCTATCAATCTAGGACAATACACATCCAATGTTGGTTATGACCTCAGTCGTGTCTGGAAGGAAGGAATGACACCCGACCAGTACCTCAAGCTGGGAGACATTAGCGAAGCGTTGCAGGCAGAAAAGTTTTCGCTAGCAACGATCGCAGATACAACCGGGTTAGACCTGAACCAGGTGGCGTTGAGTGCATTTACGTTGGCTGCCGTTCAAACCGTTGCGGAACTGGCAGAAACTGTTCCGTTTTTGAAAGAGCTACCTATCCGTGAGATTGCACCGATCGCAGCATTGTTGTTGAAAAAAGCAGTTCAGGTTGATCAGAACCGATCGCTGGAGAGCGTTTTGCAGGAACAACCCCAGGTTGGAGAATTTCGACTCGGTGATGTCAACTTGGATGCCTACTCGATTACTTCAATCCCAAACTTGGAGACAGTGCAGTTAGGTGACTTTTCCCAATGGCAAAATGCTTTTTTAATCGACGTTCCAGGATTGGGTGATGTACCACTATCCCAGTTCCCTAACCCGTTGATGATTGTGGGTAACACGGCCATGCGAATTGATCAGGTGTATGGTCCAGCAGAAGCAAGACGAAATAACACCATCTCTGGCTCCGACAAAATGGGATTCTCTGTGCCCTGTCAGGAAAAATGTGCCTACATCGAGCTGGATGATTTGGAAAACGAAGGTAAGTCAGTGCGAGGTGCGTCGGAGGGCAAGCAGTGGATTTCTGGAAAATACCAGGAAGTTGAAGGTGGCTATGGAACACTGGGTCAGATGAATGGCGGGATGGAACCCACAGGTCGTCATCCCTACGGAAAGTCGTTCAAAGTAGTTGTTTGGGAACCTGATGAGACGACTGACACGGTTAGCACAGTGCTTTTCTTTCGCTCTTGCCATAAGTTGTTGGGCTGTACGTCGTACTTTATTGGACCTGTGCCATTCTTTGTGCTTCAACGTGATGCGGTCATGTTTGTTGGCTTGCTAGATCCTAAGCCAACCCAAACACCTTCTACTCCAACCAATGCCGATCGCTCACCTGGTAATCCTGCAAAAAATGGCACGCCGAAGAAACCAGCGAACATCAAATGTGCGAAGGGAGAATCTAGCCAGGGTAGAACGATTGGAATGCTCAAAGGCATTCATTTGCCAAATCTGGAGAAAGCGATCGCTGCGCGTGAAAGCAGTGGTGACTATGCGGCATTGGGAACCTATGGCTGTGACCAGGACGGATTGTGTGGGCGTGCTCTCGGTAAGTACCAGTTCATGAACTACAACGAGTATGCGTCAAATGTCATCGCTCGTAAGCCTGGTGGACAGGCGTTTTTAGATAAGGTTCGAGGAGGATACACTCCATTACGCGGTGAGGTCATGCGGTTTTTCCCGCCCACAGATCAAGAACAAGCTCGCCATAATTGGTTTCAGCACTTGATTACCAAAGCATCTGGACAAATCGATCCGCAAACAGGGAAGCCCTTTACGAATCTGCGACTGATTGAGCGAGTCTCTCAAATGCACTACGGTGGTGAGTATAGTCCGATTGATGCAGGTTCGACCCAGGGGTATGGGTTTGACATTGCCAAGCGCTACCAGTCTTTGGGGGGTGCTCAAGGCGCGGGAGTTGTGGCACAGAATAAATCTCTGCCCTCAGGATGTGTTGAAGCACCTAAAGCGGGAAAGAAATCGACACCTCCGAAAAAACCAACTGGAAAGAACATTAAGCCGTCAACCAATGCGAAGAAACCAGCTTCCAGAGCAGTCACCAAGGGCAAGGCAACCGGTAAATATGCCCGTCCACTCGATGCGCCAATTACCAGTTCCTACGGTTGGCGAGTTCATCCTATTTGGGGCGATCGCCGTCTTCATGCCGGAGTGGACTATGGTGCTCCAATGATGACGATGGTGCGGGCAGCGGATGGAGGTGTTGTGAGGAAGGTAGTCAATACCTGTGCCGTTGGAGATTTGAACTGTGGAGGTGGCTACGGCAATTGGATTGAGATTGATCATGGGAATGGGCGGACAACCCGTTATGCTCACCTGGTAACAAACAGTGTGCCGTGGAAGGAAGGTAATCGGGTTGAGAGAGGTCAAATGGTCGGTCGGGTTGGTAGTACCGGGTACTCCACAGGTGCTCATCTGCATTTTGAGACTCGTGTTAATGGTAATCCGGTTAATCCAGTTAGAACCTACAGTTTGTAGGAAGGAGGTATATGGTTTTTCGTCGATTCTTCCGTCAGTGGCGATGGATGGTTGGGGCAGCATTGATAGTGCTTTTGCTTCCGGTAGCCGTGGGACTGACAAACCCTCAACACTCTCCTAAAATTCTGCCTATCGTCCAAGCTGTTTCTACCCAATCCGTACCTTTGGAGTGCCTGCCTACGAACATGCCTGATGTAGCCGACCCAGCGCAAGATCTTTCGTTTGAATTGATCGCACGGGTGAAAGTAGGTAAGAGTGAATATCGTATGTACCGTGCATCGCGAACTCAAGAGTCTAGCTCGTTTCCATACCTAATTCGTTTGACGGGTACTCGCTGTCAGGTACTACTAACAAACCCGATGGGAGATGACAACGTATTTCTGCATCAAGTGGTGCCACTTCCAGTTGCCCGTCAATTGGCATTGGCTCAGTTACAGTATTTCGTCAATAAAGCGGGTGGGACTGACCCGTTCCGCGCTCAACTGGAACGGCAATTGCAGCAAGCATCTCAGATTGAACCGCTAAAGATGCCTGAGGAGGATGTTTGGGCATTTGAGCAGTTGCAGTTGCCCTTACCCTCCAACGTCAAAGTTGTTACGGCTCCTATTCAAGGAGGGAGACGTTAATGATCAAGCTACGGACAAATCAACGCTGGGTTATTTGGATCGCATTGGCAGTAACCGTTCTACTGGTGATTGTTGATAGTAATTTTTAGTGGAGAATTTTCATGAGACAGTCAGATTACTGTATTCAAGCCTTTGACCATCCTCCTCGTGCTCGTGTTCAGACTCGAAATCGTGTATGTGCTGGTGCTCGTGCTGGTACAGGCTCTAAGCGAAAGGTGCGTGACTTTTGGGATATTGTCGATGCGATCGCCCAAAGTCTGCGTACCTCATCTCGCCGCCGACTTAATGTTTACGCATTGCTAAATGCTAATCACATTCATTTACCGTGGGATCAAAGTGATGCTCAAATTCAAGCGGCGCTGTACTCCCTGCCTGATGATCTGCAATACAAAATCCAAGAGATTTTGCACCCGGCTCTTGTCAAAGCGTACATCAACCGCCTTCCTGATTGTGGTGGGATGAGAGGAATCAATTTGATGTTGGGATTGATGAATGCGCTAACATCCTTGGAACTTTCCCTAGGGATCGAAGAGTGTACTGCCTGGAGTAGTCCTCAAACAGAGCCATTTTGGTTCAATTAGTGAGGAATGCTTATGACGAAAGAAACTGTAGGCGACTCTGTGGCTCCCTTGCCTCCACCACCTCGTTGGCTCTCGCAGTCGGCAAAGTGGTTCCGCATTGGATTGAGCTTATTTCTGATTTTGTCTGTGTTGCTGGGAACGTTCGGCTGTGCATCTCAGGAGGCTTCTTCAACAGAATGGCGATCGGCAACCAGTGTACTGCCTAAAGAAGTTTTGATTGAAATTGTTAAGCAACAATCTACCAATGTTCCTGACCCTGCGATGATCGTGGATAAGTCTATGCGGGTATGGACTATGGATGCCAAGCCTGGAGAGGTTGCTGTTTTTGACTTTAATCATCCAGGCTGGTGTGGTGTCGGTGGATGCTATTACCCGGTTTACTGGATTAAGGATAAAAAGGCGGCTCCTCTGCCCTTGATGGCAGAGTTATTCTATCCTCGTTTACCATCAAACAAGCCCTTGTTTGAACGAGGTGAGGATAATGATCAGCCGATTCCATGCTTAAATGTTTGGCAGGCAGAAAACGAATCAATGACCTGGCTCAGGCAATCCCGTTTCTGTTATAACGGGCAGCAGTACCAACGTGCCGGATCACAGGTGTTTGAGGTGAATCAGCGATCGCAATAAGCAAAATCCTAAGCCATTCAACCCGAATGGCTTAGGATTTGGAAAGTCGATTGGCTAGCGGCTACTCTTCATCAAGGTCATCAAGATCATCGTCGAAGTCATCGCTAACATCCACGTCGATCGCATCCTCTGGATCGAAGAGATCCTCAGGATCATCCACAACTGCTCGTTGTTTGTTCTGCTTCCCGTTCTTGACTGGTGGCAAAACTTCAACTGTTCCAGTGCTAGCGGCGGCAGGTAGAAGTGCAGGCATAGTATAGCTTTCTCCCAAACCTGCGACTTGATTAGCGTATACTTCGCCAACCATTTCAACCTGGTTGGGGTTGCCGAGAAACAACCGCTTGAAATTCTGAGGTGTAATCTTGGTAATGTTTTCTACCTTGCAGCAGTAAGACTGATCTTCTTCACCTTCCTCTACTCCGTGGAAGGTAACTTCGACCACTACTAATGCCCGCCACTCATCGGATTTACCTGTTGTTCGGCGATCGCTATTTTGCTGTAGTCGGCGTTTGAAGAGTTTGGTATAGAGTGACTCGACATTACGATAAAACTCTTTGAGCGCAATTGCCATTGATACGCGCGCGACATTCTTGAATGTCACCTTAAATGGCTTCTGTGGGTTATGAAGGGGTTGATTGTTGTCGTCTAGAAAGATGACACAGTAGTCTTCGCAACTGCTATGTTTCTTCTTATCAAAGTCAAGAAAATCGTCGAGGAGTCCCAAAATACCAACTTCGCCCTTCTTGCGCTTCTTAATGGCAACATAGGTGGGTGAGACGAAAAGAATGATCATTCGTCCTTCAGTCAGCAATACTCCTTTGAGTGTCTCTCCACCGGGTTTAGGTTTGAAGGAATCCAAATCGCTCTGTTTTGGGATAGATTGCCATTCAGCCTGTTCTAGTTGGTCAAGGGGTAGGAAAATGCCTGCTTCTTCCTTGTTTGCCACAATTCCATAGGGGAATTGGGTTGGGCGAAACTGATCGTACTTGGTCTCAAAGAGTTGGGGGTCAAGCCAATTTTCCAGTTCTTCTAGAAGCTCCTCATTGAAATCTTCAGCTTCTGGTGCTGGTTTGACCTTAGTACCGATCCCGCTGGATTTAGTTTTTGTTGCTGTCTTCGTCGGCATATTTGGGTTGCAGAGATAATTTCAACCCGTGCTCGCCGGTAGGCGGCACAGCGCCTCTGAAAGAACACCAGTTTTCTTCATCACAACTTGAGCATTATGTGCTTCAAGTCTTTTGATAATAGGCTCTACCGTTCTTTTTATAGTTGCCTAATTACTTAGTAACTTAGTGGCTTAGTTACTTTACACTGAGCAGGAGACAATTTAGTATTCTAAACAGGAAGAAGCTCCGGAGCATTAGGCGGATTGTAGCTTGTGGATGCTTTAAAGCAAAAAGCCAGATGTACTGCATCTGGCTTGGTCAAACTGATCAGAAAAAGTTGTTTACTAAATTGAGTTAATATCGGCAGAATCGACCGGATTACCGGAGTTGTAAGGAATGTAAACCGCTGGTTTAACGACCGTAGGTTGAGTAAGAGTCGGATCAATTTGATTCAGGATAGGAGCCTCTACAACCCCTGGTTGTATGAGTTGCTCTAGCTGAAAACTGCTTGGGAGGATTGGGATTTTAGCAGCAGATTCCTGATAGGTTGGAGTTTCGGTGGCGATCGAGTCTGGATAGGGCATTATTTTTAGAGATGGAGTTAGCTCTGATGGAGCTTGCTCAGGTGTCTCTGATGGAATTTGGTCGGACACTAGCTGACTGTCAGGAAGTTGCTGTAACTCAAGTGGCGATCTCAGTTTCGTTGGGGTTGCTTCTGTTGATCGTTGGGTTTGAGAGGGCATGGTGGAGCCTACAGTGGATAGTTGTTTGGGTGAGGAACTTGTTGCTGGTGAGGTTGTGTTTGCGTTTTCTGTAGGCTGTGTAGCGGTTAATACGGGACTTCTCACCAAGACAGGCACAGGATTTGTTCTTGCTTGAGCACTGGAAGGAACCTCAGATGATGCGATGGCTGAACGATCCGGGTCCGGGGTCGAAACTTGGAGGGCATCATTGACATCTACAGCCAGTGCCATGAATTTAGGGGCTGAGTCTGCGGTAACAGGGGAAATTGTGGGTGCAGGTGCGGAAAGGTGGGAAGTGGTTGTATTTTTATTGCTGGTAAGCGCTACGCGGTGGGCAGCCTCGCTTGGTTCAAACGCATTGTCGATAGCTGTTTGGAGTAATGCTTGAAGACGTGGACTGGTGTAAAGTTCAGTTCCCTTTAAAGGTTCAAGCGCCTGCAAAACTTGACTCCAATTACGTTTCTTAGAGGCTAGCGCTACTTGATTGAGTTGTTTGGCGTGTTCACTCCAAGTGACAATCAGCTCTTGAGCATGTTTGTAGACACTACTGGAGGGAGGGACGGTTTTGAGAATAGACAGCGCACTTTCGAGGTTTGCCCGACGGTACTTTTCACCAGCAAGTTGAAGTAAATCCTTTGACCAGGTTTCCTGAAATTGTTGTGCTATTTGAGAGTAGCGGCTGTTTTGGGGAATTCCTGAGATGTCACGAACCGCTTGTTCCAAGCGATCGCTATTTGCCTTGGTTTTAGCGTGTTCTAACAAATTTCCATAAAGGTTTTCGAGATCGTTTGGGATCTGACCTTGAGCCTGGAAGAGTGCAAGTTTTGGGGCAAAACCGAGAGAGAGAAGAGTAGCAGCCATCACAACGCTACTATCCACAACCCAACGATTCATAGAACCTCCTGGGAAGATGAGTGCAAATTACTACTTAAATTAGAAGACCAACCCCCACTGACTGCGAGAGGCGAGAGCGAAAGTATTAATGGATAGAGTGATTTAATACAGATGCTCTCCTTGCAAACTAACACTGCTCATGCGACGTTTCCTCTCTCAATAGGTGGAGAGCCAACGTGTTTTTTGTCCTGTTCTAAACTCTATCGTAAGGGATAGGTGGAAAGATTTTGCAACATGGTATATCCAGTTGGGGAGGCGTAGTTCCCTTTACTAAAATCTTTCATTTGAGTTTGATGAGTGTCTGTTTGAGGATTGGAAATCTTGAACTGACAGGTGAGCAGGTGTTTGCTGCCTTGACTCGCTATCAGTTAATCGAATCTTTTGTGAGTCAGGTTGTTCTAGATTCAGTTTTTCTAAAGGACATCCGGTTAACAAAGGAGGAAGTCTACTGTTCATTAGTAGGAGCAGGTAATGACACAGAGATTGAAAATGTTGATGTACGATTAGAGGATTGGCTGCAACGCAATCAAGTGCCGCAAGTTTATTTTGAGTCGGTGATCTGTCGTCAACTTCGGGTTGAAAAGTTGAAGCGTTTTAAGTTTGATAGCTCTCTAGAATCGGAGTTTTTGCGATGCAAAGCTGAGTTTGATCAAGTTGAGTTTTCTCTGATTCAAATATCCGATCGCGTTTTGGCAGATGAATTGTATTTTCAGCTTCGTGACGGAGAGTCGGAATTTGCAGTGCTTGCCCAGCAATATTCTGAAGGGTTCGAGCGGCAAACTCAAGGGTGGGTTGGTCCTGTTAAACTATCTACCCTACCAAAGGCGGTGATTCAAGGTTTTGATGAGTCACGGGTTGGGATTATTCAAAAACCAGAAGCGGTTGGTGCAAGGTTTTGGATTGTTCGATTGGAAAGATTTCTCCCAGCCCGTTTAACAGAGGCTGTACGGACTGAACTGCGGGAGAAGTTGTTTTCGCTTTGGTTAAAGTCTCTAGCACGATCTGTGATGTCGAAACCTGGTCAGGTTCAGGTAATCAATGCTGCGGCAACAGAGCAAATTCCTGAGTTGGCAGCTTAAGGAGTGAATGCAATGACTGATGTAGCCGCCCAGCTAAAAACATTTCTTCCTTGCTTTTTCCAAGCCTACCCGTTTAGGCATCTCTCTCCTGCTTCATGTCATTATGTTGTCTCGAAGCTTAAGCTGGTCTCATTTCGCCCAGGAGAGGTCATGTTAGCCGAAGGAGAATTACCCTCCACAGTTTACTGCGTGGTTCAAGGACGCGCACGGTTGTTGGGTCCTGTGTCAGAACAGCTTCCCACTTTAGCGGTTTTAGATGAGGGCAGCGTGGTAGGGTGGGAGGCATTGGTACGCCGAACTGCGTATGGTTCGGTGCGGGCAGCCGGTCTAGAGTCTGAAGTGCTGGCACTGGCATTATCCGCCGATGAGTTTGAACAACTATTGCTGGATGATTTGTTGCCAAAGCTAGAGCAACAGATCAGTGTGGTTGAGCTTTATGATGTGCTGTCCTGTTTCTTGGCAAAAATCCCCACTCAACTCACGTTGCCAAATTTGAAGACGATCGCCAATTATATTAAGCAATACCAATTGGCGATGGTGCGCCACTGGTTTCCCACAGAAGAAGCGGAACCATTACTCCCAGATTATGTTTGGTTTGTCAGCGGGGGAGTTCCTGTATCCGTTTCTAACGGAATGCCAATTGTAAATCTGCAACAGGTTATTCCGCAAAAATCCTCTCCGTTTCCGGTACGCCTGATTGGGATTGATCGACAGGTTCTTGCTTTAGTATTAACGACTGGAAGACTTCCTGTTGATCCAACAGAGGTAGAAGTGTCTTCACAACAAGCTTCAGCAACAGATTCTATTTTGGCTCGTTTGCAAGATTTGTTAGTTCCAAAATTGATGCTTTCTCAACAGGTTTTATTAGAACAAGCATCTCAAAAATCTTATCCAGTGCATCTTGCACGTTCTGCGGATGCGGCAGAATATGTAGTGGCTTGCTTTTGGAGTGTCTGTGATTATCTACAGATCCCCTATCGTCCAGATTTGCTGCGGCGACGGTTCTCCAGTTCAAAGGATGATTTTGGCGATCGCATGCAATTGTATGCACGAGTTGCTGATGCGCTGGGTCTGCACGCTAAGCCTGTTAAGTTTCTACCAACAGCAGGAGGACTAAATCGACTGCAAACCCCTGCTTTAGTTGTGCTTGATGGTGTACTGAGTATTTTGTATGAAATTACTCCAACGATGGCTGTCATTGTTTCTCCCGCATCTGGATTACTTCGGTTGCCGTTGCACGAGGTCGAGTGTCAACTAGAAGTTGATGAGGTGGTGTCTGGAACTCAACTGAGTTTGTCATTGATTCTGGAACGGCAGGAGGGCAGTCCAATCAAGCAATTTGGCTGGATTTGGTTCCTCCCACATATCAAGCCTTACCACTCCATTCTGACTCAGGTTTTATTAGCCTCGGTTGTCGTCCAACTTCTGGGGCTAGCGAATCCATTACTGACCCAGCAGATCATTGATAAAGTAATTATCAATTCAGCCCCAAATGCTTTACCGATGTTTGGGGTGCTACTGGTTACTTTTTCAACATTTGAGGCGTTACTAACGGTACTGCGAACGTACTTACTGAACAGCACCACAAATCGAGTTGATTTGGTGTTAGGAACGAAAATTGTCCAACATTTGTTAAACTTACCGCTGAGCTTTTTTCAAAAGCGTCCTGTAGGGGAATTGGCAGCACGGATTTCTGAGCTTGAAAATATTCGTCAGTTTCTAACGGGTACTTTTCTGACGGTTGTTCTAGATGTTCTGTTTTCGATTATTTATGTTGTGGTAATGCTGTTTTATAGCATTCCATTAACGGTTTGTGTCTTGGGGCTAATTCCTGTAATTATCGGACTAACGGTGTTTGGTGCTCCATTGCTACAAAAACTGATTCGTAAGCGTTCGGATCAGAATTCGAGAATGCAGTCGTATTTAATTGAGATTTTGAATGGTATATTTACAGTTAAAGCGCAACACATGGAAGAGTTGATCCAATCTAACTGGCGGGATCAATACCTGCACTATTTGGGAACTGGATTTAAAACAACCGTTTTTAGCACTATTTTTCATTCCATCAATAACTTTATCAATACGTTGAGTAGTTTGTTGGTGCTATGGGTGGGGGGAGCTTTGGTGTTGGAAGGAAAGCTTACCCTAGGCGGGTTGATTGCTTTTCGGATTATTGCTGGCTATGTAACAGGTCCAATGATTCGCTTGTCCCGACTGTGGGAAAAATTTCAAGAAACCCAGTTGTCGGTGGAGCTGTTAGCTGACATTATAGATACTCCAATGGAGTTTTCTTCGGAAGATTCTGGTTGTCTAGCTCTGCCGTCTATTCAGGGACATGTTCAGTTTGAGGCAGTAGGTTTTGGGTTTCCATCCTCAGGACAGTTACAGCTAACCAATATCAATCTGGATATTCCTGTGGGTTCCTTTATTGGGTTAGTAGGGGTAAGTGGTTCTGGTAAGAGTACCTTGGTAAAGCTCTTGCCCCGACTATATAACCCGACGAAAGGCACGATTTATGTCGATGGGTACGACATTTCCAAAATAAATCTAGGTTCACTACGACAGCAGTTAGGAATTGTTCCGCAAGAACCAGTTTTGTTTGACGGAACCATTCGTGACAATATCACTCTTTTTTGTGAGATAGATGATGTGGCGGTAATGAATGCGGCAAAAGTCGCTGAAGCACATGAGTTCATTATGTCGCTCCCGAATGGGTATGGAACACGGGTAGGCGAACGAGGATCAAACCTTTCGGGTGGACAGCGTCAGCGAGTTGCGATCGCTCGCATGGTTTTGAGTAATCCTCGTTTGGTGATTCTAGATGAAGCAACAAGTGCATTGGACTATGAAACAGAACGGCGAGTGTGCCAGAACCTGATGCGTTGCTTTCAGGGGAGGACCGTTTTCTTTATCACTCACCGCTTGGCAAATCTGAGACAGGCAGATTTGATTGTGTATTTGCAATCTGGAATGACCGTTGAGAAGGGAACGCATGATGAATTAATGGCACTGCACCAACGTTATTACTGTTTATACGCCCAGCAAGTTCAGAACTAAACCTGGAGGTTAACATGACCCAAAAACGCAGTGGTTTACTGACGATATTACGCGATCGCTATCAATCTGCTGTCAGTCAGGTTGAAGCTCAAGTAGAGGCTCCGTCTGTAGACCTGCCTCAACCTGCTCGTTGGGCACGGCGAACAACATGGATCATGCTTGGAGGGCTGGCGATCGGGTTGGTCTGGTCGGTTGTAGCTCGCATTGACATTGTGGTTGCAGCCAGGGGTAAGCTTGAGCCGTTATCGTCATCTCAAGCGGTTCAATCTCGTATCGGTGGAGTTGTAACTGCCATTCTGGTTCAAGAAGGACAGCCAGTTGAACGTGGTCAGTTATTAATGCAACTGGATAAGACTGAATCATTGAATAAGTTGGAAGCATTATCTCGACAACGAGAACCCTTAGTGAAGCGAGTTGCTGTGTTAAGAGCTATACGGCAGGGAACTCCTATCAGTTCTCTGAAGTCGGCTGGTATAAATGTTCCGCCTGAGCTGTTGAACCAGATTCAGAATCGAAAGTTGCTAGTTGCTCAGTTAACAGGCAATCCTAATGGCTTATTACCAGACCAACTTCAGCGATATACCCTGTTTGTTCAGGAGATGGGTGACAAGCGGATGGTGAATCAGTTTCAGGTTGACTCGTTGCAAACTCAAACTTCTGGAGCAGATTCACAAGTGGCTGAAACAGAAGCTCGATTACGGGCAGAGCGCATCCAGTTGGCTAGGTTAGAACCACTTGTGAAAGCGGGAGCAATCTCTCAGGTTGATTTTATGCAGAGAGTAGTACAGGTCAATGCTTTACAAAACCAACTAAACCAGAATCGGGTACAGCATCGGCAGTCGCAGCTTAACCGAATGCAGGCACAGGTTGATGGTCGGCGAACTATTGGCGATATGTACCGTGAAACCCAAGCGGAGTTAGCAAAATTGGATACGGAAATTGATAGCACAATTGAGCGTAGTCAGCAGCAGTTGGTCCAACTAGATGCTCAACTCAACCAAACCAAGATAGATATTCAAGCACAAAATTTGAAGTCGCCTGTAGATGGAACTGTGTTTGATTTGGAACCTAAACTTCCTGGGTTAGTAACTCAGCCTGGGCAGGTGTTGATGCAGATAACTCCCAATGAATCGTTGATTGCACGCATTCAGGTTGCAAACTCAGATATCACTAACTTGAGGATAGGTATTCCGGTTGACGTTCGGATCGACGCTTACCCTTTTACGGAGTTTGGAGCAATTCCAGGGGTTGTGACGAAGGTTGGGAGTGATGCAATCTCGGCTAGTAAGGAAAATACGACAGGGCAAACATTTTTTCCAGTAGAGGTGCGATTAGAGCGGCCATTCTTGTCCCAACAAAGTCAACGCCATCCATTAGTACCGGGAATGACAATAACTGCGAACGTTAAGGTACAATCACGAGCACCGATTAGTCTAGTTGCCGATCAGATTATTCGTGTTTTTGATGGAGCAAGATCTGTTCGTTAGCTTAGATTTTCACCTGCACCTTTTGAACTGAACTATTCTGTCGTGGGTTTATTGTCCCAGCCCGCTAGTCAAAACTACCCACTTTAGTGGGAGGCTTTAGCTGCTACACAGTTCCCGCTGCTTCAGATGGAATTGCAAAGATGGTAGCTTTGACAGAAACCATCATGGCAGAACAACGACGGGGAGGTCATACAGTCACGCGGTTGACAGTCCCTATCGTCTGGGTGACGAAATATCGGTACGCGGTGCTCAAAGGTGAGATCCAAAAGCGATGCCGGGAACTGATTATCCAGGTATGTGATGCAGAAGACGTGACGATTCTCAAGGGAGCGGTTAGCAAGGATCATGTGCATTTACATATTGAGTATCCACCGTCAAAGTCGGTGAGTGACCTAGTCAAGCGGATGAAAGGACGAAGTTCGCGGCTGTTACAACAGGAGTATCCAGAGTTGCAGAAACGGTATTGGGGCAAGCATTTCTGGGCAATCGGCTATGGAGCATGGAGTACGGGGAATCTGACTGAGCAGTTGGTGGAAGAGTATTTAGAACATCATCGGAATCCGTCGAATCAAGAGCGCGATAATTTCCTGCTGGAGTAGGTTAACTTGGGCTTTCAGCCCTTTAGGAACCTATGCACTTTCAGTGCATAGTGGTTTAGTTTTCTGGACATAACTAAACCTATCACTGGACAGATTTCAAAGCGATGCATTTTAAGCCGTTGCACTGATTTTGCTAAGTTGGGACGGTGTTATGGTGGCGGTAGTCTTCTACAAGGATGAATTGACAACGATTTTCTTGCTGGATGGGCAAGTAATCCTTCAGTCGCTTCTGATGTGATTAAACCATTCCTCCAGAACTGGGAAAGGGACGGTTTAGAATTCAATGTTTTGGCTTTTTTGAATCGAATTAAATATACAGAAGCCTCAAGCCTTCAGGGGCAAGTGATTGGTTGAGTATGTTCTACGCCTGCCAACACTGATTGGAATTAAGACGCAGCTTTTGCATTGCAATTGAACTGCAATAATTCGATTCATCCGTGAACTCAAGGTTCGAGCAAAATGATCAAGCACAAGGAGTTTGACATGACAGAGAGTAAAATGTATCAACCGGGTGAAGATAGCTTGTCTCAGTTGTTTTCTAGGTTCCTGGGTAGTTCTGGAAGTGATCGCTTTCAAGGTACTAATGGTGATGATCTTCTTATTGGGAATGGTGGTAATGATGCTCTGCAAGGTGCAGAGGGCGATGATCTTTTGATCTCTGGTGATCCTGATAACGCGATCGCGTCGATTGAATCCGTTCTTCCTACTGAACTACCAATGAATAGTGTTGCTAACGCTGCAACTTTGACTGTGGATGCACCAACTATTATTGGCACGGATGGTCATGACACGTTGCAAGGAACTGATCGCAACGATGTTGTTGATGGTGGCAAGGGTGATGACATTTTGCATGGAGGGGCTGGTGACGATCGCCTACTCTGGAATCCCGGAGGCGGCAGCGACACAGTCAACGGTGGTGATGGCACCGACGTGTCTGTTATCAATGGTGGCAACGAGGGTGAATTTTTCACCCTTAGTCAGAACGCAGAGGGCAAAGCGGTTTTAGATCGGCTCAGCCAAGCTCCTTTCAACGTTACGGTGGAGAACACTGAGCAGTTTGAGGTGAATGCTGGTACTGGGAATGACTTCCTGGATGTCAACCAATTGCCAGATACTGGTGTGCAGTCTTTAAAGTTCTCCGGCGGTGAAGGCAACGATATTCTCTCTGGTGCTGGGACTAACATTGCGCTGAACACCTTTGGTGATACCGGGGATGACATTCTAATTGGTGGTAGTGGAGATGACAACTTTACGGGTGGCGCTGGAAATGATTTGACAATTGGTAACGGCGGAAAGGATTTGTTTATCTTTGACACGGGGGCAGTATTTTCCGCTGCCGAAATTGGTGTTGATACACTTACTGACTTCACAACAGGGGAGGACAAGATTGTACTCGACAAGAATACGTTTGCTGCACTTCAAAGTGAAGCTGGTCATGGGTTCAGTGCTGCTTCTGAATTTGCCACTGTTCAAAATGATGCTGAATCAGTAACCAGTGACGCGCTGATTGTTTATAGTGCAGGCAGTGGTAAGCTGTTCTATAACTCCAATGGTGCTGAGGATGGTTTCGGTAGAGGTGCGGAATTTGCGACGATTGCTGGAGCTTCAGCTCTTACAGCAGAGGACTTTGTAGTTCAAATCTAAACCGTTTAAGTAATGGGGTGATTATAGAGAAAGGGGCATCAGCACTGATGCCCCTGGTTTGCTTGAATTGTTGAGGCTGGTTTAAGTTAAGCTTCGACGACGACTCGACTAACGGGGCAGGCTATGCATGCCAAGACGTATCCAGCAGATTCATCATCGGGGTGCAAAGCCATAGGGGGCTGCGCATGTTCTACTTCGCCTTCTTTGACTAAAACCTTACACATTCCACAGACCCCTGCTCTACAAGCATTTTGAATGACTACACCAATTTGTTCGGCGATCGCCAAGATGGAAGTATCAGCTTCTGCGGGGGCGGTTTGATTGGACTTGCTGAAACAGACAGTTGGCGCTGATCTGCTTAAGTTTTTACCATTCTGAGATCCACTATAGAATTCCTGCTCTGTTGAGGGTGTGGCAGCTTGGGTTGCAGGTGTGGTAGTGGTACCAGATTGTTCGGCTTGGATTTGGTGTTCAGCTTGAGCCTGAGTAGATGAAACTCTTTCCTTCGCGGTCTCAGAGGTAGGAGCCGATGCTGGTTGGGAGCAAATGCCAAAGCTTTCCTGTTGGTACTGATTCATTGGAAGCTGCATGTCTTCTAGCGTGGTTTTGATGCGTTGCATGAACTCGTCGGGACCACAACAGAAGACATGCCGTTCTATCAGATCGGGAACGACCAGTTGGAGCATCTCCTTCGAGATGCGTCCAGTTAGTCCCTCCCAGGGAGTTCCCAATTGTGATCGGCTAACGGTCAAGTACAGGTGAAGGTTTGGCATTTGAGCAGACATCATCTGGAGTTCGGAGTGGAAGATGATGTCAGATGGGGTTCGAGCGCAATGGATGAAGGTAATATTGGTGTCGGAAGCTGTGTCGTAGATCCAACGCAACATTGACATGACAGGCGAGATGCCGCTGCCTGCGGAGACGAAAAGTAATTTAGTGGGAAGATCCGGTAGGCAGGTAAAGTGCCCCATCGGCCCTCCGACTAGCTTCAAGGTGCTGCCCACATTGAAGCGATCATTCAGCCAGTTGGAGACTAGTCCTCCAGAGCATCGTTTGACAGTGAGACTGAGCGAGTAGGGGCGGGATGGGGATGACGAAATGGAATAGGGACGACGGACATCTTTCCCATCGATCGCGACTTCAATGGTTACGAATTGACCTGGCAGATAGTAGAACAGCAAATGGGGATCGCTGGTGAAGTGAAACGTTTTTGTGTCCGAAGTTTCCTCCACAATGCGATAGCATCGAACAACTAAATCTTGATCAGCCCAATGGGCAGCAGCAGGCAAATTTCCGTTAGAACTACTCTGTTGGATTGTTTGTGGAAGAGGCATTAGCTCTTCAACGTACAGCGTAGTTTTTCCCATCTGGAGTGTGTCTTCTGCCTGAAGTTGGTGTCGTTGATTTGGCAGTAGCCTCTTACCATTAACGAAGGTTCCGTTCGTACTCTGTTCATCCGTGAGGTAATACGCACTATCGAGAAATTGAATTTTGGCGTGGGTGCGACTGACACCTTCTCCGGTCAACACAAGATCGCAGGTATCAGCCCGTCCGATCGTCCATTCTGTTTGATCCAGGGTTTGTTGACCGAGTTGAGCGCGTCCAGACTGACCATTTTTGAAGTTGTTGAATTGAAGTTGAATCATAATGCAGGTTCTCTAAAAGGTGACTGCTAGCGTCGAGGTCTGGAGGAAGAAGCGATTGTTGGGTTGGATGTCTTTTTGGCAAAGGCAGCGGTTTTAGGAAGCTTCTGTTTTTGGAAGACAGCCGTAATCGCGCTTTGGAGTGAGAACGATCTAGTAGTAGAATTGCTTCGCCGTTTAGACAGAGCAATGGTTGTTGCATCTGCTGCGGCTGTGTAAGGAGCCGATTTCATGAGCAGTTCTGGCTGGGTTTCTACAATTTTTTGAATGGTTGCAAAGTGGTCGGAGTCTTTTAGTTCAAGCTCCTGGCGCAATTTATTGAAGAAATTCAAACTATCGGATGGATCGACAACCTTTTGTTCTAATAGGTCTTGTACAACGCCGATATATGCCTGTAATTGAGTTTGGTGAGAGAATGCAGGGATACCTTTAGTAATTGCGTAAACTTCATCAGTGGATAGCTCATCCAGTGTTCTTCCCTGAAGGAGGGCAGGAGGAACATTGATCTTCTGTAGCTGTTTTCGCAAACTGACTGCCATTCCCTCACGCTGATACTGGAACTGGCTTCGGTTGAAAGTGCGAACGACCCAAAGTGCTCCAACTGCAATGATCAGTCCGTTGAATCCCAGGATTACAGGCTCTGGCAAGCGGTTGATGGTGGGTCTTGCTCCATAGGAGAAGAAGGTCCAAAATGAGGCAAACGTGAAGAGAGTGAATGCGATGTGTTGGGCTTGTTCTGCTGATATTGAGTGTCCATTCCATTTGAACTTGCGGATCAGTTTTTCTGCAATTCGACCGATCGCGTAGAAGATAGTAATCAGTACTCCAAACAGGAGGAACGGTGCGATGAGTTTTGGGATAGGAATTGAGTATCCTGCAATGTAAAATCCAGGATCGAATAGCTTGTTTAGTAAATCTTCTTCGTGTGCCCAAGCACCACTGAAGTAATAATCCCAGTTGCCCGAATACAAGAAGAAATACCAATAAAACGCAATTACCATTCCCAGGTAACCGTATTGAACTAAGCGCCGTCCTGGTTTTTGCAGTTCTGTCCAATAGGCTTGTTCGGCATCAATATCAATGCAGGGCATTTTGCAGCCAACACAAGCTGTGTGCTCTTGCCCACTGCTGGAATCAAAAGTGCGACACATAGACTGAGTGATAACGGGTTTTTGTTCTAAATGAGCTTGACTACCCAATAGTGAGCGGGGTCCGGTGTAGACTGTTTGCACGGGTGACATAGGGCAGAAATAGTTGCACCAGGATTTACCAGGAAATAGGTAGCCTACAAGGATAGCGGATGCGATGGTTGCCAGTAGAAAAATTCCTAATGCAGTGCGATCGCCATTGACAAACAGGAGCCGTGCCCACAGACCGAGGATAAACAACCCAAACTGAACATAAAGATGATTGCGCCCAAGCCAGGAATCTGGCTTGATGGTGGTTAGTTCGCTCCGAATGGTTCTGGTGATAGGATCAATCACTTTTCGTTGCCGTTGAAGCCCTAGCGCTCGTGGAATTTGAGATAGAAAGGAGAGAGGACAGATTCTACGCCAGAACTCGTGTCCGAGTACGAAGATGATGATGATTCCGGCGGGGACAATCATTGCCCACCAGACCAATACCCCCATCGAAAAGGGTTGTTCTGGAATACAGAAATCTCGAATTTTGACGCAAAGATTTGGGTCGTTGATGACCTCAAGATTTTGGCTGAATAAGGTTCCTGAGTCAGGTTCTGTAATCAAGCTGGAAATGGGATCGTAGAACAGAGACGCGATCATCAGCAGCCAAGCGATCGCGAGAAGCCATCGAACGACGTGCATTTTTTGTTCAGCGACACGGTTGAGCATATTAGTCCTCGTTAAATTCTAATTGCCAGATTTTTAAGCGTTGGTTAGAGCCATAATTGGCGAGGTATTTCCCATCAGGGCTAATAGTAGACAGCCCATTTAACCGAGTGATTGTTTTGACTAACTGTCCTGTTGTTCGGTCCCACAGTCGGACTGCTCCATCGGTGTGAACCGTAATCAGGTAGCGATCGTGCAGGGCTGCGCTGCTTACCTGGGCTGACTCTAGTGGAAAAACGCGAATGAGTTCGGCTGTTTCAAGGTTCCATGCCAGTGCTCTATCTTGCCCAAAACTGTACAAAATGGGATCGCTGGAACTGACCAGTAAATGTTCGATGGAGCGAGTGTGTCCAGCAAATACTCGCTGCAAATGCCCGTCTTGAGGCTTCCAAAGCATAATCCGATTGTTGTTAGTGCTACAAATGAGCAGGTTGGTGGGGGAGAAGTCTATGCCGGTGATTGTTTCTTCTCCGTTCTGTGGGGTGTCCTCCTCCAGGCGAATTGTCTGCATCAACTGCCCAGATTGCAGGTTCCATATCTTCATCGTGTGAGGTTTGGTGCTGGTGGCTAACAGTTGGCTGTCTGGGCTAATAGCAACACTTTTAATAGGCTGTTGGTCACTGTTGGGCAGAACACTGAATTGTCGTCCGGAGGGTAATTTCCATAGGAAGGCACGATGGTCTTTTCCATTACTAACCAGCCACTTGCCATCTTGGCTAACGATAAGGTTTGTGATGGTATCGCTATGTCCAGTTAGAGTTTTGAGTCTATTGCCTTGGTGGATGTTCCACAGGTCGATCTGGTGTTCTGAGTTTCCTGTTACAAGGATTTGGTTAGTAGTAATGACTATCTGGTGGATGGAATGAGGAACTGGGATGTCCTTTATCAGTTTTAGGGATGCTTCAGAGTTCAGTAGAGTTGGCATTTGGGGTAACTGTTCGGCTAGGACACTTTTAATTTTTGGTAAGTACTGGATAGGATTAATTTTGATTGCTCCTACAACAAGGGTAACTATGGAAGCTAGAGCTAGACTCCATTGAATAGGTTTGAGAGAGCGGTGAGGAATGAGGTCGTTAGGAATTGTGGCGATCGGTTGCGATCGATGAGACAGTTGACGCAAATCATTTAATGCTCCAGATGCTGATGTATAGCGATCGCTCGAATGCAGGCGAACCATTTTGTCCAAAATGGCAATCAGTCGCTTGTTGAGTTTGTTCTTCTTAAGGTAGCTGTGCCAGTCAATTTCCTGTGATGAAGGATGCCGTTTGAATTGCTGTGGATGAATTCCGGTGAGAAGCTGAATTGCTGTAACTCCTAATGCATATAAATCGCTGCTAAAGGTGGCAGTTCCAGCTTTTTGTTCAAGCGGAAGGTATCCAGGAGTTCCAAAGGTGACATCTTGTTGGAGAATATCGTTTGGGTGAGTCGCTGCACCAAAATCGATTAGAGCAATCTTTCCGTCTGATTGGCGACGGATTAGATTGTTGGGTTTAATGTCTTGATGAATGATATTTTGTGAGTGAATGTAGTCTAAAACGGACAAGACATCGTACAGAAGAGCAACGACCTCATTCTCGCTAAATAGCTGTTTCTGACTAATCCAATTTTCTAGCGACTTACCATCAATATATTCCAGTACAAGGTATAAATCAGCATTTTCTTCAACGTATGCCAGTAACCACGGCAGTTGGCTGTGGTTACGTCCTAGTTCGTGAAGGATCTGAGCTTCGCGTTTGAACAAGCATTGAGCTGATTCAGGAGAAAGTATAGAGGGGTCGTTCAGGTAAAGGCATTTGACCACGCAAAAAGGGTGGTCTGGCAGGTATTTATCACGTACTAAATACGTCCTACTGAAACCACCTGAGCCAAGTTGTTCCAGAACCAGATACCGCTCGATTAGCAGTTGTCCGATCATGCTGATTAAACTCGATAAGAGTTGATTCTGTGAGGGATGTGAATGGAGATGCAACCAGTTGCAACAAATCCGAACCACGGCTGCCTTTAGCAGGGTTCATTTCAGCCTATGCTTTGCTGGGTGATTCGATAATCTTCCTTTGGAGTTCCTATATCAAGATTGTAGTTCCCTCGCCGGTTGGATTTTTGATAAGCTTTCTGGTTTGTGAAAGTGCTAATGGTAATCTTATCGTTCACTTGAGAAGCCTTTATAGCAAAAATTTCTACTGATCTTGCTTATCTTGCCTACTTACCTAGTGACTTAGCTACTTAACGCCTTATTACAAATTTGTCCAATTTTTAAGAGGCAAATTCTGTAATAAAACTGCGATCGCGAAACCGCGATCGCAGCAAGTATTTGGAGGAGAACAATTATGAACGATGAATACTAAAGCTTGAAAGTCTGGGATGCTCGATAAAAGGTTGCTACAGGTGAAGATTATACAAACTCCACAACGTTCTGGTTGAGATTTACCCGGTTTTCTCCAGTTGGAAATCCAGCCTTGCCATCGCCATCAACATCAAGGTTAGAGTGAACGTTGACGTACAGGTTCCCTGCCAACAAAGCAGCTTGTTCTTCTGGATTCAACTCAAATTCACTGGAAATGGTACCGGACTTGCCGTCTTCGTTAACGGTATTGTCAAAGAAACGAACAGCGGTTGCGTCAGCAAAGTCTCCGCGATCGTCACCAGCAGGGCTAAAGTGTAGGTGCGTCCCCGTTAGTGGATTGCCCTCAACATCTTCAGGGACTTCTAGAAATCCTTGAACCAGTGCATCTGGATCTGACCCATTTAAGATCTCAGCCTTGGGATCGATTTCGGTTTCTCCCTGACTGAAAAGTGGTGCCCCATCAAAATCCTTAAATTCTCCATCTACTTTGAGTGTTCCATCCTTTAAATTAAGGTTCAGTTCTGTAGAACCTTGACTGTCATTGGGAAAAGGAAACTCTTCTGCACCGCTGTTGGCATTTGCAGTATTGAATTGGAAGCTACCTTCACCCGGAAAGATGAAGTCGTTTCCAGCGTCACCAACCATTACATCTTGTCCGTTAGAACCGTTATGCTGTTTGAAGCCTCCCTCACTGGTGGATGGAGTACTTTTTGATTCGGGGGAAGCATGGTTGTGTGAACCGTCTCCGCTGCCGAATACCTGGTTCAGTGCATTATCCACTTCGGACTCCTGAATGGAGGAACCTTGGGAGCCGTTGATGGATGTAGAGTTCGATTTGAGGGAATCACCGCCAATATCGGCTACCGATTGATCGTGTTGCTGATCTTGGAATCCAGAGCCGTGATTTGGATCGAGTGCCATATCTTCATGTCCTCTTCTTTGCAAAAGTTTTCTTTGAGTCTTACAAATGTGATTGCTATGCTGTTGTCGATGCAGGTTGGTTGGTTGCAGCAATTAGCTCACTCTCCAAGTTGTCTAGCTCTTTCAAGTCAACGGTGGTGAAGTTCTGTTCAGAAATATCACCTGCATTGACAAAGGTCAGAGCCGCAAGGAGGTGTTCGGTGGTTTTGTCAAGGATTACAGTGTTGTTGTCAGAATCGAGTGGTTGATCAAGTCCACCGTTGTCAGGGTTCGTACCTTGTCCAAAGATAATGTCTTCGATTGACAATCCGTTCAGACCAAATTTGTCTTGAGTCGAGTCGAAATCAAATACTCGGTTGGTCGCCTCTTTACCCAGGATGATCAGATCTTCTCCTGTTCCAGTGGTAATGGTGTTGAAGGCACCAGCGGTGTCCCCCCGAATGATGTCGCTGCCACCCGCTCCTATTACGGTGTTTGTGCCGCCGCCACCATCAAGCAGGTCTCCATTCTCTCCCAACCGTTCTTTTAAGTTGTTCTCCTGCTGAACTCCAGCAGGGTCAAGCGTCTTTGGTGCGTCTAGCTTATCCGGTGAAAGATGAAGTTCTTCGCTAGTCTGACTGATAGAGTTCGTACCGCGATCGCCTGCGCTATCTTTATCACCTGCAAACGCATTGCCCAACGCCGCATCGACTTCAGACTCCTGAATCGATGCTCCTTGTGAGGTGTGGCTAGAGGAATTTGAGTGAGAACTGTCGGAAGATATGTCTCCGAATGATTGGTTTTGAGACAGGGAATTCCCAATCTCCTGTCCATGATCGAGCACAGCCATAGCTGATGTCTCCTTTCTGTAGTAAAGGTCAGATACGAACTGAATGTTCGCTTGTTTGTTGAACTAAGGGTGTTGTAATGGGGTGAGCGGCTTAACTCGATGAAGTATCAATATCCGGTAATGAACTGAGTCAAACGTTCCGGTGAATACTTGTATTGAGTTTTCTTAAAGCCTGAACAGGAAATAAGCGAAGAGTTTTGGTAAGTAGAACAGTTTATGGGAGTTGGATAGGCATCAAACTCTCTTGTATGTTGATACTTGATTCCAACTAAAACTGTGATACCAACTTGCTTACCTTGTTTGTCCTCACCTTAATCAATGATTTTTAGAAATACTTCTAACAAAAGGTAGAAATGGTCATACGAATTGAGATATTAATCAGCAATAGAAAACAGCTCATGATTTCCGTTCAAGGAATTGAGGACTAAAATGGAAGTAATGCGTTGACCAGGTTACCGTAATGCGTTAATGACATGCGTTGCAGTGTTTGGCGATCTTGTCTAATAGTGAGACTTCTCCTTAGAAATAGACAGACGCTCGATCTCTGCGTTTACGGTGAGATGGAGTCTGTGCAGCCGTTTTTCTGTTGTTAATAGCTGTTGACTGACGGTGGTGCCACTGTCAGGCTGTCAATCTGTTATGAAAATGGTCGGGTATACCATGTCAGAGTCATTTCAATCTAGTACGTTGTTTCGTTCAGTAGAACCAGCTCCGATGCTTGCTAAGGTGAGTGTGGGATCAGATCTTTTCAAGGCGTTGCAACAGTACAACAATCCAACTGGATATGCAATGGTTGGTGTGTTGTTGTTTCTGTTATTCTTGTCCCGTCTTTTAGGTCCGAGTAAGAGTAAAACCACCACCGGGCGAATGACTGGTGGGGCTGAAAAGCTTTCTGCAACGTATGAAGCGCTACGACAAATAAAGTTGATCAAAAACTTGCAAGCTTACAACCAGCAGGAAGATCAACTGAAAGCACAGATGCAAGAAAAACAACCCATACCTGAACTACCACCGCGCCCCCGACATAACCAGGTAACGGTGTGGTGTGGTACGCCGAAGTGGTGGGGGAATGGACGATTGCGAGGATTGGGTGCGGTGATACAAACAATGCTGGGGCAAATGCCTACTACCTTTGTTCCAGATGCTCAACGAAGTATTTTAGCATTAGGTATTCCCAACTCAGGTAAGACATTCAGTACAATCGACCGAATTGCTGAAAGTATGATGGTACAGGGTTTGCCGATACTCATTTACGATAAGAAGGGCGAAGTGCGATTCGTTGGCTAGAAACCAATCCTGAAAAGGATTTGGGGGATTAGCCGCAAGGATAGAACCTTGACAACTTGATAGCCATGTCGGTGAGCCGATAAATTTCCCTGACCGGAGCCACACGGTCGCTAAATAACAGATCATGGCATCCGGCAAGTCCGACCCCGCAGGTGCAGCGGTGAAAGCACGACCCCCACGGTAGAGACTGGACATCAATCCGTGAAGCGGGGCGAAAGACGGTAATCAGGCAACCTAGCCCGAAATCCCGTTAGCAGGAACCCATGAGTAGCAAAAGCGAAGATGTGATTGAACCATCGTTATCTTGAACCAGCGAAATTAGGTTGACTACGCTGGAGCCAAAAGGCAAAGGATATGGAGCTGGCACGTGTCGCCATGACCAGCAAGCACTTCCGATAAACCCGGTGGAGAGCATCACTCTAAAGGTTCGATTAATGGCTATCAGGAACGAAGTAACCCCTGTTTATCTCTCAGAAGGTCGAATATCTGAGCAGGTTCCAACCGCATGATGGGCAGGGGCAGGATTGAGTCAGAAGCGAATGCCTGGGGTAATGCCCAGGATATGCTGACGGACTCACGATGATTTGGAATGAATAGTCCCAAGTAGCAGTCAATATGTCTAAAACGAGTTTCAAGACTACGGTGGAATGGCAATCGATCAACTGGCGGAAGCTGGAGCGTCGAGTGTTTAAGCTGCAAAAGAGAATATTCAGAGCCTCACAGCGTGGTGATGTCAGAGCAGTTCGCAGACTCCAGAAAACGCTGATGAAGTCCTGGTCAGCAAAGTGCTTGGCTGTGCGTCGAGTTACTCAAGACAATCAGGGGAAAAAGACAGCCGGGGTAGACGGGGTAAAAGCCCTCACACCCTTGCAAAGAGTTTCTCTGATCTCCCAGCTTAAGCTGGATACAAAGGCAGCGCCAACGAGACGGGTTTGGATTCCTAAACCTGGAACCGAGGAAAAACGACCTTTGGGAATACCGACGATCAAAGACCGAGCCTTGCAAGCGTTGGTCAAACTGGCGCTAGAACCAGAATGGGAAGCTCGATTTGAAGAAAATTCATACGGGTTTCGACCAGGACGCTCATGTCATGATGCGGTCGAGGCAATCTTTAACGCAATTCGCTATAAAGCCAAATATGTGCTGGACGCAGATATTGCGAAATGTTTTGACCAAATCGACCATGAGGCTCTTCTTGACAAGCTGAACACATCCCCAACTATCCGCCGCCAAGTCAAGGCATGGCTCAAAGCGGGGGTGATGGACAGCAAAACCCTGTTCCCCACAGAAGCAGGTACACCGCAAGGTGGCATCCTGTCGCCTTTACTGGCAAATGTGGCGTTACATGGTATGGAAAATCGGATCAAAGAAGTCTTTCCAAGGCTAGTAGATAGCTCAAGGGAAACTTGGTTTCATAAAAAGGGTGAGTATTTCAACCCTCCAATCTTAATCCGATACGCCGATGACTTCGTGATTCTCCACGAAAATCTAGCGGTCGTCCAAAAATGTCAGGAAATCATTGCCGACTGGCTCAAGGACATGGGTTTGACACTGAAACCAAGCAAAACTCGTTTAGCTCACACGCTAAATGAGCATGGCGATGAACAACCGGGGTTTGATTTCCTCGGCTTTAACATCAGACAATTTTCCGTTGGTCAACATCAAACAGGAAAGAACACAGTAGGTAAGCCGCTTGGTTTTAAGACAATCATCACCCCAAGCAAAGCGAAGCAGAAGGAACACTATGAGGCAATTGCAGAAATCATCGAAGCTCATAAAGGCGTAAGCCAAGCAACGTTGATTAAGCTGCTGAATCCTATTATCTCAGGCTGGTCAAACTACTATTCAACAGTGGTTAGCAAAGAAGCCTTTTCACACCAGGATTACCTCATCTACCAGAAGCTAGTAGCTTGGGCGAACCACCGCCACGCCGATAAATCCTGGGAATGGATCTCACGGAAATATTGGCAAACAATTGGCGGGGATCAATGGGTATTCGCCACGCAACCAGGGGATAAAGATCCTCAAATACTGCGTAAACACAACGCCGCTCCTATCGTCCGACACGTAAAAGTAAAAGACGATGCGAGTCCATTCAATGGCGACCTGATCTACTGGAGTACAAGAATGGGTAAACACCCAGATGCCCCACACAGAGTATCAAAACTCTTGAAATGGCAAAAAGGGAAATGCACCCACTGTGGACTGTTCTTTAGGGACGGAGACGTGATGGAAATCGACCACAAAATCCCCCGCGTAAAAGGCGGTAAGGATGAGTATCGAAATCTCCAGCTACTTCACCGTCATTGTCACGATGTTAAAACAGCCCTCGATAGAGCGGTTGGTGGTGTGCATGACAAGCACCAAGTCATTGAGGAGCCGGATGCTTCGAAAGGAGCACGTCCGGTTCTGAAGCCGAGTACAAACGGTGACGTTTGTGCTTAGGCAACCAAATGAAATTAATGGCACCGATGGCAGCTCGTTACGGCTACAAGGTGCATGTGTTTGCTCCAGGAGAACCGTTCAGCGGCACGATTAACCTGTTGGACTTTGTTAAAAGCCCGTTAGATGCAGTGATGGCGGGGGAAATTGCGGCGGTCATTAATCAGGTTAATTTGAGTAATGGGAAAGGCGATCAGTTCTTTAAGAATTCAGGCGATCAATTAGCACGGGCACTGTTGCAGTTGGTGAAAGCTGGTAAACCAGAATTTGCTGATATGGCGACGGTCTACGCGCTTTTGCAGCTACCAGATTTCGTTAAGCGTTTGGATCATGCCGTGCGAGAGGGTAAAATTTCAACCTGGGTTGCTGCTAGCTTTCAGCAATTCTTGGCGACCAAAGAGGCTGAAAAAACCATTTCAGGCATCATGTCAACAGCGAGTTTGCTATTCTCGTCGTTTATCAATGCGGCGCTATTGCAGTCGTTCTTGGGTAAATCAACGATTCCGAAGCGGATTGAAGGCAAGCAAATTATTATTTTTAAGTTAGACGATGAACGGCGATCGGTGATTGGTCCTCTGCTGGCAGCGACAATCCATATGTATATCGTGGCGAATCTTTCTACCCCAAGACGCGACCCTATTGGGATTCTGTTGGATGAACTTCCTTCGCTAGGGAAACTGCCCAAACTGACACAGCAACTGAATGAATATCGCTCTAATGGAGCGATGTTTGTCATGGGAGTGCAGTCGCTAGAGCAACTGTATGACATCTACGGTGAGAACAACGGGTCAGCGATCGCAGCTGCGGCAGCAACTCACTTCCTGTTCAACACGAACAACAACAAAACGGCAGAAGCTTACTCCAAGCGGTTTGGGGAAAAAGAGGTTGTCATTCGGAATAAATCTGTGAGTCGGTCGGTTGGGGGGCCGCATCCTACCCGGTCAACTAGCTGGAATGAATCAGTTCAAAAAGTCCCCTTGTTTACGGTTGACCAGTTATTGCGCTTGAGCGTGGGACACTGTGTTTTGGTAAACCCTGGTTATCGATCAGGGGGTGAGGGGTCATTGCCGTTTCGCCTAAAAATTTCAATTCCCAAACGAGATGAGAAGTTTGCGAAAGAGTGTACTGAATTGTGGGATACACAGGTCGTTCACAATTTGCAAAAGCGAGTTGTGATCATGTCAGAGGATGAACTAACTCACCAAATTGAGTTGCGGAAGGAGTGGGCAAATGAGTTGTTGCCCCTGCCTGTGGAGGCGGGTGAAGAGCCGCAGAGAGGATCTGTCCCAAAACAGGCACAGACCCCAAATGCATTGAATCATCTTTCAAGAGATGGCAAGCAGGTAGCAGCCCCTACACTGCGGAGTGTCCATCGCTCCACCCAGATCAGTTAGAGATGAATTAGAAGTGGCGGTGAGATGAGTGGAAGATTGCGGGACTCTTTAAAGTTGCGGCGACTGGGAGTAATTTTGAACCATGTTTGGGTTTTTAGCTGTTAGAGGAAACTGTGTCCAATCCAATTTGAATTAAGCGGCTCCAAGTGTTGTCATTGACTTGATTCATAGCCCGTAGACACTGTTGAAATTGCTGGAATTGCTCCAGGGAACTGCGATAGCCGGGATTGAGTCCGGTAGTTTGACAGAAATGGTCAAAGTCCAGGTTCCAAAATAGTGCTGTTAGTGCGTTGCGGTACTGCTGAAATTGATGTTCTGGGTTGGAGGTAGTTGAACTGAGAGATTGGGAAGTAGAAGCTGTCATAGCTAGTTCTTACAAAGTTTAGTTTAAATGGCGATTTCTTCGATTTCATCGAGTGACTCGATACCCAAGGCTTTGAGTTGTTCCAGAACAGAGCGGGGTTTGGATGGGGAGGGATCTCGTTGAGTGTCTGTGCCGTTAAGGGTGTCGATTAGCCAGGATTGGGTTTGGTTATATAGCCCTAGACTCCAAGCGTGGCGCTGCACTTGAGGTAGGGCTTCCGGGTGTAAAGCAATAACGGTCAGGTGAATAAGTTCGGGTGGGCACTGAAAGTATTGGGTTGCTGCCCAGAGCTTTACATAGTCACGCCAGGTCAGTTTTGGGCTACGAACCCCCCACTCGAATAGTTTGGGGTTGCCTCTGTGGAATCCAAGGTTGATTGCAACTTCGATGGTGATGTGAGTTCCTCCAACATCGAGGGGGACTGCCAGGGGAGTATGTAAGCGAATGGGATGACTGGGGTGTAGCAGTTTGGGAACTGTGGTGAGCAGCTCATGCACCAAATTAGCCAGAAGCGGGTCAGATTTTAGGAGTGGTTCCACGGGGAGCTGCATCTGAAGTTGACGAATGACCAGATGCAGATGCTCGTTTGTGGATGGAGGGATCGGTGTACGTCCCTCAATTGGAGAAATTGTGGCGATCGGTTTGAATGCTGGTAGATTTTGCAGGCGTGCTAATGAAATGCTCATGCAGGATCAGAAGTGAAATTCTGACCTGCGCGCCAGTTGGCGCGACCCTTACAGCCATAAAATCTTAAGCTGCTTTAGATCGATCGGTATCCGCAAATCCTTTGTCAAAATGTAGGTCAATTTCCGCCGTTCGGAATGGAGGTGCGATTTTATTCTTAATAACTTTCGCTCTGATCCGAATACCCAATTCATTCATATCTCGCCTGAGCGTTTGAATCCTCCGCGTGTCGATGCGGATAGATGCATAGTATTTAAGGGCATTTCCACCACAGGTAACCTCTGGGTTGCCATACACAACGCCTGACTTGATCCGCAGTTGGTTAAGAAAGATGATTGTGCAGTTGGGATGAATAACGTTCATGAGGCGACGTAGCGCTTTGCTCATGAGATATGCAATTGGAGGTGATGGAAAATCTCCCATTTCAGCATCTAGTTCTGCTTGAGGCACAAGGGCAGCGACGGAGTCAATCACGATCAGATTAATGGCGCGGGAAGCAACCAATTGTTCTGCAATAGACAATGCATCCTCGCCAGATTCAGGAGATGAAACAAGCAGTTGATCGGTGTTGACTCCAATCGTTCTGGCATAGGTAGGATCTAATGCATTTTCCATATCAATTAAGACAGCAGTGCCTCCTCCCTTCTGAACTTCAGCGATGGCATGTAAGGAGAGACTTGATTTGCCGCTGCTTTCAGGACCTGAAATCTCAACAATGCGTCCTTTGGGATAGCCACCTCCCAAAGCACAGTCAAGGGCGAGGGAACCGCTAGGAAAGGTTTCCACAATCATTTCGGAATTGTCCCCCAACCGCATGATGCTTCCTTCACCGAGTTGATGGTTGAGATGGCGAATAACCAGGTCAAGCTCTGAATGGGTTGGTTTTCGAGTGATGGTAAGAGTCATAGGTTGTTTAAGGGGTGTCAACAACAGCGAACTGCTAGCCTGGACGGGCTGATGGTTTCGTGGAAGTACGTGAAATCGTTTGGCTGACAGCTTTAGATTATTGGAACGAAAAACTTTGAGTACGCTCTAGTAAATGGTTTCGAGCAATGAAGCGCTTAGTTCTATCAAAGCTTTTATTGAATTGGCACCACCTGCATTCCCCGACAACGAAGAAATCGGTAGGCATCTCTCCCACTTGTAAAGGTGCTGACGGGGAGTTGATAGCCATTTGCGTAGACATTGGCACGTGAGATTAGGAGCTTGACAGGATAGAGATTTCCCTGGTGCTGTACAGCGTAGCGACGAGGCTGCTGTTGTTCTGGAACATCCTGCCAGTTTTCGATCGCCATAATTAGATGTTCGTACTTGATGTTGTTTGGAAAAGTTCCTTTGTAGGGAATGCTGTAAATGCCTATGTTAGGTAATTTGGAGGATTTTAGGGTGATCTCATTATTTTCAAACAAGTCAAGCTGTTCTTCTAAATGAGAGTCTCCTGCTCGATAGCGTAAATACAGTTCAAGCCGCACGCGATCGCGTCCATGCTTTGCCATTAGCCAGGAATTGCTATCTACGCTAGTCACGCCCAGTTTATGCATGGTCCAAATGCGGCGTGCGCTGACTCGCCCAACGTGAACGGGCCTACCTAAAGCTATGAACTCCTTTAGCAAAGGATAGCGCCAATTATCGGAGCCACCAATAAAGATTACCTGAGCTTCAGGGGGAACATCTTTGGGTTCCATCGGATCTTGGGCAGCAAATGCCAGTGGAATGCCATAGTCTTTCAACCGAGGCTCCCACTGGTACCACTCCTCTAAAGTGGCTTGAGCATTGCCCCAGATGTCAGGTACAACCACCCATAAGGGTTTTTGCTTCAAAGTTAGTGAGTATTCAATGTGATTGATGAAGCTAGTTTTGCTCCAGATACGTCCTTTAGATAGGTCAGCATACCTGCGGTTATCCAACACATAGGGAATCCAGGGGTAGCAGGTAATGCGGCGGCCGGGAGACCATAAATGTCCAATCAGCCCTGGTACCCTACCTGCCCAATAGTGAATGTATCCCGAAGCGTTATTTCCCGGCATCAGCATCATATGGCTTACCTCCGGTTAATAGGTGAGTTGGGGAATAGCTGGGCGGCTACTATTGGCAAAACAAGCACTGCGGAAGCAGTCTTGTTGTTAAATAGTGAGCTGTTCAGTATGTGCTGCTGTCCATGCTTTATGCCAACCGCTGCGATGTTTTTCGACAGGTACAGCAGGACACAACACAATCAAGTCTTGAACAGTGTGAGTAACGGTTACAGCTTTTTCTCGCTTGACCGTTTCAGTTGTATAGTCTCTGTACTCGATCCATCCGCGTGTCATGCCGTCACAGGTATCACAGGCAAGATAGGCGTTGTGGCTGCGACAAACGTCTTCAAACTGTTCCTGCATAGTCTGGCGATCGCCTGTGGCAAGAATTTGAGTACGGCGATAGGGAGTACCGCCTGTGAGCCGCTGAACCCGATAAATGCTCCATTGTAAGGCTTCCAAGCGAGCTTGAAAATTCATCAGCGCTTCCCAGTTACCATCTGCCATGTTCATCTCAATTAGCCCACGGCTACCCGGAAACAGAGTCTGTTTGCTGTTGAGAATCCGAGCAATGAATTCCATGACCATCGGCAGCCCTGATTCAATTGGCATATTGCGGTGTTTCTCCAGAACTTCTTCATCGGTTCCGCAGATGCCAGCAAAACAGCACACAGAACAGGCTGATCGCATATGCGGTTCGCCACAGGTTTCCCGATTTTCTTGCTCCAGTTGGCTTCGAGTAATTCCTTCCTCAATTAATGGGTACACATCAATTCGGTAAACCTTGGGTTTAACGGGTTGTTTTCGCTCCCCACGTTTCTTTGCGATCGCAAATTCAGCGCGATCGCGACGGTATTTTTCATCAGCATTGAAGAAGATGCAGACAACAACGTAGGGAGGTAACGGTACCGCTTTATTAGGATCATGAACGTTAAATTCCAGCTTAACCTTATCTTTCCCACTCCCAACCTTTCGCCACTCGGTCGGTTCACTGGCAATTTCTAGATGCAGTAATTCTTCGTTAGAGAGGGTGATTTGATCGAATACCCGATTGCTGCTGATTGTGGTCAACGATGCCTCATCTACCCACGTATTGCAAGTCACTTGCTTCGCCTTAGCAGAGCACTTACCTCTGCCTTCACCAGAACGGGCTTGAGGAACCACACCGCCTTGTAGAAGGTCTTTGCCAAGGCTATGTTCACGATGAACGGTTACTTTATCCTCGATCGCTTGTTTAGCGCATTCTTGTTTGTACTGATTGGAGCAAACCCGTCCATCAGCAGCAAACTGAGGCAATCCACCTACACTAAGCAAGTTTTGTCCGAGTGACCAGGTTCTAGGCGCAACAATATCTTCAACGACCGCTTCATTGTTGTTAGCTTTAAATTTTTCGGAACATTCACGTCTGGTATTGCGAAACTGAGGAAGTGTGCCATTCAGCAAGTAGTATTCGTTGATGCTTACTTGTTGAAGAATTTGATGAATGGATGATGCTTGTCCAATAGAATTAGAAACAGATTGCTGGGATGAAAGAGCTGGATAGTCTGCTGGCAGACGACAAACGTGATGACGATGGGATCGCCGAACGTGAAAGGTATTGTTTGTAGATAACCTGGTAGGAAGATAATCCAAGTCCATGTATGAATCAACCGGACCAAAATTCTCCGGTCTGTAATCCAAATTCCAAATTGCATCTGGATTCCATAGTGGATGGAGTGGGGAGGAGAGCGATTCTACATCATATGGGATGTTCTCGCTCATGGGGGATAAGGGTGGAGTGCTGCGCCCGTACAACCAGAGTTTTCGAGGACTGCGACTATCATCGAGAACGGTATATCGGTCTCTAACGGCTGGACCTGCTTTGATAATCTGAATGAGTCGGATGTTTTCCTTAGCCAGGTACGGCATCAGAAATAATTCATTCAAATAGCCTGTGTAGCTCCATTCAAGACCTGTTTGGGATGTGAGGATGACCAACCTTTCAAGTGGAAATTCATGTTGTTTTAAGCGCTTGATTAACCGTTGAATCCCATTAAAAGAATCATGCCCCATTCCCCACATGGCAACGATTGAGATCTTCATTTCAATCAGGATCTCGATCAGAGTGTTTAGTTGCATGGTTAGTTAGCTGAGGAAGTTTGGAATGATAAGGATTAGATGGACTTTCTAGAGACCTGCCAATCAGTGGTTATAAGATGGGGCGATCGCTCCGATGAGTTATTCGTTAGACGCACGGGTGATAGCGTCTAAGAGTGACAGTCCCAGGGGCTTGAACAGTCCCATGTTCCCGTCTGGACAGCCATGTTGAATTAAGCAGTTGCCGCAGCCAGTTGAACAGGGACAAGTTCGAGCAACTTCTGCTGCTTTGGCGGCTAATTCGGGAAGGCGAGAGAACAAACTTTCCACTGCACCGCTTTCGGGCAAGCAATTGTAGAAGATGCCTTGAAACGTTTCGGTTTGCGAGCGAGTGACTTGAAAGTTGGCATCATGGGTGTCTGCTCTTACAACCAACGGTAGAACTTTGAGGAGTTGGTGCCCTGCGGTATGGAGTGCCAGGTATTCTGCCCTGAATTCCCAAAGCGTTTGATAACCAGAAGGAATTAGACTATCCTCAGACTGAATCTGAGTTTTGAGTTGTCTGACATAATTTTGCAGATAGTTCCGAACAGATTCGGTCAGGGTTAGTTGCACGATCGGGGTTGTGATCTCAACTTTGGTTGGAGTCTCAAACATAAATTGAGAAACGTGCTGCACAATATCAGCCGCTCGAACTGGTTTGTTACAGCTAGGGCAACGTCGCTGAGTAGGAAGCGCTTCCTTGTACTGTAGGCACTTCCTGTTAAGGCAGGTTCGCTCATATCGGCGCACATTGAGGTCGTAACCGGTGATCAGATGTCGGATGTCTGCCCAAGCTAACTCTAATGTCAAACCAGTTGGATGGCGGATGTGAGTTGTTTCAGGAATGGGTAGCTCTGTCTGGGCTGCGGATACCTCTGTTTCATTAGTTGGGAACTGTAGCGGCAAAAATTTGGGGGCTGCAACGGGACTGTGAACATTGAGTTCACTGCGAGTAGTTGCCACTGTAAACGCGAGTGTATCTGGAATTAGTTTGAGACGGGCTTGTTTGGCTTCTAAATCAAGAGCCAACGACTGATATGTAATCATTTGCCCATCTGCGTTTTGGGAACGGTAGATAGCTCCCGGATAAACTTCTCGCTGAGCAATATCTTCCGTCATCTGCTCTAGTTCATCCCCATCCTCATCCACTAGCTGAATGGTTGTCTGACTCAAACTTCCCCGGAAATTGATCTCACGATGAGGAAACCCTCTTGTCCACAATGCCCCAGCGCGGTTTTTCTGTAGGTGCCCCTGCTGCATCAATTCCTGTGCAATGAGAATGGCTTCTTTGCCGAAGTAATAGCGGATTTGTGAGGATGGAATGCCAGATTCGACAGCGGCACACATGAGATGTTTGGCAAGCAGAATTACTGAAACCTGAAAGGAAATATCCTCAGCAGGTCCATTGGTGAGAAGTTCAGGGTGGTTCGCGAAGTAGGTATCGAGAACGTTTCCGGCAATGGGTAAGAAAATGGCAAGTCCGGCGTTGCGTCTTCCACAACGTCCGATTTGTTGCCGGAACGATTGAATCGAACCGGGCCAACCGCGAACAATGCAGCAGTCCAACTCAGCAATGTCGATTCCGGCTTCCAGGGCATCCGTGCTTAGAATCCAGCGTGTAGCCCTGGTCTTAACTTGTTGAAGGACATCTGCTTTCTGCTTGGGCTTGAGAGCAGAGTAAAAGGTTGCTATCTGATTGCCAACAGGTCCACGCCCTTGCCGTAAAGACTCTAAGTTGATCAGGTTGTAGAGTGTTTTAATAGAGGCAATGCTTGTACAAAATACAATGCCACTCTTGCCTTCTCGCAACAGGTGATGAACCAGCTTTGCGCTCTCAGCGTTAACATTATGGCTAGGTCTGAGAACAAGCAGTTGCTTTTCAGCTATAGCCGCTCCACTTTTTTGAATCCAGGTGAGGCGATCGGGAGATTGTTTGTATCGAATTCGCCCGGTCAACCTGCGGGCATGAATGCGTGGATTGCCTGAGGTAGCAGACAGCGTAATGAATTGCAGCCTTTCTGAGGGTGGTGTTCCGTCATCATCGGGTAGACCGTATTTATCGACAGCCAGTTTGATCCGTTGAATCAGAAGCGACACATTAGCCCCAAATATCCCTTTACAGGTGTGGGCTTCATCAATCAAAACGTAGCGTAGTTGGCTGAAAAACGTTTGCCAGTGCTCTGACCCCCAGGCTGCCCGCAGTTGATAGTGAATAAATTCTGGAGTGACTCCCAAGATGTGCGGCTCGGTTGCCAAAATTTCTTTACGCTCTTCAGTCGAAGTATCGCCAGTCAGTTTGGCAAAACGGGGACGGCGTTTTTGAGGGATGGTGGATAGCAAGTCAGCGATCGCTTCAGATTGATCTCCTGCCAAAGCTTTCAGATTGTAGAACGCTAGGCAACGATAGTTATGCTTCATGCATCCTTTGAGAATTCCGAGGTAGGCTGCGTATGTTTTGCCGCTGGCGGTTGTGGTGGTGATGGTAACATCCCGCCCTTTGGAAATTGCCTGGTATGCTTTAGCCTGGTGGGAATAAAGCTGTTCAATCCCTTTTGCTTTCAGAGCTTGAGTTAGATGAGTCGGTAGTGAGGTCGGCAGGGATGCAAATTCAGGTTCCTGAGCAGGGATGGTTTGCTGGTATATCAATTGTTCAGTCAGCAGTTCTACCAGGTCTTCTACAGGGATTTCTGAATCGGCAGATGGTTCTTGAGCGGCTGTTGGCGGCGCGTAAAACCGATGCAGAAGGGCGGTATAGTTCGGAGAGTTTGTTGAGGGTGGGGTCATGGTCATGTTCGGAATTAGGACAGCAGAACCTACTCCAGTCGCTGCTGGGGCAAAATCAGCGCGAAGCAAACGGCTGTTCCTCTCGCGGTAGCGAGAACGTTCAGAAAAGTTGGATTTTGACGGACTCCATTGAACCCGTTTTGCAACGATCGCATCCGGACGGGCAGTATGCGATCGGGCAGGATTGCGGCATTTATTGGCGAGAGACTGAACCGCCGGAGCGAGGGGCAGAGGCACCTGATTGGTTTTATGTGCCGAATGTTCCTCCTCTTTTAGGAAGTCAGATCCGGCGTTCCTATGTTCTCTGGCGGGAATATATCACACTCGCCATTGCTCTGGAATTTGCATCTGGGGATGGAAGTGAAGAACGCGATCGCTATGTGATTGCCCCGATGCAGGTGGAGTTGGGAGTTTGGCGTGGCGTTTACCAGAACCATCCGGAGCAGTCCTGGCTGCGCTGGTGGGATTTGGCAGACAATCTTTTGCTGACGGGGTGGGAACAGGCAAACCGGGTGACAGAGCAACTAGAACAGGAAACGCTAAAACGACAACAATTGACGGAGCAATTATGATCTTTAACACCTGAGCAGTTGGCGGTTTTGGGAATTGACTCAACGCTGTTAGGGTAGCATCCACTTAAATGGGTTGTTAGGTTTCGCAAACTCATCAAAGGTTGTGGCAAACTACACTAAAGCTGTCTTTGAGGAGAATTCATGAAAGCGATCGTATGTACAGAGTATGGATCTCCTGATGTTATGCAGCTTAAGGAGGTAGAGAAACCTACTCCCAAAGAGAACGAGGTGCTAATTAAAATATATGCGACAACAGTAACCTCAGCAGATATACGTATCCGAAAAGCTGACCCATTCCCGATAAGATTTTTCTACGGTTTCACAAGACCTGAAAACAACACGATACTAGGGTCGGAGCTAGCCGGAGAAATTGAAGCAGTTGGTAAAAATGTAAAACAATTCAAAGCAGGTGACACAGTATTTGCTGGTGCAGGAATCAGTCTTGGTGCCAATGCCGAGTACATTTGTTTGCCGCAGGAAGGAGCGGTTGCGATCAAGCCTATTAATATGACCTATGAGGAAGCTGCTACCATTCCTTTTGGGGCAACAACCTCATTGATTTTCCTGAGAGATAAGGGAAAGATTCAGAGCGGACAGGAAGTTTTGATCTACGGAGCTTCTGGAGCGTTAGGTATGGCTGCTGTGCAGCTTGCCAAGTTCTTTGGGGCACAAGTGACTGGGGTATGTAGCACAGCGAAGTTGGAATTGGTGAAGTCTCTGGGGGCTGACAATGTTATTGACTACACCAAAGGGGATTTTACTCAAAGCGGTAAGACCTACGATATTATTTTTGACACAAGTGGCAAAAGTCCATTTTCAGGTTGTCTAAGCTCACTGAAGCACAATGGAGTTTATCTTAGGGCGGTTCACATCAATCTATCCCCGATCCTCCGAGGGCTGTGGACTTCAATCACAAGCAGCAAGAAAGTAATCAGTGTGACTGCGATCGAGCGTAAAGAAGATTTGATTTTCCTCAAAGAGTTAATTGAGGCGGGGAGGATGAAGTCGGTCATAGACAGGCATTATCCGTTGGAACAGACTGCCGAGGCTCACAGGTATGTCGAACAAGGACACAAGAAGGGAAGTGTAGTCATCACTGTGGAGCAAAACAACAAAACCTAAAATCGCGCTGCACCGGAACGTTCTAATATGGTCTGTTGATTTGCAAAACTTGTCTGCGTCCGGTGAGCGCGAACGTTCACAGCAGATTGGTGGAGTAGGTAGAGGCTACCGATTCGACAGCAGCCTTAGATTGCTTAACGACGGGATCTAAAACGTTGGGTAATGCTAATCAGTACGGGCAGCATTGCGGCGGGGCGTAGTCCCTGTTTGAGGGAAAGGTCAAGCTCAAATAGGAGCGTCAGTGCTTGAGTGAGTGCTTTGACTGAAGCATCTGCCACTTCTTGCCGTAAATAATAAACCCGTCCGGGATTGCCAACTCCACACACTTGAGCAATTTGCTGATTATTTTCAATCCCTTGGGCGATCGCGCACTTTACCCAAAGCCAGGTCCGGAACTGAGTGATTAACGTGGCAGTGATCACAATCGGATACTCCGCCTGGTCAAGCAATGCCTGAAGCAGGGTGGCGACACGGGTACTATTCCCCTGTCTGATCGCTTCCGCCAACTGCAATGCACTCTGAGTTTGGCAGGGAATTAGGGACTCACATTCTGTTTGGCTGAGTGGATTGCCATCGCCATAAAGCTTGAGTTTGGTGAGTTCCTGATAGGCACGCATGGTGTTGTTGCCAATTGCCTGCCCTAGATAGGTCAACTGGGCTGAGTTGAGTTGAAGTCCCAGTTCTCTCGCTTGAGTTTCAATTGATTGGGCGATCGCATCGGTTTTCCAGGGTTCAAGCAGACGAAGCTCTTGTAACTTGCCATATTTGGTGAGTAGCTTGGCGAGTTTAAGGCGTTTGTCGATCGTGGATGCTGTAAACACCAGGGTGGTTGTATTGGGAATGTGGGCGATCGCGGTCAGTTGTTCCAGTTGCTTTTCACCGAACTGCTGCACATTTGTGAACTGACAGTTTTCCACCACAATGATTTTCTGCCGGTCTCCCAGGGGCGGAGTTCGTGCAGCCGCTAAAGCGTCAGTCAGGTTTGCCGGAGGAAAGGTGTGGTAGTTGAAGTCACGCCAGGTCGCATTGAGCTTCTGTTTGAAGGACTTTAGCTGTTGCTGGATGGCGTAGCGATCGTCACCAACAAGTGTTAGGACAGGCATTCTATGCCTCCTGAATTGTCACTGTAACTGGAGCCGGAGCACCGATTACTTTTGCAATCAGACTGCCCAGTTTTTCGGCTTTCGCTTCCATCTGGGTGCGACTCCTGCGGCTAACTTTTAACACTGCCTGGGTAGAACTGACTTCGACTAACGTTGCTTGATCCAGAAGTGGTTGAGACTCTGGTTTCGCTTTACCTTTGACCTGTAGCCAAACTTCTCCCGGGTTGATGCTTTGATGAGTCGAAGTTGGCTGGGGTTCTGGAACAGCAAATCCGGCAATCAGGTTCATGAGTGAGACTTCCAGCCACAATCGTGGATTATTGGTACGTCCAAGCTGCCCTTCTCGTTTGTATAGGTGATCGAGGTCTTGAGTAAGCCGTTCGACACTCCAAACATCTGCAATCTTCTTCAACTTTGCGGGTTCAACAGGGCTGGTGAGCAGTGCGGCTGGAGCATTGGTTGTTTTGAGCAGAAGCAGATCTCGATAGGTTTGGAGGAGTCCGTTGAGAATTAGATGCGGTTCTTTGCCGTTGTCTAGCAAGGATTGGCTGCTGGTGAGTAGAGTGATGATATCCTTTTGGGCGATCGCCTTAATCAGCGTCACTAATTCGCGGCTGGTAATTCCACCCATCATCTGCAAAATATCCTCAGCAGTGGCTTCTTGTTCACTTAAGGACGCTTTACCAAGAGTTTGCAAGGCATCTCGCATTCCACCGTCGCAAATGCGAGCGATCGCGCGAATGGCATCGCTGGTGATGGCAATAGCTTCTTGATCAGCAATGTGTTTCAGGTGATTGCAGACTGTATCGATCGCCAGTGAACGAAATGTGAGGGTAAGACAGCGACTGACGATCGTGGGTAGAATTTTGTGTGGATCGGTGGTGCATAGGATAAACACGACATGACTGGGCGGCTCTTCAAAGGTCTTGAGGAGGGCATTTTGCGCCTCACGGGTCAGCATCTGGGCTTCGTCAAGGATTACGACTCGGTAAGCTCCTTTGACGGGTGTAATTTGGATGCGCTGAATGAGTTCACGGGCATCGTCAACCCCACCATGCGATGCAGCATCCATTTCGGTAACATCCAGACTCATGCTGGACTCAATGGATCGACAGGACTCACATTTGCCACAGGGATTGAGAGTCGGGCGATCGCTCAGGCAGTTAATTGACTTTGCAAAGATCCGAGCCGTGCTGGTTTTTCCGGTTCCTTTGGGTCCGATTAGCAGAATGGCAGGCGGAATGCGGTTTTGCTTCACAGCATTGCTAAGGGTTATTTGAACATCAGGCTGCCCTACCAGGGATTCTAGGGTTTGTGGGCGGTATTTCAGATGTAGAGGTAGCGTAGTGGGCATGATGATTGCGATCGTCTAGAGATGACAAAAGGGTGGTTGCACTTAATTGAGGAATGCAACTGAAGCGGGAGACGGTTAGGGTGCTATGCAGCTTCTTGTTGAATCTGCGCCAACTTATCCTTATCGAACTGGGGAAGCAGGAAGTAGACTGCATCCATTTCCAGCTCTGGTACTTCCACATCGCCTGCGGATTGGATTTTGGCAGGAGTGTAGGGTTTATCAAGCGTCAACCGCAGTGCCGAGGACATCAGTGCTTTGACAGCCGTTGTCAGATATTTGACGTTGAATTGGACTTCCGTGCCATCCAATTCTTTGGGAATTTCAGCAGACATGGTTTGGATTCCTTTGCCAAAATCTTGCTCCAGCGATAGCTGAATGTGCTGTTTCTTGGCATGAAATTGAATTACAACCCCGTTAACCTTTCTATCAGCCAGCACTTCGAGCCGTTCTAGGCGATCGAGTAGTTCAGCTTTGTCCAGGGTGACAGTGTGGCGGAACTGATACTGCTTCAGAAGTGCAGGACAGTCAGGATAGCCGCCATCAAAGCATTGGGTGATGAACCGTTTGCAAATACCATCGTGTTCAACCTCGAACAGTGCCCGTTTGGTTTTGCGATCGTAGGCGTATTTGAATGAGGTATCGGGTTCAACTTTCTCCAAAGTCTTGCTCAATTCCCCAAGCATTCTAGCGGGAATGATACTTTCGGTTTGCTGATCTGCTGGGGAAGAGGTACTTCGGCGTTTCTTGCCAATACCGTTGGTTTTCACCTTAACCATTGCGACCTGGTGCCCATCTGTGGCATTGCAGTGTAGTTGGGATTGAGTGTGGTTCAGTGTCCACTGTACAGTCGTTAAAATTTGCTTTGTTTCTTCCGTGCTGGATGCAAATAAAACGCTACCCAGTCCTGCATGAACCACTTTGGCAGGCAGTGAGGTAGGCTTTGTTGTGATGCGATCAACTTCTGGAAACTCTGCTGGATCTAAACCGCGAATTTCGGTTCTGCCGTCGTGGTCATCCTGAATGTAGGCAATGTAGGCGATCGCCGGAGCTTCTGTGCTTTCAGATAGTGTTTCTGGTTGTTTAGCCGTTTTAGTCTTGGCTGATTTTTTACCTGCTTGGGATTTGGTAGCGTTTGGTGGTTTAGAAGTTATGGAAATGAGTTCTTGAATTTCGGATGTTAGATGGATGGTGTCCTTTTTGGGGCACATCCGCACTACATCATTCAGTACCTCTGCGGGCAAGGTGATTTTGCCACCGGCTTCGATGACTGCCTCAAATGAAGCTGAGACCGTTGTTGTCATATCTGAAACCGTCAGCGTCACCTGCTGTGCATCCCGATCAGCGTAAATCAAAACATTATTCAGAATCGCGTGGATTGCCTTCCTGGGTAGGTTGGGCTTGAGGAAGCCCATTGCATTTGCAAACACTTCCTGACCACAACTCAAACGAATTGGGGTACTGGGTTCTGGAGGGATGACTGAGTCAGTTTTCTCAGTTTCGTCAATGGTTTCGGTTCGTGCTGTTTCCCGCTCATCGAACTCGTTGGGTTCAGTACTCAAATCTGTTTCGATTTCCAGGTCAGAGAGATCTTCATCCTCATCTTCAATCAGATCTAGATCATCGGCTTCTGCCTGATTCTCTAAAGGTTGAGAGTTAGTAGAGTTTGATTTCTGTTTTCGGTTGGAAGAAAGCTTTGCAGTTTTCCCTTTGGGAGGTTTGGTTAAGGTTGTCGTCATGGTTGCTTGTTAGACATCAATGGTGCGTTTTGCTGCGGTAGCAGCATGAATTGGCTAATTTCAGAGTTTATGTTGCAGGTTCCGCCTTTGTTGCCGTCTGGTGGGGTTGCTCCAGACGATCAGGGCACGATGCCGCGCTCTACTAGCGGCTACATAAAACAGACGATTCATCTCCAGCACGTTTTCAGGAGTGCGATCGCCCATCCGTGCATAAATATCATTCCCATCAATACCAACCTCATTGAACGTTGACCCCTGAGCGTTATGTACGGTTAGCGCGAAACAGGGACGAACATTCGCAAAGGTTTCTAAGTGTTGATAGTATCTTCGCCAAAGGTAGGGATTGCGTTTGGCTGCGCTAAGTAGTTGGTCAGTTTGGTGATTAAACCGTTGCTGTTCCGATTCATGCAGGACATAGATTTGCTTGGCAGGTCCGGTTTTTGCCTGGACAACTAACCGCCAAACATTGTGACCGCTATAGAAATCAGAACAAATTTCTTTGACAACAAACTCCGAAGACGTGGGAAACAGGGTGATTTTATGATCTGGAGCGTAGATGGGTTCGCGGGCAATCAGTCGTTCTCCGGGCATAAATTGAGGGGCATCATCCCCGTAGAGTCGTCGGCGAATTTCGTTGTTGTACCAATCTACCTGATGGTTTGTCCAACATAAAATCCTGAAGCTGTTTGGATTGTTGGTGAAGTGTTTAGCAATCTTTTGGTAAGCATAGTTGATTAAAGTCTGTTCATTCACCAGAACAGTTCCATTACGCTTGTCCTGTGAATGATGAGCGTAGGGTTTGAATGGGCGGAGCGGTACTCGTTTCTTCTTGCTAGGCATGTGGCGACGGATAGCGGTGATGAATTCCAGTAACGGGCTTCCTTTTCCTTGGCGAACCACCTGGGTAAGAACGACCTTGTTGCGAACGTTGAAAGCTAGCGATCTCGTTTCATTCACCGGGTTGAGCTGCCCCGGATCTCCCATGAGAATAATGTAAGGAGGATGAGTCGAGGTCAGCGTATAATATGCACCGGCTACAACCCATTGGATGTGGGCGTAAAGCTGTTTGTCAATCATGGAAGCTTCATCGACAAAGACAACATCGAACGAGTCCAGGAAGTCAGTTTCCTTACGTTTTAGGATCTTTTGATTTCCCTTGCGTACAAGCGCCAGACCCAGGAGGGAGTGAATCGTCATAAACGTAATGCCAGTAATGCCTTGCTCTAAAGCGATTTCTTGCAGTTGCTCAACGGCTTTGTTTGTGGAACCTGTCATAGCCACACGGTATCTCAAGCTTAGAAGCTGGCGAACGAATTGAAAGGTGAGGGTTGATTTGCCAGTTCCCGCATATCCAAAGATGCCAAAGGGTTCAATTGGATGGGGATTTGCGATGAAGCGATCGAGTTTTCTAAGTGCCCGATTCTGATCCTCCGTGAGGGTCAATTTGGGGAGAGGTACGTGTGTGTGGAGGGTGGCAATCATTTGCTGCTGTGGCTGGATAAAGAATTGACAACTCAGTCGCGCTGCGGATGTTGAGTTCTTGAAGGACTGCTTGGATTTGAGTGGTGGCATCAGCAGGCGTTCCCTGGTATGAGTACTGTAGAACGATGGACAAGTTAAAAATTAGCCAGATCTCCTGCTACGTTCTGCCCCAAAATGTCTTGATCGAGTGCCTGTCACAGCATCAGGGCATCATTTGTGCCAGAAACCCTATTAAAGTAGAGGTAGAGCTACTCATCCTCTTGTTGCAAAGTTGTCAGAGCATTTTGGATGAGTGATAGTGCGTCTTCGTCAGAAACAGGTACGAGTCGATAAATTCGAGTATTTTGGG
>NZ_JBXBCF010000050.1:0-3680 GCF_056784235.1 Kovacikia sp. CALU 1929
CATGATGTCATCGGAACCACAGGTCGGACAGAGGAGATACGGCTTCATGATGGATTAAGGCTGGGAGTAGTTGCACAATCAGGGCTGATCTATCATAGCGACTCTAATTTTCTCTACCCTTTACAAAAGGGCACTACCAAAATGAAAACCCTGATCAGGGATCAATTTTGTCGTCAATGGTTGAACTGGGGTTTCGGAAATGAAGAGTCAGCCGAGGGGCGATCGCCTCTACTGACTTTGTCCTGGGTATTGAGATTAGATTCATTAGTTTGGCGATCGTGACCCCGACTTAAGAAGAATATATAGCAACAAATTGACCAATGGTCATGCCAGATAGATTTTCTAGACTTTCCCATGCTGGCATCCCTTTTACCGCCATCACTCTGATCAGGCTTCCCCCAAATAGCCTGCTGGCTTAAGTCTGAGCACACTCATGCAGACCTCAGAGGTTTAGCCAGAAACAAACATAGAGACAGACCAATGACCTGGAATCTCCGAGATCTGGGTCATAGACAAGCCCGGATTAACAAAAGTTAACTTGACCTATTGCGAAAGATTCTAATCTAGTGAAGGGTAATTTTATTGAAACTAACTCTCAATAAGTGCACCCAGGATTTTCCAATTTCCTTATCCATTTCTAACCGGGAAGCAAATCGCTCTGTTCAATCTATGAACAGGGTTCAGCATGATTTGCAATTAAAAAGGAGAAAACTCAATGCAAGAACATGCCATGCAAACCTATGGCAATCCCAATGTCAAATATGACTGGTGGGCTGGCAATGCCCGCTTTGCGGATTTGTCAGGACTGTTTATTGTTGCCCATGTGGCTCAGGCGGCGTTAATTACCTTCTGGGCAGGTTCTTTTACCCTGTTTGAACTCTCACGCTATACCCCCGACATCCCAATGGGAGAGCAGGGGTTAATCTTGCTGCCCCATCTGGCAACACTGGGTTTTGGCGTTGGTGAAGGGGGGCAAGTGGTTAATACCTATCCCTACTTTGTGATTGGCGTTATCCACATGATTTCGTCGGCAGTTTTCGGTGCAGGCGCACTATTTCACAGCTTCAAGACCCCCAATAATTTGAAGGATGCGACGGGACGTGCCCGTCTGTATCACTTTGAGTGGAACGACCCAGCAAAACTGGGCTTGATCCTGGGACATCACCTGCTAATCCTGGGTATTGGTGCTTTCTTACTGGTTGGGAAAGCGATGTACTGGGGCGGACTTTACGATTCCACGATTCAAACTGTCCGTTTAGTTACGAACCCGACCCTCGATCCCCTGGTGATCTACGGCTACCAGACCCACTTTGCCAGTATTAGCAGTCTGGAAGATCTGGTCGGTGGTCATATTTATGTGGGCTTGTTGCTGATGGCTGGCGGCATCTGGCACATTGTGGTGCCACCTCTGTCCTGGGCAAGAAAAGTTCTGATCTTTTCTGGAGAAGCGATTCTGTCCTACTCTCTGGGTGGGATTGCCCTCTGCGGCTTTGTGGCGGCTTATTTCTGTGCCGTGAACACCCTGGCATATCCAGTTGAGTTTTATGGTCCTGTGCTGGATGTCAAATTAGGCATCACGCCCTATTTTGCAGATACGGCGCAGTTGCCAATGGGTGCCCATACCTCCCGTGCCTGGTTAGCCAACACCCATTTCTTCCTGGCTTTCTTCTTTCTGCAAGGACATCTCTGGCATGCCGTGCGGGCAATGGGTTTTGATTTTCGACGAGTTGAGCAAGCTCTAAATGAGGTGGGTAGTGAATCGTCTACCCCATCCGCTGGCACCCAGGAAGCAGCGGCAGTTGCCAGTAAGTCATAGGCAAAATCATCTCCCTCATGCCCGCGATGAGCGACTGGGTTAGCCAGGATCTCCAGTGTCTCCAGTGTCTCAATCAGACTAATTCTCTTGACTGAATAGTTCTCCCAGACACCGATGATCTGGAGATAGTCACCCATCGCGTCATTTCTGACTGTCATTTCTGACTAAGTATTGCTGTGATGTCTACGGTTGCACCACTCATCTACAACCGTAGACGTTTCTTACCTGCAAATTGTTTTCCTAATTGAGAAGGAGTCAATATGTCTAAAGTTGGTTTGTTTTTTGGGACTCAAACAGGCACGACTGAGGAAATCGCTGAAAAAATCCAGCAGGAACTAGGAGGTGAGAGTGTGGTCACTCTCCATGATATTTCGGGGGCGGATGCGAGTGATTTTGAAGAGTACAACTGCATCATCGTGGGTTGCCCTACCTGGGATATTGGGGAGTTGCAAAGTGATTGGGAAAGTTTCTACGAAGGTGATTTGAGCAAGATTGACTTCGATGGTAAAAAGGTTGCCTATTTTGGAGCCGGTGATCAATATGGCTATGCAGATAATTTTCAGGACGCGATCGGTATTTTGGAAGAAAAAATTGCCTCCCTGGGGGGCAAAACCGTTGGTTACTGGTCAACCGATGGCTATGAGTTTGATGAGTCGAGAGCCGTCAGGAATGGCAAATTTGTTGGACTGGCGATCGACGAAACGAATCAATCCGAATTGACCGACGATCGCATCAAAGCCTGGACAAGTCAACTGAAGCAGGAGTTCGGACTATAGAAAACCGATCGCATTTGAACCCTCGATTCCCTTGATTCCCTTCATTCCCTTAAAAACCCTCCAGCCAATCAATCGACCTCATGATTAACACATTGGATGCCCTCTGGATCTGTACCAGTCCCAGTTTGAGTTATTTAGATCAACCACTGCTCAAAGAACTGGCACAATCCATCACGATCGCCAATTGGGAATACCAGCAATCTCAAGATGAACCTTGCTCACTCCAGGTTGCAGTGACGTTATTACATGATTATTTGAAAACCCGTGATCGCCCAATTCATTTGCTGGGTCATGGGATGGGTGGCGTGGTGGCGTTGACCTATGCCAACCAATTTCCAGAGCGGGTGCGATCGCTGACGCTGCTATCGGTGGCAAACCAACCAGCGATTACCTGGCACGCCCATTACTATGTGCAACGACAACTATTTCCCTGTAGTCGCAAACGCCTGCTAGTGCATACTGCCTATAGCCTATTTGGCTACCAGATGCCGCGACCGGAGGATCGGTTACTAAATGCCCTCAATCGCGATTTAGAAACTTCTTTGTGTTTGCATTCCTTACTGGGAATCGCTCAACTTCCCCAGGGAGGGGTTTCCATGCCTCTGTTGGTCTGTGGCAGCACGACCGACTCCATCGTTGCTCCTCCTGCGATTCAGGGTTGGAGCCATTGGTTAAAGCCCGAAGATGCCCTGTGGCAATGTCCCGATGGGCGACATTTCTTCCACTACTTTCATCCGCAACTGGTGGCAGAACGGATGCTGGAGTTTTGGCGATCACTCCTGTTTAGCCAGAAAACCCAGTCTCCCATCGAGTCTCAGATCAGTTGCCCCAGCGCTGTCGCTTCGTAGGTGGGTTCACCATTGTCAAGCCATTCACCCATCACCCCTTAGTTCCAGTGAAACCCAACATCGACAAACTCTCCCGTGGTTTGGATGTTGGGTTTCACTGTGATACCAATTTAAATTGAGTAGAAGGCAAATGATTTAGACTGAGAAGTAGTGTTTCAGACTCAGCCAATGGTGGGTGTTACGTCAATCGAAGTGAAGGAAAGTTTGGATGATTTAGCTTTGCAGTTACGTCAAGCGGAA
>NZ_JBXBCF010000051.1:0-3821 GCF_056784235.1 Kovacikia sp. CALU 1929
CTTGGGTGGCGCAGCTAACGCATTAAGTTATCCGCCTGGGGAGTACGGTCGCAAGATTAAAACTCAAAGGAATTGACGGGGGCCTGCACAAGCGGTGGAGCATGTGGTTTAATTCGAAGCAACGCGCAGAACCTTACCAGCGTTTGACATGGCTAGTATATTTTCCAGAGATGGATTATTTCAGTTCGGCTGGCTAGCACACAGGTGCTGCATGGCTGTCGTCAGCTCGTGTCGTGAGATGTTGGGTTAAGTCCCGCAACGAGCGCAACCCTCGTCTTTAGTTGCCATCATTAAGTTGGGCACTCTAAAGAAACCGCCGGTGATAAGCCGGAGGAAGGTGGGGATGACGTCAAGTCCTCATGGCCCTTACACGCTGGGCTACACACGTGCTACAATGGCGGTGACAGTGGGCAGCAAGCACGCGAGTGCAAGCTAATCTCCAAAAGCCGTCTCAGTTCGGATTGTTCTCTGCAACTCGAGAGCATGAAGGCGGAATCGCTAGTAATCGCGGATCAGCATGCCGCGGTGAATACGTTCCCAGGCCTTGTACACACCGCCCGTCACACCATGGGAGTTGGATTCACCCGAAGGCGCTGCGCTAACCCGCAAGGGAGGCAGGCGACCACGGTGGGTTCAGCGACTGGGGTGAAGTCGTAACAAGGTAGCCGTAGGGGAACCTGCGGCTGGATCACCTCCTTTCTAAGGATATTGGCAGAAAGCGCCTGACTGGACTTCGGTCCTCATGCCGGGAAGAGCTTCTTCCGTTCCAAAGAACATTGCCGTCGTCCTCATGTCCCTTCATCCTGGAGATTTCACTGATGCAGCCTTGTGTTGCAGCAGCGGATAACGCCGCCTTTGGGCAGCCCGGGCTTGCCCGCCTAAGCCGAAAGGCCGCAGGTGGGGCCGGTAGCTCAGGTGGTTAGAGCGCACGCCTGATAAGCGTGAGGTCGTAGGTTCAACTCCTACTCGGCCCACCATATAGACGCGCCGCCGCTTCCGTTTGCACGGAAATAGCGGCGATCATGGTTGGGGGCCTTAGCTCAGCTGGGAGAGCACCTGCTTTGCAAGCAGGGGGTCATCGGTTCGATCCCGATAGGCTCCACCACCCTCGTTTCCTCCAGAGATGAAGACAGCATATTCCGGCGCGGATTTCGATCCGTAGCCGGTGCGCGGGCCCATGAGTGGCCTGCTCTTTGACATTGTGAATGGGTTTTTTAATCGATGCCGTGGTTGCATCGTGCCGATCTCGAAAGGGATGGGTCACGTATGCCAATCACATACATTCATTTTATAATGAATATCTGGCTGAGATAAATCATCCACACCGAGCAAACCATGGCAGCAGCCGAGTGGTGCGTTCGTGTGGGGCACGGCTTACAAGACCGTGTCTCAAGCGATCGACCAATGTTGTCATTGGTGGTGTGGACTCTCAAGCGTGAGGTAAGAGCATTTGGTGGATGCCTTGGCATGTACAGGCGATGAAGGACGTGGCACGCTGCGATAAGCGTGGGGGAGCTGTGAGCAAGCTTTGATCCCGCGATTTCCGAATGGGGAAACCCACCTATCCCGATTATCTCGCCCGTGATTTTTCACGGGCTGGGTAATTGGGCAAAGGTATTGCGAGACTGAATACATAGGTTTCGTGAAGCGAACCCGGAGAACTGAAACATCTCAGTACCCGGAGGAAAAGACATCAACCGAGATTCCGTTAGTAGTGGCGAGCGAACGCGGACCAGGCCAGTGCCTGGTGTTTAATTAGCAGAACATTCTGGAAAGTTTGGCCATAGCGGGTGACAGCCCCGTATGCGAAAATGAAACATCAGGACTCGAGTAGGGCGGGACACGTGAAATCCTGTCTGAACATGGGGGGACCACCCTCCAAGCCTAAATACTCGTACATGACCGATAGCGAACAAGTACCGTGAGGGAAAGGTGAAAAGCACCCCGATGAGGGGAGTGAAACAGTACCTGAAACCGAATGCTTACAATCAGTTGGAGGGCCTTCGTGGCCTGACAGCGTACCTCTTGTATAATGGGTCAGTGACTTAATCTATCAAGCAAGCTTAAGCCGTTAGGTGTAGGCGCAGCGAAAGCGAGTCTGAATAGGGCGACTGAGTTTGATGGATTAGACCCGAAACCCGGCGATCTAGGCATGACCAGGCTGAAGGTGCGGTAACACGCACTGGAGGGCCGAACCGTTCAATGTTGAAAAATTGTCGGATGAGTTGTGTTTAGGGGTGAAAGGCCAATCAAGCCGGGAAATAGCTGGTTCTCCGCGAAATCTATTTAGGTAGAGCCTCGGATGTTTACCGATGGGGGTAGAGCACTGGATGGGCTAGGGGGTCGCGAGATCTACCAAACCTAACCAAACTCCGAATACCATCGAGTTAGTCCGGGAGACAGACGGCGGGTGCTAAGGTCCGTCGTCAAAAGGGAAACAGCCCTAACCTACAGCTAAGGTCCCCAAATCGTATCTAAGTGGGAAAGCATGTGGGATTTCCAAAACAACCAGGAGGTTGGCTTAGAAGCAGCCATCCTTTAAAGAAAGCGTAACAGCTCACTGGTCTAAATAAGAGATCCTGCGGCGAAAATGTAACGGGGCTCAAGATACGTACCGAAGCTTAGGGTTTGGATCTTCGGATCCAAGCGGTAGCGGAGCGTTCCGTAGGCCGATGAAGCGGGAGGGTAACCGACCGTGGAGGTATCGGAAGTGCGAATGCTGACATGAGTAGCGATAAAGAGGGTGAGATGCCCTCTCGCCGAAATCCCAAGGGTTCCTGCTTAAAGCTAATCTGAGCAGGGTAAGCCGGCCCCTAAGACGAGCCCGAAGGGGGTAGTCGATGGGAACCACGTTAATATTCGTGGGCCTGGAGGTGTGTGACGGATGGCGTAAGTTGTCAGGCCTTATTGGATTGGTCTGGCTTCGAAGTTGTCCCAGGAAATAGCCCCTCCGTATAGACCGTACCCTAAACCGACACAGGTGGGATGGTAGAGTATACCAAGGCGCTTGAGAGAAGTGTACTGAAGGAACTCGGCAAATTACCTCCGTAACTTCGGGAGAAGGAGGCCCTACATGCGGGCAACCGTGTGTAGGGGGCACAAGCCAGGGGGTAGCGACTGTTTAGCAAAAACACAGGGCTCTGCTAAGTCGGCTTCAAGACGACGTATAGGGCCTGACGCCTGCCCGGTGCTGGAAGGTTAAGAGGAGGAGTGCAAGCTCTGAATTGAAGCCCCAGTAAACGGCGGCCGTAACTATAACGGTCCTAAGGTAGCGAAATTCCTTGTCGGGTAAGTTCCGACCTGCACGAATGGCGTAACGACTTCCCCACTGTCTCCAGTACATGCTCAGCGAAATTGAATTCTCCGTGAAGATGCGGAGTACCCGCGGTTAGACGGAAAGACCCCGTGCACCTTTACTGCAGCTTCAGAGTGGCATTAGGAAAGAACTGTGTAGCATAGGTGGGAGGCTTTGAAGCGACGGCGCCAGCTGTCGTGGAGCCATAGGTGAAATACCACCCTGTTGTTTTCTGATGTCTAACCTAGCACCGTTATCCGGTGCAGGGACCCTCTGTGGCGGGTAGTTTGACTGGGGCGGTCGCCTCCTAAAGAGTAACGGAGGCGCGCGATGGTGAGCTCAGGACGGTTGGAAACCGTCTGTTAGAGTGCAATGGCATAAGCTCGCCTGACTGCGAGACTGACGAGTCGAGCAGAGACGAAAGTCGGTCATAGTGATCCGGTGGTCCCTCGTGGAAGGGCCATCGCTCAACGGATAAAAGGTACGCCGGGGATAACAGGCTGATGATTCCCAAGAGCTCATATCG
>NZ_JBXBCF010000052.1:0-3838 GCF_056784235.1 Kovacikia sp. CALU 1929
TGTGAGCACCAGTTGAGTGCCACTTTTACAGTGGAGGGGGCTTGTAATCGAGTCGTGTTTGAAACCTGGCTCGAAACGTGTTTACTGCCCACTCTGAAGCCTGGAAAGGTTTTGATTTTGGATAACGCGACGTTTCATCAGGGTGGACGGATTGCTCAACTCGTTGAGTCGGCAGGCTGTCGTTTGCTGTATCTACCTGCGTATTCTCCAGATTTCAATCGGATTGAAAAGTGTTGGGCTTGGCTCAAAAGCTTGTCTAGCTTTAGTTCTTTAAGGCAGGCGATGGAGTCGGTTCCGAAGGATGCTGTGTCCTAATAGTCTTGTCCATAGCTATAATTTGAGGCGAAATATCTTGCTGAAAATGGACAAGAGTATTTCGCCTTGATTAGCCCTAGATTCCGTCGGGGTCTTCGCGTTCGATATAGATGAACAGAAGACCAAAGACGACCGCAGGCAAGAGCCAGCAGACAACAGGAATAAGAATCCAGGGTAAGAAAGATGCTGCGTATTCGCCTGTCATAGAACGTTTCCTATCTAGGTTTGGATGATTCCTGGAAAGACTCTACTGTGAACTGGGGACAAGTTTTTGGTTTCTAAAGATTCTTAATAATCTGGATCAGTAGAACCGAGTATCGAAATCGTCAAGGGATACAACGGGTAAGTCGGGAGGGATGACGCTGCGATCGACACTGATTTTATGGCTCTCACGCTGGGTATGCATTTCAATTGCGATCGCCTCAAATAGCACTTCTAAGCTGCCAAAGGGAACGGTTAGCTGGGTTAGCACTTCCAGTTCTCCCCGACTGTTGGGGAGAAAATCTAACAGCCAGCGTGGACCATCTAACATGGAGCGAGTTTGCCGGTCAATCACCCATAGTTTGACGTAAATTCGAGGTTCGATGTGAGGTAGTCTGACGCGAATATTGACAGGCTTTCCGGCAACCAGTTCTCCCATAGTGGTTACTTCCAGAACGGGCGTGGGAACTGGCTCATCCGGCGGCAAAATCAATGGATTGGGTTCATCCGAATTTGAGCCAGATTTGACCTTCCTGAACCCATTGCGTTGTCTGAAATAGCGATTGGATGGTGGATCGTCATCAACCACCACTTCCTCAGCCGTTAACCGTTCGGCTTTTTTGGTGGCATTAGGGCGAGAGGGTGGCACTGCTTTTCCGGGGTACAGGTTAGACCGTAGCCATTCCGACAACTCGGCATCATTGGCGATCGAGTTTAACCGGGTCAAGAAGCGATCCTGAAGCTTTAGGGCTTCAAAAGACATTTCTACTGGAGAGGGTAAGTCAACAAAGGAAGGTGGCTCCGCTGCCTCGGCTTGCTGCTTGGGTGATTCAGCCAAATCACTCTGAATTTCAGATTCGGCATCTCCGGAGACGAGTGAGGTGGATGGGGCATTCCCTTCCTCCTCGGTCTGGCTGGTCAACTCATGGCTGGATTCAGAAATAACCTCAGTCGTTGAACGGACCTCTTGCGCCTCTGTTAATTGAGAGTCCGCCAATGGGGACTCTGCCAGTTCGCTGGAGTCAGCCAATGGGACAGATTGGGTCAATTCAGCTTCTGGGGTTGGAGTGGTCATTTCAGACCGAGCGTGTTCAGCATCCCCATCCACTTCACCATCCGTTTGAGATACCTCTAGAGATACCTCTGCTGGAGTTTCTGGGGCATCTTTGTCTGAATTGGAGGTTGGATCCAGGCTGATGGACGGAGGCTGACTGGGGAAAACGAATCCAGGCAGTTCGATTGGCTTGGTGCGAGGATGTGCCGGATCGGGCTGATAGATTTGAGGTGGAAGCGGCTGGCCCAGTAAGGACTTGAATCGATGGGGCGCTTCAGATTTGGGTGCTTCTAGCGGTTCCTGTTCAAGGAAGGAGAGATTGAACGAGGGTAGTTCCTGTTCTTTTGCTAACTTCTGGGAAAGCTCAAGCGGTAAATCGATGCGGTCTTCATCATCGGTTTGGGCTGTCAGGGTTTCATCCAGCACTTCGTTGATTTTCTCCAGGTCTCCCACTAAATCCTGCGGGTCGGCAGTGATGGTAAACGCCTGGGTTGTTAGTAGGGTGGTTAACGGAGTTTCGCTTTCAGACAGAATGCCGTAGAGCAGAACTTCACCTAAGACCAGGCGAGTTTGCAGATCCTCGGGGAGAGAAAAGGAGAAGGAGAAGGGAAGGGGAGGGGGTTGGTCAGGGATGGAACGGCGATCGCTAGCCAATACCTGTAGAGTTTGAGGGTCTCGCAGGCAGAGTTGAATTTCTTGAATCGTTGCCCCTGTCAAGGACTCATCTGGCTCTGCCGCTGGTTTCTCAGTCGTTTCCCAGGGATCGGCAACCATCGAGCCGGCCGGGTTAGTCGCTTCAGCCGGAGATGTAGGGGAAATCTCGCTACTGTCATCTAGCTCAATTTGACCAGAAAGGGTCAATCTTTCGCCACGATGGGCAACCAGTGCCTCTTGATCTAGGGTAAGGGTGGCAACGGTACCGACTGGCAGCGTATAGCCTCCAGACAAGGGATGCTGAACAGATGGAGATGGGTTAGGTTGCTCTAAATTGGACAGGGTAGGTTCCTTTGAAGAGGGGTTCGGGGTAGACGGTTGAGTCTGGCTGATGGCTTCGGGCATGGTTGCCGTATCAAACTCCTGCATCACCTCATCCACTAACTGATTGGACATCTGCTCTGCCAACTGGAACAGACGATCCATTGAAGCGCCTAGAATTTCGGCAACTTCTGGTGGTAAATCGGTTGAGCTATTCGGGTTGGTGGTTGGTTCTGGATCAGGGGGGGAACTGGGGAGCGGTGGCTCATTGTCAGACCGATGTCCATTCTCACCATTCTGGGTATTTGTAGAGTCAATCGTCCTGGAGTTAGCCTCTGTCGAGTTAATATCGCCAGATTCAGTATCTTCAGACTCAATATCTTCAGATTCAATACCCATAGAGGCGGCATCTTCCCAGGGAGAGTCCCACTCCTCGGCTTCCCTATCTTTGGCTAATACCTGGAGCTTGACTGCATATTGCCATGCATCTCCTAGCAGGTCAGACATTAAATCCGTGGAGGCACAGCACAGTTCCCAAAGTCCTGGTTCAAGCCGTGTGTAGGGGATGACAACGAGCAATCCCTCCTGGCTGATGCGGGCAGAACGTTTCTGGATACGTCGCTTGGGCGGGTCTTCTTCCGTTGCCAGATGGCTAATCCGAAGCTCAACTTCAACATTCTTCTGACTGGAACGAGCGACAACCCGGTAGCGTCCTTCTAGAATTTCAACATCGGGTGAATCCAGGGGAAGCCAGGAGCGATCGCCCTCTTTTTGCAGCAAAAATTCCCAGTGTTTCATTGCACACCTGCCCAGAGCAGTCCCGCTAGATTCTTTAAATACATATAACGCTAAATCTGGAGGATAAGAGGAATCATTCCCCACTTAAAGCCTCAGATGATAGCTAAATATAGTGGACAACGGCAAAAAATTTACAATCTGTTTAAAAATTGATTGAGGGTAGGGGGTGGTCATTGGTTGTTGGTCATTGGTCAGTGGGCATTGGTATTACAGACTACAAAGGACAAAGGACGAATGAGGCGTTGCTGAATAGAAATATGATTTACTGCGGGACGGGCACATCACCAAATTTGAGGTAGTGTAGTAGCAAGCGAATCGAGTGCTTCAGCATTTCTACGGACTTGGACTAGCACAAGGTCTTGCGATGCAACCGGGCAAGATAGTGTCGCAATCGCGTATTCTCTCCCTCAACTCGTGTCATGTAGGTTTTACTGACAATCTGTCTCCGTCTGGAATAAAACCTGGATAAACACTCCAACCATCCGTGACATAGAA
>NZ_JBXBCF010000053.1:0-2449 GCF_056784235.1 Kovacikia sp. CALU 1929
CACCGGATCAACCGGCAGAATCGTGAAGGTCAGTTCAAATTTGTTGTGGGGCTTGGGTTCAACCACCGGGCGCTTGACAATGATGCCGTGCTGATGGAACAGGTCGATCACCTTATCTGCCAGCAGTTCTTCATGGGTTGCACCAGAGGTTTTATCGGGCTGCTTGAGCTGATAGGCTTCAGTCATCGCCTTATTTGCCACGGCGGAGTAGAGTTGCTCTCGCTCAGACCACAGCCGCTCAAAGTTTTCACCCATCTGCACTTCAAGCTCTTGCAGTCGGGTCTCTTCTGCCAGCACCCGTTGCTCCAGTTGGACATCAAATGCCAGTTCGCGATCGCCCCATAACATTCATCCCGCTCTGCTCATTCCTGCTCAAAGCATTGCACCATCAGGCGTTCACGCTCATTCAGGGCATCTTTCTGCTCTTGGAAGTGGGCACGTTTAGCTTCGATTTGGTCTGAAGCTATTGGAACTTCTTTTGACGTAACTCATTCACATACTTTTTAGCCTTTTGCAGGTCAGGGAACCTACCTGGGTAACGCTTCACTAGCTCTTGAGGGATGCGATTGCAATCACGGTTTGGATCAATATCAATGTTCCTGCTTGAGAAGAAGCGCACATTACACAATAGAGGGGGCTGGTCAGTGGGAGCGTCCGCTTTCAATTGTTCTGGGATAATGTCTGCATAAGCAAGATCTGTGTAAAGCAGGATGGCACCACGAGGCTTACCGGGGAAGCCACTGAGGTAGGTATTTGTGAGGTCGGCAATACTGAAGTTTGCACCTGTGAGGTTGGCACCTACGAGGTTTGCACCTGTGAGGTCGGCATAACTGAGGTCGGCATAACTGAGGTCAGCTTGAAGGAGGTTAACTGAACTTAAATCACTACAGTGCTCAGGTTCTTTGCTGCCAGAAGAATCACAGCCAAAATTGGCACGTCTAAGATCTGCCCTAATCAGAACAGCCCCACTCAAATCGCTGTTTGCCAGGTTTGCTTTCTCCATTTGTGCTTGATACAGCAATCCCAGGCGGGCTTTCTTTGATGGCTCAGGTGTACTAGACCGCTTTAGGTCATAGAGATCCTTTGTCTCTGAGAAGAACTTCTGGGTGTCCCCATCATCAGTATCCGCTTTACTGAGTCCTGATGCCTGAAGGAATTGAATTACTAAATGCTGGCGCTTCTTGTCCAATGACTGCAAAGCCAACACTGTCCGTGATTGAGCAACAATGAATGCCTTTGAATCTCGCTTAGCTTCCAGTAAGCCACCTCCAGTTGACTTATTTGAACCTGACGCTGCCTTTGATGAGTCACCTTCAATCGACTTTGCCATGTCATCCAGATACTTCACAAGAGTGTCCTGTTTGGCTTTATCATCAGCAATCGCTTGCGCCTTTTCCTTATCGGCCTGCTGTTGCTGCTGATCTCTTGATTTGGCATATTCACCCAAACCCCATGACACTAGAGCCAACATAATGGGCACTGCCAGTAACTGTGCCCAATCCCATCCATTCTTATCGGGGATGCGCGTCCACCTCCAAAACCCCTGCCACCAAGGGCACTGAAGTTCATAGATAGCTCTTTCCCGGTCTTCTTCAGGCGTGGCTTCTTCTGCTTGCCGTAATCGTTGCATCCGAATCTGCTGAACCTTAGCTTCCACAGCCTGCTCAGTGAGGGGAGGGGGCAGTTCAGGTTTAGCTCCACCTGACACACCTTCAGTGGCTACGGAAGAACTGGCATCAGGAGAGACGGGCTGACCACCATCAGGGATTACAGACACACTATCAGGAATGACTGAAGGCACACTTCCATCAGGCAATGAGCTTGGGGCATCCGATGCAGGCTGCTGGAAGGAGGGGTCAGGCATGGGGCAAGCTTGAATGGGGACTACCCATTCATACCACGGCAGAGATCACTATTCGGTAATGGAAGAATTATTAAGTACAGGAATTGTGATACCAATTTAAAGTGCGTCGAAGGCAAATGATGTAGACGGAGAAGTAGTGTGTCCGACTCAGCCCATGGTGGGTGTTACGTCAATCGCAGTGACGGCACGTTTGGAGGATGTAGCTTTGCAGTTACGTCCAGCGGAAACAGCGAGTGCAAAGGAACGATTGCAAGTGCTGTACTGGCTCAAGCAGGAAAACGCTCCCAGCATCCGTGTGATTGCGACAGCGAACGGGAAACATCGACACACGGTGCAAACGTGGTTATCGATGTCCCGGGAGGGTGGCATCGAAGCGATGTTAGAAGTTAGGAAATCACCGGGGGGTGTGCGAGTGATTCCACAATGGGCGGAGGTGGCTTGAGCGAAGCGATTACAGGAACCTGAAGATGGATTCCACAGCTATGGGGAGGTGCAGCAGTGGCTGGAAGAAACCTTGGGGGTTGAAGCGGAGTATCATGCGGTCTACCAGATGACCCGCTACCGCCTCAAAGCAAAGCTGAAAGC
>NZ_JBXBCF010000054.1:0-5134 GCF_056784235.1 Kovacikia sp. CALU 1929
TCGCGCCCAAGCAGTCAAAGCGTATCTGGAATCGGTTAATCAAGGACTCGATGAGTCCAACTGGAAAATCACTTGCATTCGCTTTGCGCCCAATGACCCCAAGCAGAACCCAATTGAAGATATTTGGTTGCAGGCTAAACGATTCATTCGAGAGTACTACCACTTGTGTCAATCGTTTAATGTCGTTAAATTCCTATTTGAATTTGTGACTCACCGTCAAACCTTTGACTTTCCAAAGCTGTTTTCCTATGGCTGTTTCTCACAACTCATTTAGGACCGCTATATTGATACATTCAGATGCTCTACTGATTGAGCTATCACCCCAACCGGAGTAAGCAGGAGTCGCACCTGCAACCTTCTGATCCCTAAGTATGTAAGCTTCTCAAGTCAGGGCGCGGAATTGAATGATTAACCGTAAACCGCTTCAGGACGAATGATCAAGTCACCACTTGGACGGCGATCGATCACATAAGCAGAGAGCCGATTGGTATGAACATCTAAGTGTCTAGAGACTTGTTCTTTAACAGCCACATCATTCATGCCTGTCGTAATTCCCAGTTGAGTTTCTGGGATATCGAGCGATCTCCCCTCAAATCGAATATGCACCATTGCTATCACCTCTTGCTTATCAATAGAACAACGGAAGGAGGAGGAATCGAACCTCGATAGCGTTACACTATCCTCTGGTCTTCCAAGCCAGTTGCCGTCCACACAGCCGCACCTTCCATAGCGGAAACTGGAGGAATCGAACCTCTACAGCATGAACTGCACGCCTGTTTACCCTGCGGGAAGCAAGCTACGAGGCAGGTTGCTGACCTTCAGCCGCAGTTTCCATTTGGGGTGACTGACGAGAGTTGAACTCGCTAACACTGGTGTCACAAACCAGCCCCTCCACCACTTCGGGTTCAGTCACAGTGGAGCCAAGGGGACTTGAACCCCTAACCTCCTGTTTGCAAGACAGGCGCTCTAGCCAGTTGAGCTATGGTCCCATTTGGTGGATCTGATCGGAATCGAACCGATCGCCTCCCGATGAGAATTGCACTCATCCCTCGTACAAGTTCTCAAAGCTGTTTTTGCTTCTTAACAGGAAGTTAGTATGTAAGCTTTGCCTGTTGGGGTACAAGGTGGTTTAGGCGCTCTGCCACTAGAGCTACAGACCCAGGTTTGGTGGATTCTGATCGGATTTGTAGCTTGCTTCCGCGAAGCGGTACCGACATCTTTCTGCTTGCAAGGCAGACGCTTTCCCAGTTAAGCTACAGACCCATGATTGCCAGGTGGCAATATTTGAAAAAATGGCAGGAGTGGTAGGGATTGAACCTACACAGGTCGATTTAGAAGATCGATGCCCTTTCCATTAGGCGACACTCCCAAAAGTTAGTAGTCCTGGCAGGATTTGTAGCTTGCTTCCGCGAAGCGGTACATGCAACCCTCTGTTTGTAAGACAGATGCTCCACCATTGAGCTACAGGACTACGAGAGCGATCGATGGGACTCGAACCCATGCGCTGAGTGTGGCGCACTCAGATGCTCGCCGCTACATCACGATCGCGTTTGGTATGGACAGTGGGACTCGAACCCACACCAAGAGGTTGGAAGCCTCACATGCTACCGCTACACCATGTCCACATTCTGGGGCTGGCGACAGGAGTTGAACCTGCAACCTTTCGCTTACAAGGCGAGTGCTCTGCCAACTGAGCTACACCAGCACATTTGGATCAGACGATGGGGGTTGAACCCATATCGGGAGCGTACCAAGCCCCTGTGTTGCCAGTTACACCACGTCTGCATTGGAGCAGGCGACAGGAGTTGAACCTGCATGAAGGCTGTACGAGAGCCTCATGTTTCCCGTTACATCACACCTGCATTTGGATGCGGGGGTGAGAGTTGCACTCACCGATCGCAGCTTATGAGACTGCCGAGCCGCTCTTGCTCTATCCCCGCTATACCCCCGGCGAGACTCGAACTCGCAAGATTCCAGTTTTAAGCCGGACACGTCTGCCAATTGCGTCACAGGGGCATCTTTGGTGGGCGCTGTAGGAGTTGAACCTACGTCAGTCTCCTTAAGAGGGAGGTGCATGACCGTTCTGCCAAACGCCCAATTTTTCACTGCTCAACCAAAGGTTGAATTTGGTGGGTCGCCCAGGGGTTGAACCTGGATCTCTCCGCTTAAAAGGCGGCTGCATATCCGCTCTGCCAACGACCCGAAGGGTCTGATTGGTAGGGATTGTAGGCTTTGCCTTCCCGCAGGGTAGCTACGATTTCCGGTTCCCCGTTGGCGCAGCCTGCCGTAGGCATACCGACGTGCTCCCACTGCACCACACCCAGATATTTGGTACACCGAGCAGGAGTCGAACCTGCTAATAACACGCTTATCGGGCGTGCGCGTCCACCACTTCCGCCTTCGGTGCTTGGTACTCCCGGTGGGAATCGTATAGCCTACGGCATTCAAGAAACGCGAAGCGTCTCCGAATGGAGAAACCCACAAAATCTAGATCCTCGGTCTAGAGCGTCTTCCCTTCCGCCACAGGAGCATCAGTACCCTTGGTGGGATTTGAACCCACAAAATCTGGTCTCTGAAGCCAGCACGTCTGCCAGTTCCGTCACAAGGGCAAATGGTCGGGATGGTAGGATTTGAACCCACGACTCCTTGGTCCCAAACCAAGGCTTTTGACCGCTGAATTACATCCCGATCGTTGGTACTGCTGGTGGGAGTCGAACCCACAACCTCTGGTTTCTAAGACCAGCACCTCTTCCGGTTGGGCTACAGCAGCACAAATTTTGGTTGTCCAAAATTTCTAGGTAGCGAGTGGTACTCCTGGCGGGAGTCGAACCCGCACATTGACTGGTTTTGAGACAGCCGCCTCTTCCGATTGGGCTACAGGAGTGTGAAACAGGAGGATAGAGAACTTGACCCAGTAATCTCTCATGCCCCCCGACTGGGAAGGAAGGAATCGAACCCTCAACCACTTGATTCAAAATCAAGTCGCTTTACCTGTTTGCGTACTTCCCACTACGATTGGATGCCGAGGCTGGAGTCGAACCAGCATCTCCGTGATTCAGAGTCACAGCGACTTTCCATGTCGTCCACTCGGCAATGAATGGCTGCCCCAGTAGGACTCGAACCTACAACCCTGCGGTTAACAGCCGCCAGCTCCACCATTGAGCTATGGGGCAATACAACTCCCTAAGTTAGGGATGGGAACGGCAGGAATCGAACCCGCGTCTCCAGGGCTTCAACCTGGCGCTAAACCCAGCTCAGCTACATTCCCAAAAGGCGGAGGCTAAGAGAATCGAACTCTTGACGGTGTATTTCACCCGCAGGCGTTTTCAAGACGCTTTCCTCGTCCGTGCCGGACAACCTCCATGTTTGGCGAGAACGGAAGGAGTTGAACCTTCACTCTACCCTTCGGGAAGCGAGCTACGGTTTCGTAGACCGAGATGCTTGCCGTTACACTACGTTCTCAAAGGCGGAGAGCAGTGGACTCGAACCACAATTGTTCATCCATCTGTTTAGCAAACAGCGTCGATCTCCTGATCGATTTACTCTCCATAATGTTGTCAATCAAATCGTTGGTAGGTCGGGCTGGAATTGAACCAGCAATGCGATCGCGGCGGTTTTACAGACCGTTGCCCACACCAGTAGGCGAGCCGACCTATGTTTTTTGGGGTTGCTCATATTTGAGCAAGATTTGGCAGTGCAGACGGGACTTGAACCCGTTAATCACACGCTTGAAAGACGTGCCGCTCGACCACTTCGCTTCTGCACCATGTATGCCGTGCAAGTTGAAAAAGCTGTTGTTCACACACAGGAGTTGAACCTGTAGTTGACTGTTCTTGAGACAGTTGCCTTACCATTAGGCGAGTATGTAAGCTTCTTCGATTAGGGCACGACAACGCACAGACGAGGATTTGAACCTCGAACAACGGTTTTGGAGACCGCGATGTTGCCGTTACACCATCTGTGCATTGGTCGCAGTGGTGGGAGTCGAACCCACATATCCTCGGTTATGAGCCGAGTACCTTAGCCGTTAGGTGACACTGCAATGATTGGACTCCAGGGTGGGAATCGAACCCACGAATAGTCGGTTTTGCAGACCAACGCCTTCCCACTTGGCGACCTGGAGATAAATTTGCTGTGCAAGTTGAAGAAGCTGTTTTGGATTGAACTACCTCGCCAGGGTTGGAGGCGAGGACTGGAATTGCACCAGCAACCTATCGTGTTTCAAACGATCGTTCTACTGTATGTAGGCTTCTGACATCAGGGCACAGCAACGAGGATGACAGGATTTGAACCTGTGACCACTTGCCTCGGAAACAAGCACTCTGTCCATCTGAGTTACACCCTCATTGGAAGCATCGACGGGAGTTGCACCCGCTTCTCCATGCTTGAGAGGCACGGCGACTTCTCTAGTCGCCCACGATGCTACAAAGCGGGGGAGATGGGATTTGAACCCACGATCTTTCGCTCGACAGGCGACTGCTTTGAGCCAAACTAAGCTACACCCCCAAGGTGGCGATTCAGTTTTCAAGGTTCAGGTTGGCTGATAAATCAGCAGGAATTAGAGGAAGCAACGCCGTTCCAGGTAATAGATTTGCTGGATGTTCTGTCGCTTTTGTTTGTACTGAGTGAAAGATAAATTTCCCTGATCTGATGAGTCTTCTTGAAGTGGCAGGTCAGTGCCAGAGAAGTGAGTGGGTAAGAACTCAAAGAGCTTCAAGAGAGTACTGTTTTTAGTGTGGGAGTGAGTGTTCATTGGATTAGCTCCTCCGTGTTTCATCTCATACTACAAATATAATACAAAATACTACAAGGCGTCAAGCGGGTACTACAACTTTTTTGAGACGGGGGAGAACGACTATCAGAAGATCCTTGTATCGCTCTCTCCCACTGGATTTGCCCCTAAGCTGGAGAGGAAATGTGGACTTTGCTCATCTGCCACAGCTTGTAGGTGAAACGCTCAACTTGATCGCTCATCACCGCCAAGAACATCCCTTCGTGAGCGTCCCTTCGTGAGCGTCCTTGTCCTCGGCAATCCAGCTTCCGCTCAGCCCGACTTCGACAAACTCCTCATCTACAGCAATGAGGGTGACGGCTGAGCCATACTCCCGATTTAGTGCCATCTCTAGCACTTTCA
>NZ_JBXBCF010000055.1:0-164705 GCF_056784235.1 Kovacikia sp. CALU 1929
GGGACGCAACCGTCACCTGCCACGGGGGGTTTGGGGGGCAGCCCCCCAAGCAGGGTTTTGGCATTCACCGTTGACTCTGCGATCACCTACCGATTCAACTTTCACACTTGTGTATACACAGTAGCCCCCTCTCCCCCTTTCCCCGCTGTTGTGGTTTACTCATCTAAAAGCTGCTGTAGGTCCAGCCCCACCGCTGCAAAACTCCAAAAACAGGAAATCCATATAAAGTTTTACAAGAACTGCTTCGTTCCACCAGAACTCAAGGGGCACAATAAGAAAACCAAAGCCAGTTGAGACATAAACTATTTGCATTATCAGGTCAGGTCATTTTGCATTTGGCTTAGCGTCTCACTAAATACCCTCAGGAGTCTTCGGACAGACCTGGTCAGATTCCTCTTGCCTGTTTCATGCATTCATTCCCTCCACCCATCTCAACAGACTTTTTAATACACCAAGCCCCTATTGGCATTCTGCATCTTGGGCTAGATGGAGGTATTTCTAAGGCAAACCCAGCCTTCTGCAAGCTGACGGGCTACACGGAGACACAACTTCGGCACCTGGACAACCGGGCAATTACCCATCCAGAGGATTTTGTCATAGAAATGCGAATGCTCCAGCATTTGCTGGGAGGCGGACAACGCCATCACATAATGCAGAAGCGTTACCACTGTTGCGATGGCACGTTTGTCTGGACTGAGGTTAAGGTTTCTTTAAGTGGCGATGAGAACACTGGCGAAGATTTGCTGGTGTTTGTCACCGACTTGAGCGATCGCCGACTGGCAGAGCAAGAAATTCATCAGCACCGCGAACGAGAAGCGCTGTTAAACGATATTTCTGCCCAAATTCGCTCCACACTAGACTTACAGAGCATTTTGCAGGTGGCGGTTCAACGTCTGCAACAGGCACTCGAAACCGACCGGGTGTTGGCTTACCAATTCTTTTGTGACAACAGCGGCGTTTGTTTGGCGGAGAGTGTTTCCGTGCCCTATCCTGTCATGCAGGGGCTAACCCTTCCGTCTGAGTGCATCCCCCCTATTTATTTAGATGCCTATCGCCAGGGGCGGTTGTGGAGTGCGGCAGACGTGCATAATGCGGGTTTGTCTGACTGCTATCAGGGAATGCTGACTCAGTTTCGGGTCCGTGGCATGATTGCCTCTGCGATTGTCAGTATGGATGAAACGCTGGAGCCACAGAACCGTACCCTGTGGGGTTTGCTGGTGGTTCATCATTGCCGGGGTCCCCGATTGTGGACAGAGGATGAACAACAGCTTGTGCGGGCAGTGGCTAACCAAATTGCGATGGCGCTGGAGCAGACCCGGTTGCTCCATCAACTCCAGATCTACACCCATGAGTTAGAAGAACGGGTAAGCCAGCGGACGCGATCGCTGGAGCGATCGCTTCAGTTTGAACAATTGATCCGTAGCCTGACTGAGGCGCTGCGAACCGATCTGGATGAAGACCAGATGTTGAAAGCCGCTGTTCAAGGTTTGGTCAAGACACTGGATCTGGACGGTTGTATTTCCAGTCTGTTTGATGCCTCGACCTGCCGCTTAGAGGTTCGTTATGAGTTCTTTAAGGCAACAATCCATCCAACCCAACCGCTGATCAATCAATCATTTCCGCTCACTGCCTGGTCTGAAGTGTGCCGCCACCATCTCCTGAATCGCAAAACCTACGTTACTAGCTTTCCAATTGCCCATCCTTCCTCGCCCAAGCCTATCGACCCAACCTTGGAGCGGTTTGGAGGCAGCCCATCTGTGGATGAGAACTCGCCCCCAATTCTGTCGGAAGTCATGAGTCCAATCATGGACGACCAGGGGTTAATTGGGGCGCTGACTATTTTTCAACTTCAGTCCCGCCAATTTGAACCGGATGAAATTAATCTGATTGAACAGGTTGCCAGTCAATGTGCGATCGCCCTGCGTCAGGCTCATCTTTCGCGCCAGGAGCACGAACAACGGCTCAGTGCTGAATACTTCCGCTCTTTTCTGGATAAATCAGTTGATATTTTTGTCGAATATGACCCCCAACTTCGTTACATCTCGATTAACCCCGCTGGGTGCGCTCTTTTAGGACTACCTGCTACAGTCATCATTGGCAAAACCAATCGAGAGTTATTCGGCTCCTTCGCCGATGAAATAGAACCGCTGATCCAACAGGCATTTGACACGGGGGAAAAGGTGTTTGTTGATCATGAAATGTCATTGCCGCTCGGTGATGTGTGTGTGTTTGAAACGGTATATGCCCCCATCACTAGCCGCTCAGGCATGGTTCAGCGGGTGATAGGAGTATGGCGGGATGTGACCGAGTTTAAGAATCAATGGCAACTCTTGGAAACCCGTAACCACCAACTAGCCGAAACCACTCGCCTGAAAGAGGAATTTGTTGCCACCACCAGTCACGAGTTACGGACCCCGCTCACTGCTATCCTGGGATTTTCTAACGTATTGCTGCAAGAGTTTTTTGGAGAACTAAATCCCAAGCAAAAAGATTACCTAGAGCGAATTCATGCCAGTGGTCAACACTTGCTGGACTTGATTAACGACATCCTTGACCTTTCTCGCCTGGAAGCCGATCGCCTGGAACTGGATTTACAAACCATCTTTGTTCCCGATGTTTGTGAGGGAGTGATCAGCCTGATCCAGGAGCGTGCATTGCACCAGGGGCTGGAGGTCAAGGTTGACATTGATCCCAAAATCGACTGGATGGTTGCCGATCCCAGACGCCTCAAACAAATGCTGCTCAATCTGTTGACCAATGCAGTCAAGTTCACCCAAATAGGCAGTGTTGGTCTGACCGTTTATGCTCAATCCTTGCTCGCCGATCCCAGAGAATCTGCGACACCCAATGACTCAAACCATCGGTTTCCCATTCCCAATCTCTCAGGAGTGATCCATTTCCAGGTGTGGGATACCGGAATCGGGATTACCGAAGACGATCAACAACGTCTTTTTGCGCCCTTCTCACAAATCGACAGTTCCCTATCCCGCAAACACCAGGGAACAGGTTTAGGCTTGGTGATTACCCGCAAATTGGCAGAACTTCATGGCGGCACTGTTCTATTAGAGTCCGGACCACAACAGGGCGCAAAGTTTACAATTTCTCTGCCTCTCAGGGGAGGGGCTGAGGGCGGGCTGAGGTAGATAGGAATAAAGGTCACTAAGGGTCACGGTAAAGGCGAATGGGGGGTAATCCCATAACCTCAATGCCGATCCCTATCTCCAAACCACCGTCAAGAGGCACAACAACAGTGCCTCTGTCCACTCAACCGTGGCTCCATAGGTATCACCCGTATGCCCACCGAGTTTGTGGTTAAACCAGGCTCCGGTCAGGAGGGCGATCGCACATCCTCCGATCGCCATTACCCCAGGGATCACCCACTGCTGTGGATTAAGCCATAGCTGTAATCCACTCAGCCCCAGAAGCAAAAATAGGCTGGGAACCGCTTCTAGAGTTGAGTCAATCGCCGCTTTATGGAGTGCCCCTTTGCCCGTTGCCCTCAGGTAGGGATAACGGGCGATCGCTACCAGTTGTCCCCATCTTGCCCAGCCGATAACGGTTAATAGGACCAACCAGCGAGAAGAACCCAGACTAGCCAGGGCAGTGGTTTTCAGAAGCAGGATCAGCCCCGCTGCCATGACACCAAACGCCCCTGTGTGGCTATCTGCCATGACAGATAGGCGACGTTGGGGGTCAAGCACTGCCAACCCGTCCGCAGCATCCATTGCGCCATCCAGATGCAAGCCCCCGGTAATGGCAACCCAGGCGGCAACCACCAGCCCACTACGAACCAGTACCGGCATTCCCAGCCAATCCAGTCCCCAGTCCAGCAGTCCTAGTAGCCCACCGATTAGCAGCCCCACAACCGAAATCCAACGAGCAATGCCATTAAAATTTAATGTCCAGCGCTGGGGAATGGGAATGCAGGTGTAGAACGCGATCGCTCCCAGCAGGGTAGAAAGGGGAGCCAGAAGAGTACTTTTGGAGGTGGCGATCGCTTTTCTACGGTAGCGATTTATTATCTGACATGGAATTTTAATCACTTTCAGTATTCAAATGGGTGTCTCTGTTCCCCCTTAACGGGATAACCTGGAAGGGAAGTTTCAGTTTCAGTATCCCCTCTCGCAATTGCGATAAACCAATTCAGTAAATTCCATCAGGAGGTAGCCTGAGAAGTTGAGATAAAATTGTTGCGTACATCACTAATCCGTAAAACTACCTTGAGTTTTCTTTCGAGAATTCCTTAAATTCAGTATTGAGCTTTAGCTACTCCTGCTTTTCGGATCGGCTTGATGCCATACCTACTTCAGGGATTGCTTTACACGACGAGTTTCACGAGTTTATTGGGCAATTCTTTATTGGATGATTCTGTTACTGGCTTCCCATCGTTGCATAAACTCGCCTCGTCTCTTCTCAGCCACAGCGTTGTTCCGTTAAGGCTTTTTTTTATTTCAGGCTTTCACATTTTTTTAGAGTCCACGTTTGCCTTGAGCCGAAACCATTTGTTGAAGCCGCAGGCACCCTTAGACCAGAGGCGTTCTCTCCATGAGTCACGATCCAATTTCTCGCAGCAAGCGAATGCCTGCTCCCTGTATTGTTGACACCGGCACTGTGATTAATAAGCAGGATATGCAGCGCGTACTCGCTGACCTGAGCCATGTTCATTACCAGCATAGACAAGATGGCATCCTCATCAATGAAGGAGAGGGTTGCGTCCTGGAGGTCTTTGCCGATCCCCAGCGATCGACGTTGATTGCCAATCACGCAGTTTACATCAACATTTCTAGTTTTGATTACCTGGAGTTGGGTCAGTCGGATGATCTGGAGCCTTTCTTTGATCTGGTTCAGGACAATCGCCAGCTTCGTCTGATCCCACTTTCCAATCCTTTGCAAGAGCAAAACACCCATCGCCTCAATGTGGCTGCATTAGAAGCCGTTGTGGCTGAAGTCCTCTCTGCCAACTGGGATGTGCAGATTGATGACGAAGAACATTTTTCGTTTTAGAGCAGGCACGGCGGGCAAACGTTGACTAAGGAATTTTCGTTTCAGTGTCAGGCATATTGCTGCGACACCCATGCGCGGGCAGGGGTCTTAACAACTCCCCATGGTCCGGTAGAAACTCCCCGTTTTATGCCGGTGGGGACGTTGGCGAATGTCAAAACCATCACCCCAGACCAGCTCCGGGCGACTGGGGCACAAATGGTGCTGGCAAACACTTATCACCTGCATTTGCAACCTGGGGAAACTATTGTGGCTCAGGCAGGTGGGTTACACCGCTTCATGGCGTGGGATGGCCCGCTTTTGACCGACTCAGGTGGTTTTCAGGTGTTTAGCCTGAGCGAAATGCGGCAAATTTCCGATGAGGGAGTGACCTTTCGCTCTCCAAAGGATGGGCAGATGATTCACCTGACTCCTGAGCGCTCCATTGAGATTCAAAATGCTCTGGGGGCAGATGTGATCATGGCATTTGATGAATGCCCGCCCTACCCGGCAAACCGTGAGAGTGTGATAGAAGCAACTGATCGCACCTATCGCTGGCTCAAACGGTGTATCACGGCTCACCAGCGGAGTGACCAGGCATTGTTTGGGATTGTGCAGGGGGGCGTGTACCCCGATTTACGCCAGGATGCCGCCCGCATGTTGGCAGATCTTGATCTACCTGGGTACGCCATTGGAGGAGTCAGTGTTGGTGAACCCCCTGAACTGATTCAGCACATTGTTGGGGTCACGACTCCGTTGCTACCACCAGAGAAACCCCGCTACCTGATGGGTGTAGGCACTTACCGGGAAATGGTGCAGGCGATCGCCGCTGGCATGGACCTGTTCGACTGTGTGATTCCGACCCGTTTAGCGCGTCATGCTAATGCCCTGGTCGCAGGCGATCGCTGGAATATGCGAAACGCCCGGTTTCGTGAAGACTTCACACCATTAGATCAGGAGTGTCCCTGCTACACCTGCCAACACTTTACCCGTGCTTACTTAAGCCATCTGCTACGGGCACAGGAACTCCTGGGCTACACCCTACTCTCAATTCACAACATTACGGAACTGGTGCGCTTTACTCAGAGAATTCGTAGCGCTATCTTTAATGGCAGTTTCAAAGCAGCATTTGGGCATTGGCTTTAGAAAGGTGGTAGGTGGTATCTGTGACTGACTCAGCTAACGTTCATTTATTATTTGCGCAACTACAAACTCGTTATCCTACCAGTAGCCTGGTGTCTGAACTGGTTCAGGTACATGGCGATCGCTTTGTTGTGCGTGCCCTGGTGCAACTGGGAGGAGTGACCCTGGCAACGGGCATGGCAGCGGCTGCGACGATCGAACAGGCAGAAGACGAGGCTCGGTTGCGTGCGTTGCATGTGCTGGGAATTGCTGCGATCTCGAGTTCGCCAGTTCCCTATTCGGTTTCTGGGTTCACCCAACCCTCAGCACTGCCCTCAAGTCCCCCACTAAACGGGGGATTTCCGCCGATTGAACTCATGCAATCGCCCTTGCCAGACAAGCCATCCCCCATCAACGCTTCCCCTGAAAGTTTCTCCCCTGAAAATTCTCCGCCTGCGGTAGTTCCATCCTTACCCCTGGAACCACAGGCGATCTCTAAACCAACTTCTAAACCAGCTTCTAAACCAAAGTCAGTACCTTCTAAGCCGAAGGATCAAGATCTTCAGCCGATTCAAGAATTTCCTGCGTTTTCGGTACCTGGTGGTCCTGCTTTGGTAGAAACCCTACCTGAGAAACCAGCCGCTTCCTATTCTGGTGAACGTGATTTGGAGGTACCTGACCTGGATGCTTTAGAGGAAAGCAACGATGATGCGGCTGTTGAACCTGTAGACCTATCAGAACTGATAGCTTTTACGGATGTAGAAATGGAACGGATTGGATGGAGTAAGAAGCGGGGTCAAAGCCACCTAAAGCGGACCTACAGCAAGCAGACCCGGTCTGAACTGAATGAAGACCAGTTGATGGAGTTTCTTCATTACCTGCGAGCACTGCCTTCTCAAGCTGGGGAGTGAGAGGAAAGGAAATGGGCAGATCTGCCATCTGCCTCCACTCCCCCCGATCAATTCTCTCTACCGCCCCAAACCTTCTCCAGCACCATTTGAGGAGAAATATCAGACATTTGACCAGTCAGGGATTTGATACCAACAAAGCGATTGCTTTCTGGCAGTAATCGCTTCGGAACCGTAGGACCAAATAATGCCAGCGTGTAGGTTTTTACAGCAACCGCGAGATGCATCGGAGCACTATCAGTACATAGCATCAGGTTCGCCCCAGCAATCATTGCGGCTAATTTACCAATATCTTTAGGAGCCGTCACTTTCAGCCTTGGACTAGCCTGAACCAGATCCTGAACAAACTTGCTATCTTCTGGTCCCTCAGCCACGACTAAAGGCAGATCCGGCTGCCGCTGTTGAAAATCCTGGATAATTCCTTTCCAGCTTTCCACCGGATAGAGCTTATCAATTCTCTTATCTTTTGAAAGTTGGCTGGAACCTCCATGAATTAACACGTAGCCGCTGCTTTGCAAGCCCAATCGCTTACGTTCGGCATCTGCCCAGTCGAGGTCTTTGGTCGAAACGTTGATCGATAACTCTGGGCAGGGCGTATTAATGTCTAAGCCCTTTAGCAAGTCATGATACATGCAGGCAGCATACTGATCCTGCTTCAATGGGACAGCGTTGGTTAGAAAAGGCTGCCCAGCCGTGCCCGCATAACCAACCCGAACTGGAATCCCCGTCAGCCAGAGCACAAGCCCAATTCCCCAACGCTGCCCCAGGGAAATAGCAATATCGTACTCCTGTTCGCGGACAGAACCCAACAGATTGCCAAAATCTGCGAGGCTGTTTCGGTCTTTGTAATCAAACAGAATGGTATTGTGAACGGATTTGGAAACCCGGTAAGCATCCTTTGCCCTGGGTTCAATGACAACATCGATCTGGGCATTGGGATAAACCTGTTTCAAGTCATCCAGTGTCGGAAAGAATAAAATTTGGTCGCCAATCCCACCAGGGACGAAGGCTACGATTCGCATAATGCAGGGTTAAATACTTCTTTACGCTAAACTCGCTCCTTAATGACCTTAAGAGGTTTCATCTCAACTGGCAAGCTCAAGATAGAAAAAACTTGTGCGAAACCTCACCAATTTAGAAACCCATACTTTTTCCTTGTAAAAATCGCCAGTGCTCAACTTGGATGGCTTTAACAGAGCTTGGCTGGTTGTTGCGATCGCAAACCTGACCCGTTGCCAAAGGGTGAACTTCGCAGAATACGGATATCTCTTCCAAAATTTAGGGGAAGATACAGTAAGTTTTGCGTTGTACAGACTACGCTCAGTCCCCTATTTCCATCGGGGGTTCCTGAAACTGCCAAACGATAGGACTGTCAACCATGAACGAAGAAGTTCTAGCTGAGGGATGCTGTGTACTTACTAATTCCAGCCGCTGGTTCAGGTCGTCGAATGGGGAGCGATCGCAACAAATTGTTGCTGCCCCTGCTCGAAAAACCCCTCCTTGCCTGGACGCTTTCTGCCGCCCGTGCCGCCCAATCGATTCGCAGAATTGGATTGATCGGTCAACCAGAGGATTTTCAAGACTTTAAGGAGATTGTGGTCAAACTTGGGATGACCAAGATGGTTCACTTCATCCAGGGTGGTGCAACCCGTCAGGAGTCGGTTTATCGAGGATTACAGGCGCTACCAGCCGTTGCCCAGCAAGTATTAATCCATGATGGTGCCCGCTGCCTGGTCACGTCCGAACTGTTCGATCGCTGCTCTGAGGAATTACGCCACTGTCCAGGGCTGATTGCCGCGATCCCGGTAAAGGACACGATCAAAGTAGTGGAACCTTCCACCCATGAGGTAACCAGTACCCCCGATCGCCGTCAACTTTGGGCAGCCCAGACTCCCCAGGGCTTTGAAGTCGAACACCTGACCCGTTGCCATGATGAGGGAGTTCGCCAGGGATGGGAAGTCACCGATGATGCTGCCCTGTTTGAACAGTGTGGGCTACCCGTCAAAATCGTAGAAGGCGAAGAAACCAACTTAAAAGTAACCACCTCGGTAGACCTGGCGATCGCCGAGTTCATTCTGCGGCAGCGGGGGAAGGGAAGTTGAGAGGTGGGAGTTAAAGATATTAACTTGCCAGCTTAGACCTCCGAGGTTTTGAAAACCTCGGAGGTCTGGAGGCTCTACAAACAACTAACAACCAGCAACCCCCTCTACTTAATCTCCTTGATCGCCTTCTCCACATCCCTGACTCTGTCAGATTTGCCTTGCTGTTGATAGAGGCGCTTTGCCTGGTCAAAGGCGGCGACGGCTTCTTGTTTGCGATCGCGGGCCTTTAAAGCATCACCCAGTTTGAAGTACCCGTCGGGATCCTTAGGTTGCAGGGTGGTGTACTGACGATAGGAGATGATTGCCCCTAAATAGTCCTTCTGTTCCAGATAGATATCGCCCTGTGCCAGGTGGGCTTCCACCAGGCTGGGCTGCAAGGATGCGGCTCGCTGGAAGGCTTTGAGTGCATCTTGTGTACGACCCTTAGCTTTCCAAATTTTGCCCATTTGAAGCTGAATTAGTCCATTGCGGGGTTCCAGTTGCGCCGCTCGATTGAAGGCAGACATTCCTTCGGTCAGGTTGCCCATACTCAACCATGCTGCCCCTAATGTGACATGGGCAGTGCCCGATCTAGGGGATAGCTGGATTGCCTTTTTCAGAGGGTTGATCGCTTCTTTTGGACGTTCCTGCTGAATCAGCATCGCCCCCAGCAGTTCAAACGCTTTGGCATTACGGGCATCAATGGCAGTTACCTGCCTGTAAGCATTGGCGGCTTCGCTATACCGATCAATACGGGAGTAAACCACACCCAAGCCTAAAAAGGCGTTAACGTGGCGTGGATTGAGTCTTGTCGCTCCCTGGTAGGCTGCGATCGCCTCATCGTTCCTACCCAGGTTTGCCAGGTTATAACCAAGAGCATACTGAAATTCAGCATTTTTAGGATCCAGGGCGATCGCTTGCTGGTAGTAAGTCGTTGCCTCTTGAAAGTTTCCCTGTTTGGCTTGTAAATAGCCGATGCCAGAGAAAATCTTTGCATTTTGGTTGTCCAGTTCGGCAGCCTGCCGGTAAACTGCGATTGCTCCAGGAAAGTTGCCAGCATCTACCAGTTTGCGCCCTTCCTTTAGCAATTCAGTCAAACGGTCATCCTGCTGTTTGCCACGACCAGGTGCACCCTGGGCATGGGCGCTCTGTGGTGCGAAATGGGGGGCAGAAACGCCAATCAAAAACAGCAGGCTCAAAACCAGGAGGGGTTGCTTTCTGATGATCAATTTTCCAGACATAGTTAGCAAAGACTTAACAAGATATGAGAGAGTACTGCTGGGTTTTCTAGCAGGAGAATGGTCAATGATTCTATCAACCACTGATGTGCTTCAGGGCGTAAACGTAACCAGCTACCTGGGAGTTGTCACAGCAGAGGTCGTTTACGGTAGCAATGCACTGCGGGACTTCTTTGCCGGAATTCGTGACATGATTGGTGGGCGTACAGGTAGCTACGAGCGGGTATTTGAGCAGGGGCAACGGGAGGCGATCGCGGAACTGGAAAAACGGGCTGCACAGTTGGGGGCAGATGCCGTAGTGGGAATCGAGCTAAACACCGGCACGATTAATGTAGATGAGTCAGGCGTATTGCTCCTCATCACCGCAACGGGAACAGCCGTAAAGCTATAAGCAGAAGTCAGGGTTCAGAGGTGAAGGGAGATATAAATTCCCATTTGTGGTACGGTTAAACTGCTTACTCAGTGAGAGTTTTCGGCATTAGTTCGTACCACACTCATCTGAGAATCGCTCTACTCAAAGTACGCTTTCCATTGGTCTTAAGCCTGGTGGCTTTTGCTATAAATTAACTTTCGTATATTCGGGGATCATAACCCTTTGGTCAACCCCTGTTTTATGCTTTTCTCAAGCAGAAAACAACTCAACGTCTGGGTTGAGCCTGGGGCAAGGATTATCTGCGTTGGCTGCTGGTTAATACCTAAAGCCAACGTCATCCTGTGCTAGACAACTGGCTAAAGTAGGTGGGCTAACACGCTTTTAGAGAAAACCAAAACGCTTTAGTCCTTCTAAAATTCCGCCTGCGCAAGCGGCTGTTGCTAAATAGCGGTTAGAGTTGGGGTTTGCGTGATGCCACTGGAGTAGCTCAGGCATGGCATTACCGACGATGATGCCGTATTCTTCCCGATTAGCAAAGAGAGCAATATCGTTACCAGAGTCGCCACAGGCAACGGTTCGTGCTGGGTCAACCCTCAGATTTTGCCGAACAAAGGTCATTGCCATCCCTTTGTTTGCCTGACGGGGCAGAATGTCCAGATCCTGACTGCCGCTGTAGATCAGTTGTGTGTCCAGGTCGCGATCGCCCAACATTCTCTCTAACTGGGGCAATACTTCTACTGCCGCCTCTTCAGTTAGAAAGTAGCTGGCTTTAAAGGGACGCTGCTCTGTATCCGGTTGGGGGGTGAGGTCAGCAAAGTGCGCGGCACAGGCAACGACTTCATCCCGGTTCCAGCGGTAGGATAGCTTTTCTGACCAGACCGGGTCGGGGGTATCACTACCGTTGTAATAAACCTCCGTACCGACGCCTGCAATCAAAACATCTGGCTTTAGCAGCCCCTTTTCAGCAACAAGCTGGCGATAGAGGGTCAGCGATCGCCCCGTCGAATAAACGATTTGGGTGCCATATTCATGACGATGCCGTTCTAACTGACGGATGAGTTCTGCCATTGTGGCATCATCACCTACCAGGGTGTTGTCCAGATCAGTGATGAACAGAAAAGAATTCACAGGATTACACGTTGAGTCGGTTGTTGAGTACATTGCCCACGACAACGAACTCTACCAAACCATAGGGTTTGTTGTCAGCTTTCCAAATTACCGATCTGTCTGAACTTTAGGATCCACCGCTGGAAAGAGTTGAGCCGCCATTTGCAAATCTTCCTCCGATCGCCCTTGTTCTCCCAATTCAGCTAGCACTTTGCCACGGTGCAAATAAGCAGGGGCAAATTCAGGGTGGGTGGCGATCGCCCGGTCAAAATCGCTCAAGGCTCCCGATGGGTCCCCCAATTCCACCCGAATTCTGCCACGATGGAACCACACTTTTCCAGATTCGCCCCCTAGTTTGCTTGCCTGCTCAAAGTCCTGGTTTGCGGCAGTTTGATTTTCCTGGAGCAGATAGATTGCGCTACGGCTGAGATATGCCAGAGCAGACGCAGGATGGAAGTTCAACACCTGGGTAAAGTCTTCCAGCGCTGCTGCCTGGTTGCCTTTCTTGGCGTGGACAATGCCCCGATACAGGTAAGCAGACACCAGCGTTGGGTTTACCTGAATCACATAGTCCAGATCCGTCATTGCGCCAACCAGTTCACCCAGCTTGAGTTGTAGCATGCCCCGTTGCAGGCAGGCACGTACCGGGTAAAGACTGCTTTCCACTGCCTGGTTAAAGTCCTGATTGGCGGCTTTATCTTCTCCCATGCGGGTGCGGGCAACGGCCAGATGCAGAAAATCTTCGGGATTTTTCGGCTCAAGCCGAACGGCTTCACTCAAATCATCCATTGCCAGCTTCCGCTTGCCTAACTCTAGAAATGCCAGTGCCCGTCGAACATAAGCAGGAATGGAGGGAGTCCGGGTTGCCAGGAGAACGTTGAAATCTTCAGCCGCTCCATAGGGATCCCCCAGTTCTGCCCGCAGGAAGCCCCGCTGAAAGCGCGTCACCAGCGAACGGGGAGTCAACTGCAATGCCCGATCGAGATCTTGGAGCGCGGTGTCGGTTTCACCCAGTTCTGCCCGCAGCGCACCCCGATGCAGGTAAGCAGGAGCAGAGGCAGGGTTAATTTGAAGTTCCTGGTTAAAGTCATCCAGTGCCCCCTGTTGGTCTCCTAGAGATGCCAGCAGAATGCCCCGATTGTAATAGACGGCGATCGCCCTGGGATAAAGCTCAATCACCCGGTTGAAGTCATCCAGTGCCCCCTGTTCATCACCCAGTTGAGCAAGAATCATGCCCCGGCTCAGGTGAGCAGCCGCAGGATTGGGACCAACTTTGAGAGCGCCTTGAAAATCGGTGGCGGCTCCCTCCGGATTTCCCATCTTGGTCTGTACGGCACTGCGGTTCAAATAGGCGGGAATCAGATTGGGATTGAGTTTGATTGCCTGATGCAGATCTTCCAGGGCGGTTGTATAGTCTGCCTGCTGAGCTTTGACCAATCCCCGATACAGGTAAGCCACATCAACGCTGGCATCCAAACTGAGCGCTTGGTCAAAATCGGTTAGGGCACCCTCCCGATCCGCCATCAGGTTGCGGATAATACCCCGTTGGAGATAGCCCCTAGTGGAGTCAGAATGCATGCGCAGACAGCGATTGAAATCTTCTACCGCCTCCCGTAAAGCGCCCATACTGGCTCGAAACATGCCGCGCTCAATATAGGCATCCGCAGAACTGGGCAGCATTTGCACTGCCAGGTTGAAATCTTCGGATGCTTTCTGGCGATCGTCCAGTTCTAGATGGATCACGCTACGGCAGAGATGGGCAGAAGCATTATTGGGGTCAAGCTTGAGAGCTTCAGTAAAGTCCTCGATCGCCCCTTCGCGATCGTTCAGTTCTGCCCGTACCCGCCCCCGGTTCAGGAGGGCATCCACAGAACCCGGTTCGCGCTGTAATGCCTGGTTAAAGTCCTCTAGCGCCTGGAGTTTATTTCCCAGTTCTGAACAGAGCAGCCCCCGCTGAATGTAAGCAGGAACCACATGGGGATTGCGTTTCAATACCTGGGTCAGGTCTTCTAACCCCCCTTGAGGATCACCCAGCGTAGAACGCACTGCCCCCCGTTGGATGTAAGCAGGTAGCAGGTTGGGGTTGAGTTGGAGTGCCTGGTTAAAGTCGGCGATCGCCCCCAGAGGGTCTTGCAGCGTCGCCCGCACCATGCCTCGCTGCAAATAAACCTGGGCAGCTTTGGGACTGATCTGGAGCGCCTGGTCAAAATCGGCGAGTGCACGATCCTTATCTCCCATTTCCGCGTAGACGACACCCCGCTGGACAAAGGCAGGAATGGCATTAGGAGAAAGCTGAAGAGCCTGACTAAAGTCCGCGATCGCCCCTTCGCGATCGTTCATCCCTGCCCGCACCACGCCCCGTTGCACGTAGGCAGGCACCGCATTCGGCGCAAGCTGAATCGCTTGATTCAAATCTTCGAGTGCGCCTTCCAGATCATTCAGTTCAGCCCGCACAGTGCCCCGCTGAATGAAGATGCCAGGGAACTTAGGTTTAAGCTGAAGTGCCTGATTGAAGTCATCCAATGCCCCCTGTCTATCCCCCGCACGGGCGCGGGCAGTTCCCCTTCCCACTAGCGCCTCTGCCGCCTTGGGATTGATTTGTAACACCAGGTTAAAGTCTTCCACTGCCCCCCGGTTATCCTGCATCGCCAACCGAGAGTTACCCCGGTTGAGGTATGCCCCGGCATACTTCGGGTAGATCTTAATCGCTTCCGTCATATCAGCGATCGCGCCCTTGTGGTCACCCTTTTGAGCCTTCATTAAACCCTGGTTGAAAAAATCTTCGGCGTTCATAGGTTGGGGTAAAATCTTCCGCTTCACTATAGCCCAGCTAGCCAGACTGGCACCGCGATCTTTACGGGAGTTTGCTCACTGGTGTTAGATAACAGGTAGTAGGTAATGGGTAGTAGAGGTAGAGGGGTGAAGGCGAAAGGCACAGTGGGTTCCTAACTCCTGACTACTAAAGTTGACCACTGACCAATTCCGCTCCTTAGCAAACAACAGAGAAAGCCGCTTCACCTTAAACTGAAGGATGCTTTCTTAATACCCTAAACTATGTCCTTTCGCCCGTCGAAGCTGTTCTCCTGGGTTCCCAGCTTGAATTACCAGGTCTGGATTCTCGCATTGGGGCGGCTTCTGTCCCAGACGGGTTCTGGCTTTACTTTGTTTGCGGCACCTATTTTCTTTGTCAACCAAGTAGGGCTGTCTGCGACCCAGGTTGGACTTGCAATTGGGAGTTCAGCCGTTTCTGGGATTGTGGGTCGGCTGATGGGCGGCTCGTTTACCGATTCGCGCACCTGGGGTCGCAGGCGGACGTTGATGCTGGCGGCGATCGTGTCAGCGGCAGCATCCTTTGTGCTGGCAGCAGCCAATGACTTTCCCATGCTAGTTCTAGGCAATTTGCTGGTCGGGCTGGGACTGGGACTTTATTGGCCCCCCAATGAAGCAATGGTTGCCGACCTGTCGCCACCGGAGCAGCGGAATGAAGCGTTTGCGATTACTCGGCTCTGTGACAGTTTGGGGTTGGGGTTGGGAGTGGTGCTAGGTGGACGGTTGATTGGCATCACTGGGGCTTACCGGATGCTGTTTGTGATTGATGGAATCTCGTTTCTGGTGCTGTTAGGCGTTGTTTATTGGGCGATCGCCGAGTCGGGTCAGTTCACTGAAAACCATCAAGCGATCAAGGGATGGATGGCAGCCCTGCGCGATCGCTACCTGCTCACCTACATCATTCCCAACGTGATGTTTACCACCTATCTGGTGCAGGTCAGCAGCACCCTTCCCCTTTATCTGAACAATTTTGTCCCAGGACAGGCACCCGCCAGGGGATTCTCTCCCGAAGTCATTAGCAATCTGTTTGCATGGCATCTGGTAGCTGCTGTGCTGTCCCAAATGCCCACCGTGCGATTTCTCAATCGCTTCTCCCATGTCCAGGGGTTGATCGGCTCAGCCATACTGTGGAGCATCGGGTTTGTCCTGGTCTGGCTTACAGGGGTTGCCCCCGCCGGTCATCTAATCTGGGCAATTCTGGCAACAGGTGTCCTGGCGATCGCCACCTCTGCCTATATGCCCGCGGCTGCCTCAACAACGGTAGAACTGGCACCAGAGCCACTAAGGGGAGTCTATCTAGCAGTCAACTCCCAGTGCTGGGCGCTGGGTTACATGATTGGTCCCCCCCTGGGTGGGTGGGCATTAGACCAGTCTAAACCGATTGTTTATGGCTACTGGCTGGTCATGGCTGCCAGTGTGATCGTGGCGATTTTGATTCTGCAAGCCCTCGATCGCATGATGCATTCATCCAGGAGCATCGCCAGTAGGGAAAAAGTGGAGGGTGAAAAGGTGTGAGGTGTCAGGTGTCAGGTGTCAGTCGCCTAAAACTCTCAACTCAAAACTCTCAACTCAAAACTCCCTCCCCTCGTTTCCTATCGCCGCCGTTCCTGTAACTTCCGGTAAACAGCTTTCAGGTCTACCTTGTGGTGAGCCAGGGCAACCAAGGAGTGGTAGAACAAGTCAGCCACTTCACCCGCGATCGCTTCCGGGTCGTCATCTTTGAATGCCATCACAACTTCTGCGGCTTCTTCCCCAATCTTCTTGAGAATTTTGTTATCGCCGCCTTCAAACAGTTTGCAGGTATAGGAAGTTTCAGTCGGGTGATCGCGGCGATCGCAGACAACGGCATACACCTGGGACAATGTATCCGCATGGGGTGGCTCAATGTGACTGTTCACCCGATGGAAACAGCTTCGTTCGCCCGTATGGCAGGCAATGTCGCCAATCTGCTCCACACTGATTAGTAAGCAATCGCTGTCGCAGTCATAGCGGAGGGTTTTCACAATCTGGAGGTGCCCGGAGGAGGCTCCCTTATGCCAGAGTTCCTGACGCGATCGACTCCAGAACCAGGTTTCACCAGTTTCCAGGGTTTTTTGCAGGGATTCCTGGTTCATCCACGCCATCATCAGCACGGTGCCATCCAGATAATCTTGCACAATAGCAGGAACCAGTCCCCGGCTATCGTATTGAATTGCCTCTACCGGAATGACTTGCTGCAACTTCATATCAACATTTCCCATGAGTAGATGAGTGGGGTACTGGGTATTGGGAGTTGAGAGTTTTGAGTTGAGAGTTTTAGGCGACTGACCCCTCACCCCTCACCCCTCACCCCCTAATAACTAGTGGTTCTGAAACACCTGCAACTGGAAGTCCATCAACTCTCGAATCCCTTTTTCAGCGAAATCCAGGATTTGATTAAGCTGCTGCCGACTGAAGCTATCCGACTCCGCTGTCCCCTGGATTTCAATCAGTTCCAGATTCTCGTTCATAACTACATTAAAATCGATCTCGGCAGCTACGTCTTCTTGGTAGTTAAGGTCGAGGAAAGGTTCGCCGTGCAAAAGACCAACTGAAATGGCAGCGACTTGATGGCGCAGGGGCGATCGCTCCAGATCTCCACCGGCAACTAGCTTATCAATCGCGTCTTTGAGGGCAACAAAACTGCCTGTAATGGAAGTGGTGCGGGTGCCAGCATCGGCTTGCAAAACATCAGCATCAATCATAATCGTCCGCTCTCCCAAAGCTTCCATGTCCAGGGTTGAGCGCAGGCTGCGTCCAATCAACCGTTGAATCTCCTGGGTTCTCCCAGAAAGCCTCATGAACTCCCGTTCCTGGCGATCGGGTGTTGCTCCAGGCAACATGCGGTACTCAGCGGTCAGCCAACCCTGCCCTTTGCCTTCTAAAAACCGGGGCACCTTAGGCTGAATCGAAACCGTACAGAGAACTTGAGTGTCTCCCGACTTTGCCAGAACAGATGCGGTCGGAAACCGTGTAAAATTACGCTCAAAACTGACGGGACGCAGTTGATCGGGGTTTCGCCCGTCTGGACGCTGCCAAGCCATTTTCTATCCTCAAAACCTGTGATTAGAATACAGGAGTTAGGAACGAGTACGAAGGGCAATGTCACATGTCAACAGATACTCACGCTGAATTTGTGCATGGTATGAGTCCCGCTGCGCTGACGGGTCCTATCCTTTATCCCTGGGACACCGGACCGGCGATCGCGGAGTTACAGGAAACCCTCAATGCTCATGGCTTTAAGCTCAGAGTAGACGGTGACTATGGCTATATCACTGAAGTAGCAGTAAAGGAATTTCAGAGACAGCGCCAGTTAAGAATCGATGGCATCATTGGACCCAAAACTCGTGTCGCTTTAAAAACTACCCTGCAACCGGGGAGCCGTATTCTTCGTCTGGGGCACACTGGGGCAGATGTATGGGAACTCCAGGGATTGTTACAAGTTTGTGGGTACAACACTCACCGGAACGGAGTTTTTAATCGAGAAACTAAACAAGCGGTGGTTGCCTTTCAACAGGAACACAAGTTAAAAGCCAATGGCATTGTGGACTCCATTACCTGGCGCGTCTTGCGCGGTAAACCTCTGCCAGAAACCTCTGCCAAACGTCGCCCCTGGCTTTTGAATGGGCGTAAGTGGTGGTAGTAGGCTTAATCGTCCCGGTAAGCGGGATCGTTTTTCAACCGTTCTCTAAATGAAGCGTTGTCGCCATATTGAAGGCTGATCGGGGGAGCGGAAGGCGCGGGGGGGGAAGCAGGAGTTCCTGCTGTTGGAAGGGTGCCACTGGGAGAGGGTTGGGGGGTGCCGGGTAGCACTTCCTGGGAAACCGGCACAACCGGGTCAGGAGTGGGAACGGGTGAAGCGGGAGGTTTGCGATACCCCAGCAGGGCGATCGAGAAATTGTTGAAGTAGATTGTCCAACGCTGAATCTGAGGAGTTTTCTGCCAGTTAGATCGGGAAACCGACGAAAGCAGCAGGGGGGCTTCCTGACCGTTGCGCTCTCCCAAAACCGTAATTGATACTTCGTTTACAGTTCGATTTGCTGCAAAGGTTTGCCTCACTAGATTTTCAGCCGTTGCCTCTGCTTCCTCCATCAGTTCTACAAAGGTCTGTTGCTTAGCAGGGCGAAGCGTCGAGCGAATTTGCCTCATTTCAGCCAGAGCTGGCTGGTTCAGGTGGCTAAGGCTGATGAAAGTGGCAACAGCCACCAAAGCAAGCTGGGCAAGACTATGGTGAGAACGCCGCTTTGGAGAATCTCCCCTTAACAAATTTGAGGAATGAAGGTTGGATTGAGACATCAGCCAGTCGGTAGGGGTTAGCAAACCAGGATTCCAATAGCTGGACCTTGCTTATCCTACGGTGGGAGTGCCCCTGGACTATGTTTGGTAGCAAACATGATGGGGATATTGCGATCTCCATTGCCCATAGCCAGCAATATCAGAAGCACAAATCTTTATTAATGAATGCTGATTAATGGATGCAGATTAATGGCTGAAGAGACGGCAATTAGCCAAAAAAATTGCCTGATCCTTAATAAGCCCCCAGGATCAGGCAGTCTACCTGTAAGGACGCTTTGTTAACCGAAAAAGCTAAACAAACATAGTTGCCCCCTATAGTTGCCCAGCTTTTCCGAGTGCGTTCCTCAGATATATTTAGATTTTGCTACTTTTTAGTAGTAAAACCATCCGATATAGTACTAAATTTTATTCAAAAATGGAGTGAACTTTTGGAAGTTTCTTCAGTGAATCTACTCCTCCCACTCAGAAAGCGAATTGGCATACTTGCATACTAACCTCTACACATTAGAGATTCGTCACTTTAGTTTCATAAATCACCTTTTTTTCTGCGTATGAGTTCTTATGCACGGCGTTGCTGAATAGATAGATGAGTTGAAGCGACTTATCCAGCAGCTTTTTCTTACCTACCAGGATTGGCAATTCCTCCTATTACACTTCCTCCAATGTTCCGTATTGGATAAAATGCTAGGCTCGTAACAGGATTCTTAGAACGCTACCTATCCCGTTATTACAGTACGTTGGCACCCTTCATGCTCATCCCCTTAACACGCCAAACTTTTGAGTCCTTGATTCCTAAGGTCGCTACGGGAGCCCAATATGTCTACGCTTGGGGAAAACTGTCGGACTTCCTACGACGGTTGTTGATTTCGATAGTAGGAGTAACCGTTGTCATTCTGGGTCTTGGTTTGATTGTTGGTCCAGAAATTGGTTTTTTCCGCTTTCTGCTGGGGATTATGGTTGGGCTTTACTGGTTATGGGGTCCCGTTTTGTGGGCAAGCCTGCGAAACCTGGAATATCGTAAGTTTGCTTACAGTGGTTTTTGGCAAGGGGAAGTTCTGGATGTTTACGTCACAGAAGAATTGATTGGGCAAGAAGAGAATGTGAATGAGCGGGGAGACCTGGTGATTGTTGAAAACCGGGAGCGGTGCATCAACATTGAAGTGGGTGATGATTCCGGGTTCTCGACCTGGGTGCGCGTTCCTCTGAAGCGCAACCATCAGGCGATCGCCCCCGGAGACACTGCCCAGATGGTTGTGATGTCTAATCGGGGAGACCTCGGTCGCATCAATAAAACTTCCGATGTTTACATTCCCAATCACGATATATGGGTCAGTGACTACCCTTATCTACAGCGAGAGGACTTCATTGAGGTGAGTCGGCGGATTCGCTCTCGAGAAAGGTATGAGCCGGGTGATCGGGAGAGTCGTCCAAAACGTCCTGTCCAAGACGAGAATACCTACCGTAACGAATCCACAAGTAGCCGTATAGAGCGAAGACCACCCAGGAAGCGATCGCCGCGCAAAAAGCAAACGATGGATTGGTAGAAAGGCTAGACCAGCCCACTCCGCTCTCGACCGTATGCCTGCCAGGCAAGATCAACCAGTCCGTTAACAATGGCAGCGGCAACCACTGAACTCCCTTTTCGTCCATCAATTCGGATGTGTGGAATGAGCGAATCTGCTAAGCGCTCCTTTGCAACCTCAACATCGACAAATCCAGAAGGCGTGCCAATGACCAGGGCGGGTCGAATCTCCTCTGACTCAATTAATTCCACCAGCGAAGTCAAAGCAGTTTGTGCCTGACCCACCACAAAAATTCCTTCTGGGTATCGCCGTGCCAGAGTTTCAATTCCCCAAGCAGCACGAGTCTTTTCCTTTTGAGGGCGGGTTAGGGCATCCATGCTGCAATAAACCGGATTGGCAAAGGTGTTTTGAATGTTTGTCGTAATCCCCACCTGAACCATTGGCACGTCCACTACGATCGTGCTGCGCGCTGCTAAAGCTGCTGCACCAGACTGAAGCGCCAGTTCTGAGAAATGAATTAACGACTTGTACTCAAAATCCGCCGTAGAATAAATCACCCGTCGAACAATTTCATATTCGGCTGGAGAAAAAGCATGATCGCCCATTTCGCGGTCAATAATTGCCAGACTTTGAGCGTCCGTTGCATGCCATTCCATTGCGACCCCTTCCAGAAAGGCTAAAGCTTTTGTGCGGGCTAAATTGAGCGCCTTGGCGCGATCGCCCATGAACCCAATCGTTGATAAAACCATGGTTTCAATTCAAGCGATCGGTAAAGCCCTAGCAACAGAATAAGCGATGGTTGAGCTAGATCGTCTCTGTTTCAGAGAATTTAGAAATAATCAAATCAGGCTTCAGGTGGAGAAGGGCGATTGAGTACAGGAGATAGGAAGGCAACCAATGCCCCAATCAAAAACCCAGCAAAATTGCGGAACAGGGGTAACCAATCGGTTGTACGAGAAACAACGGGACCAATCCCAAACGCAATAAATAAAATGCCCCACAGAGGTGAGAAAATTAGTGCCCACTGCCATGCAAAAACCTGACCTTCCTTGCGAGGGTGAGCCGCAAACCCACACACTAGACCACCTACGATGGAGGTAATCAGCGTTAAAATCCACTGTTCTTGAGGTAATCCCGGAACCACCTGACAACCACCCTGGCGCAGACAGGTTCGGATGGAGTTCAATGCCTCTAAAATCGATTGATCCTCTCCGTGTTCTCGCACAAAGAATTGATTGCCGAATCGGGTCTGTAGCTCAATCCAAAAGGTTCGGGGAAGCAAGGGATAGAAATCATCCCCCACGCTGAAATTCAGTAAATTACCGCCGCGAGGATCAGCCACAAGCAGAACGCTATGGTCATCAAGCCCCCAGTAATCTTTGACGGCTGCTCCGGGGGTACGCTCAAACTGAGTTAAAACTCTCAGTTTCCAACCAGTCTCTTTTTCAAAGTCTTCTAAATTCTTGACAAGAGATTCTTCTTGGACACTGCTCAGTGCCTTTGCCAGATCAATCACTGGAGTTTGGGTTGCAGGCAATAAATCCGGGTTGTTGTAGGCATAAGCTGCCGAAGCCGCAAACGGATGAACCCAAATAAGCAGCGCAAAGACCGCAGAAGCTACAAATCGCCAGGAGTAGCGAAAATGGAACCGACTAGAAAAATGACGGGTGAAACTTTGGAGAATAGACATAAAACTGCCAACCAGCAGAACCGGATAACGGAGAGCGTGTAAATTTTCTTTACACTTGTTAATCTTAATCTAATATTAAAAACCTAAAGTTGTAACCGTCAATACTTGCCTGAAATGTCGTCCCGTCCTATTTACCTCGACTCTCATGCGACAACACCTGTGGATGAACGGGTATTGGCAGTTATGCTACCGTTTTTCACAGAGCATTTTGGCAATGCTGCCAGTGTTGGTCACTTCTATCGTTGGGAAGCAGAGGCAGCCGTGCAGCGATCGCGGGAAACCCTGGCTGAGGCAATTCATGCAACCCCTGAAGAAATTATTTTCACCAGTGGGGCAACAGAGGCAAATAACCTGGCAATCAAGGGGGTGGCAGAAGCATCCTTCAATCGAGGTCGGCACATGATTACGGTTGCAACAGAGCACAGTGCCGTACTGGATCCTTGCCGTTACTTGCAATCCCTCGGCTTTGAGGTCACGTTTCTGCCGGTGCAAGCCGATGGGCTGATTGACTTAAACGATTTAGAGCAGGCGTTTAGACCCGAAACCATTCTGGTTTCGGTCATGGCTGCCAACAATGAGATCGGTGTTCTGCAACCGCTGGCAGAGATTGGGATGCTCTGTCGGGCACACCAGGTTCTTTTCCATACGGATGCTGCCCAGGCGATCGCAAAAATTCCGCTTGATGTCGAGGCAATGAATATCGATCTCATGTCTCTGACCACCCATAAAGTTTATGGACCCAAGGGGATTGGGGCGCTCTATGTCCGGCGACGCAACCCCAGGGTAAACCTGGTGCCCCAGCTTCACGGGGGCGGACATGAGCGGGGGTTACGCTCTGGTACCCTCTACACCCCCCAGATTGTCGGGTTTGCAAAGGCGGTAGAACTAGGGCTAGCGGAGATGGCTACTGAAACGCAGCGGTTAACCTGGCTGCGCGATCGCCTCTGGCAGCAGCTTGAACGGTTAGAAGGCGTATATCTGAATGGACACCCTACCCAACGGTTGGCCGGAAACCTCAACATCAGCATTTCTGGAGTGGATGGACAAGCATTACATCTGGGTTTACAGCCTGTGATGGCAGTTTCATCGGGAGCCGCCTGTTCCTCTGCTAAAGTTGCCCCCTCCCACGTTCTTCAGGCATTAGGGCATTCGGAAACGTTAGCCTATGCCTCCATTCGGTTTGGCATCGGGCGGTTCAATACAGAAGCGGAAATAGACCGGGTAGTGGAGTGGGCGATCGCAACGATTCAGTCTCTCCGGAGAGGGGTTGATGGCACCAAAAGCCTTAAAGATTAGAGGAGTCAACCCGATCTCGCTCGGTCCGTATCCACTTGGTTTGGGGTTTTACCAGAAAGGCAAAGTAGAGCGGAATTTTCCAGAAAACATAGAAAGGAACCGCCAGTAGCATACCCAGAGGAATCTCTGTCCTGGCATATTTTGTCCAGGATGTCAGGATAGCGACCAGAATGAAAATTCCCTCTAATGCCAGGATGAAAATTGGAACCTGAGATCCACCCCAGATGCCAGCCATCAAAGCGACGATGGTTGCCACCAGCCACACCATAACGAGTAGAGAGAGGGGTGGGATACAAAGGTCAAGGGCGATCGCCAATAGGTCAAACCGTTTCGTTTGAATTGAGGCACGAAGTAAACGCGGAACCTGAGTCAGCAGGGTTTGTAAGTGACCGTGCTCCCAACGGGTTCTCTGGCTTTTCACTGCCTTGTCTTGCTGGGGTAGTGAGCCTGTCACATTGGCTTCTGCACAAAACATAGGCGGATGCCCGACCAGGGCAAGATCCAGTCCTAGTTTCATATCCTCCACAATATTGCCGCTGGCTAGGGAAATTTGTTCCATCACCGTCCACGGAAATGCCATGCCAGTTCCAGTTAACAGGCAGGGAAGCCCAAGCCGGCTCAGCCCAACGGGACGAACCAGATTCTTGACTGTAAACGCTAACAGAGACACGGCAGCCTTAGATGACAAACGTTCCGGTCGAGCCATCAAGTAGGTTGCCTGCACTGGACGCTGATGGGTGATTGCTTGACGAGCAATCGTTTCAATCGCTCCTGGGGCGACATTGCAATCTGCATCTACGATCACGACGACTTGCGGGGGAGCGGTTTTAAGAAACTGTAAGCCAAAATCAAGGGCATATCCCTTACCGCGCCGTACCGAATCCTGCCGCTCGATTACAGTGGCACCATAATTTCGGGCAATCTCAGCGGTTCCATCCTCACAGTTGTCTGCAATCACAATTAACCGATCCTGGGCAGTCATCTGAGCCATCAATGGTGTCAAAGTTGCGCCAATTCCCAGGTCCTCATTATGTGCCGGAACCAGAACCGCTATCGTTGGTCGAGGTACCGTTTGCTCCCAAACCTGCCGCCTCCCACCGCAAACCGCTGCTACACATTCCACTAAGAGGAGCGTAGTTGGGATTAGCAGCACCAATGCTGCCGTCAGTGAAATTACAACCAAAAGTAAAGCCATCAAAAAAGAAGTCTCTAAAAGCACTCAATTCAATACCTTTTATACCAATCCCCATTTGTGTGTGCGGTCAAACTGGTTATCCAGTAAGGCTTTTTGGCATTAGTTTGAACCGCACTCGTCTGAGAATCGCTATAAGCATGTCAGAATCCGCCTGGGTCTAGAATACCCAGACGGAACAGAAGAACCCCACACCGAAGCAATCCGTCCCTAAAAAACCAAAATCTCTGGCAATCTAATGTTTTGTAGACGTTGGCAGTCCTGGCTTCAAGATTCCCAGATTCTCAAGAATCGTAGCCTGCTCTTGAGTATGCCGCTGCTTTTGTGCCTGGGCATAGGAAGCATTTACACTCCTGCCAGACTGGTTTGAAATAACCCCCAGGACAGGTAAGTGAAACCGACTTAACTCGGTCATTACTTGAGCCACCATCGATCGCTTGGTTCTGCCAATACCTACCGCCATCAAAATTCCATCCGATTGAGCCGCCAGGAATTTAGCATCTGAAAACTCTGAAAGGTCTGGAGTATCGTAAATAATCAAATCAAAGCTTGACCGCAGTTGTTGGTCGAGCTGCTGCATCGCAGCGGTTCCTAATGCCCTGATGGAGTCTACAGAGGACTGACCAGCCGTTAACACTGAAAGGTTTTTGTCCAAGGATGATGGCTGAATCGCCTCACTAACCTGCACCCGATCTGTGAGCATTTCACTCAACCCGATTGAGTTGGACAATCCAAGCAGGCTATGGATGTGGGGAGCGCGTAAGTTGCCATCCACCAGCAGCACTCGCCCGCCCATCGAAGCAGCCGCCAAAGCCAAATTCAAGGCAATGGTGGTTTTGCCGTCACCGGAACCTGCTGACCCAACCACTAGCGATCGCACAGACGGATCAGATTTCAAAAACCGGATGTTGGTGTAGAGAGAACTAAACGCCTTCGAGAAGGAATCAGAATTTCCAGCAAGGGGATTCATAATCTGATTAGAGCCTTCTCTAAAAGGAATAGATCCCAGAAATTGGGGTTTCAATGATCCTCGAATATCTGCCACATCGTAGAAAATATCTCGTCGCTTCTCTCGCAACATTGCAGCGGCAAACCCCAGAATTAAGCCCGCGATCGCTCCCATCGCCAGGTTCCTGACAGACTTAACCGGCTGGGCAAGGGGCTTACCTGTCGCGTCCCTGGCAAGCGTTGCAGGCGAAATCACAGTCCAGGGAACTTCCTTCTGAGCCGCTTCAATCCGCAATGTTTCCCGCTGAGTCAAAAACTGATTCAACGTTCGTGTACTCATGTCTAGCTGTTGCTGCAAGTCATTGTACTGGCGAGAAATAGCAGGGAATTGCTGGAGTCTCTGGTCCAAAAACGCTTCAGATTGGGCAACCGCCTGATTGCGAACCTGCAACTGCCGGACGACATTACCCGCCGCAACATATTGCCTGATTAGCTCAATCCGAGTCGGGTTTTGAAAAGCCAGTACCCTTGGTCCTACGGGTGTGGCAGAGGTTTCGCCTAAGTTAATCTGTGACTCTTCATTCAATAGCTGAATCAGATTCTGCTGCTGATCCCGTAGTGCCTCAATCACAGGACTTTCCTCATTAAACCGGGCAGCTTTAACGGCAATCTGAGTTTCGACCGTCTTGAGTTGGGTGAGTAAAGTCTGGTAGCGGGGATTTTCACTCAAGGAGGCGGCTGCCAAAGCCTCAGTTGGTGTCAGACCTAGCTGCCTTTGCAAGGTCCCGTAAAGCATTTGTTGTTCGGCTAACTCCCTTTGAGCGCTAGAACGTGCCGCTTGAGTCTCTTGCAGTTGTCTAGACAGGGAAGTTCCTTCAGCTAATGGATCGGTAATCCGATAACGTTGCTTCAGTGCCTGGATTTCGGCTTCTAGGCTATTCACCCGCTGTTGCAAGCTCGGAAGTTGATCTTCGATAAATTGAATTCCACCACCAATACGAGTTCGCCGATATTCAAGGCTGAATTTTAAGAAGCCATCAGATAGCTTTTGCAAAATGTATTGAGTTCGATCTGGATCGACCCCTTCATAGGTAACTTCCAGTATTTTTGCTGTGTCCATCATGTTGGTTCCAGGACGCTGTACCACCAGATTTTTTCTGGCAATATCATCCCGTAGAGAGCCAGCCGTGACATTAGGGTAGCGACTTTGAATTTCTCCAGCAATTTTAGAGAGCAGTTCAGGGCTTTGAAGAACTCTTAGAAGCGTCGGATAATCAATGGTGTCGTTTTCAGCTCCACTATCGCGGGAAATCGCGGAGGGGTCGGTGGACCGTGCCTGGGACGTAATCGGTTCTACCAAAATGCTAAATTGCCCCTGGTAGGTAGGTGGACCAAAGGCAGAAAAAGCAGCGGCTCCGGTCGTCGCCAGGGCGATCGCCGAAATCAGGAGAGCATTTCTACGAGCCAATCTGACAATAAAGCCCAGATTCAAGCCTTGTTGCTTGGAGGATGGCTCAGGCAAATCGTCCTCTAGCCCATCGTTAAATCCCAGGGGTCTATTGGAACCATTGAGGGACAAATCTTGAATATTTTCTTCGGCTCTCATGTTAACCTCTCGCGCTCCTACTCTGAATCCACCAATAGCCCACCCTGAACAGCAACTTTAGCGGCAACTTTAACTGAGGAAAGACCACAATTACTAGTTGTTGCCCCCAAAAATGTTGACAATCCCTAACAGACCCAGGAAAGGTCCTAAGGTGCCTCCCAGAAAATCGGAGACCCCGGCGATCGCGTTGCGATTTACAACGATGATGTCGTTATTGTATAGCGGCGGATTATCTCCTTCACTCAATCCCTTTGAGAGATCAACCCGGATTTTTCTCCGTGTCACCGTACCATCCAGGTTGAGCCGAACCAATTCAACATCCTTTTTGTTCCGACCCAGCTTAAACCCGCCAGCCGCCATAATGCCTTGATTCAGAGTAGAACTGGGGCGAACTTGAACTGTACCAGGAGTCACAACCTCACCCACCACATTTACCCGAATCACCTCTGGCGAGAAATTTGTAATGGCAACTTGAGTAATCTCAGCCGGGTCTAAAGTCGTTGATTTAGGAATAATAATGGTATCCCCATCCCTTAGGCTGACATCCTGAGACAGTTCTCCAGTTTGCAAGAAGCTCCAGAGGTCAACATCAATGAACCGTTCAACGTTAGGCTCTTGGGGGCGGCGGATCTGGATTTGACGAATATTAGCTGATTGGGTGATTCCTCCAGCCGTTTGAATGGCTTTAATAATCGTGGGCCACTGGTTTGCGCCGCCGCCGCCGCCACCGTCAGCAGTCCGTTGATTTAGGCTGGCAACCGTCGTCTCATTACTGATAACACTGATGATGTAGGAACCCGGTCGGTTCACTTCCCCAATGACACCCACCTTGAGTGGACGGGGAGCGACCAGACTAATTGTAATGATTGGTTTGCGGATAAAGCGACTATACCGCTGCGTCAGAACCTCGGCTGCCCCTCTCAGGGTCATACCATTGACTGCCACATTCCCCACCCATGGCAAATTGACTGAACCATCGGGTAGCACTGTGTAGCGAGGTTCCAAAACCAATTCTTGAGTATCAAAACTATCAACCTTGATTACATCCCCTGATCCAAGGGTGTAAGCATCCTCAACCAGAGAAGCCGCTGCACTCCGAGGTGGGCTGACCTGGGAAGTTTGAGTTTGAGCGATCGCTGGCAGGGCTTGAGTTGCCCCGATGAAGACGGACAATGTTAGTCCAGCGACGAGTCGGGTAGTTCCTTTAGACATTGAAAGTTCCAGCAAACGGTAAATTTCCAGCAAACAATTAAATAGATGGTCAGCTTTCGTTATAGCCCGAATCTAAGCTTCAACTGCCTGAGCACTTCTTAACTTGGCGTTACTAAACCATTTCAATAGAATTCGACAGGGACCTACGGGCATGTGCTAAACATTGACATGTTGCCCCTGTGCGACTGAACTACACCGTACCAGGAGTATTCCCCATAGGTATGGCGTTCCCCCACAGAATTGATATTTGCAATTATGGAACATTTACGGACAGAGCCTCCATTCTTTAAGCCTGGACTTTATATAAGATTCACAAGTTCCCGGAAGCAAAAGTCCTATATAAAAGAATGATTAAAGATTGCTGACTGGCTCACCGTATTTCTACCAGTTTCATTCATATTGAGATGGAATGAGAGCAATTGAATCGCTTGATCAAAGCTTTTCATCCCCAATTCGATAAAGAAAAAGCAGGCAAAAGTCTGGATTTGACCTGAGTGATTGCTACCCTCTAATCACAAGAAATTAAAGGTAATCTTTAAGTAGATTCAGAGTACCAATCGAATTTATTCCTTAATGAATTAACTACGGGCTTTTAGGGAGTAATAAAGTAGACTGAACCTCACCTATGTATTGAAGTTTCTAATTTCAAGTTGAATTGACATGAAGATTACGATAGTTCTTCCCCATGCCGATCTGAGCGGCGGAGTCAGGGTAGTAGCGACCTATGCCGAACGGTTAAAGCAGCGAGGTCATGAAGTATTGATTATCTCCACACCCTATAAACAACCCAGTATCGTGGAGCAGATCAAGTCTGTAGTCAAAGGTCAGGGGTTGCTAAAGATACCCAAGCAAACCCCTTCTCACCTAGATAATTTAGACGTTGATCACAAGGTGATTGATAGTTATCGTCCAATCAATGACAATGACGTACCTGAAGCCGATGTTATTATTGCAACATGGTGGGAAACGGCTGAATGGATCGCTAATCTATCCGAATCAAAAGGTGCCAAAGTTTATTTTATTCAGCATCATGAAGTATTCGATTATCTGCCTAAGGAGAGAGTAGAAGCAACTTATTATCTGCCTCTACATAAAATCACGATCGCGCAGTGGCTATTGGATTTAATGCAAACTCGATACCAGGACTCCAATGTTTCCCTGGTTCCAAACAGTGTTGACACCCAACAGTTCTATGCTCCTCAGCGGAATAAGCAACCCGTACCCACTGTTGGCATGTTATATGCTCCAACTTACTGGAAAGGTTGCGATATTAGTTTAGAAGCGCTTGCACTCGCCGCTCAAGCAATCCCAGATATACGACTGATTACATTTGGGAGCCACCCCTTATCTGACGAGTTACCTCTGCCAGTTGATGATAGCAATTATGTTTATCGTCCTCCCCAGGATCAGATCAGGAACCTATATGCCCAATGTGATGTCTGGCTTTTCGGTAGTCGCTCAGAGGGATTTGGATTACCCATCCTGGAAGCAATGGCGTGTCGAACCCCCGTCATTGGCACCCCAGTGGGTGCCGCTCCAGAACTCCTTGCACAAGGGGGAGGAGTCCTGGTTCAACCAGAGAACCCAAAAGACATGTCAAAGGCAATCCAACAGGTGCTTACCCTTTCTAATGCAGAGTGGAAAAGCCTGTCTGATGCTGCTTACATAACGGCAACCAAATACACTTGGGACAACGCGACTGAATTGTTTGAGGCGGCTTTATACCTCGCGGTAAAACGTCAAAAACAGAGTCTAGAAACGCTACCAGCATTCGTTGAGTAATATCCATGCCCCAACAAGCGAACGCAATTGCCAACTTTGTTCTTCTCCTCTGGCTACCCATTGTTGTTTATATTTTTTCACGGTTCCCGGCACAGCGAGCTTTGGTAATCAGCTTTCTGGGAGCCTGGTTGTTTTTGCCAATGGCAAGCATTAAGTTTCCAGGTATCCCGGATTACAACAAAATGTCGGCTGCCAGCTACGGCATTCTGCTTTCGACCATCATTTTTGATGTGGGGCGCTTCAGTACCTTCCGGTATAGCTGGATTGATGTGCCGATGACAATCTGGTGTATCTGTCCATTTTTCTCGTCTATGGTGAATGGATTAGGTCCCTATGATGGGCTATCTGCCACTCTGTCCCAGGTGGTTACCTGGGGAATTCCTTATTTTCTCGGCAGGATTTACCTCAATAATTTAGCAGGGCTGCGAAACCTGGCAATTGGTACTTTTATCGGTGGTTTGCTGTATATTCCACTGTGCCTTTATGAAGGGCGCATGATGTTCAGCTTTCACGAGCTACTATATGGCTTTAACCCCAGTGGCTTTCTAATGTCAATTCGGCTGGGAGGCTACAGACCAACTGTGTTCATGAACCACGGGCTGATGGTAGGCATGTGGATGATGTCAGCCTCTCTAATGGGTGTTGTACTTTGGAGAACTGGAATCATCAAGAAAGTTTGGAATTTCCCAATTAGTTGGTGGGTAGGTCTGTTGCTAATTACCTTTGTATTAGTCAGGTCTACTGGTGCTTATATGCTTTTTGCGGCGGCAGTGGCGATTCTTTTAATTGCCAAATATTTTCACAATGCGTTACTGATCTGGTTATTGATTGGGGGAATGTGTATTTATTTAAACCTCGGTGCAACGGGAGAATTTCCACGGGCAGAGGTGACGGGTACGATGGCTCAAGTTTTCCCGCCTGAAAGGGTGCAGTCCCTCGATTTTAGATTTGAAAATGAAGAGATCCTTTCAGCGAAAGCAAGACAAAATTCAATATGGGGATGGGGCGGCTTTGGTCGGAATCGGGTATTTGATGAGTACGGTGAGGATATTTCCGTAACCGATAGTCTATGGATTATCGCCTTTGGTATCAATGGTTATGTTGGATTAGTCAGCATTTTTATGGCTTTGCTGGTTCCTGTGGTTGCTTTTTGTATACGCTATCCAGCCCAACTATGGTCTCATCCTGCGGTCGCTCCAGCCGCTGCTTTAGCCGTTAGCCTGGTGATGTATGCATTAGATTGCATTCTCAATGCAATGGTGAATCCTGTTTTTGCCTTGACCTGTGGAGGTCTGGCAGGGGTTGTGGTAGCGAGTTCGAGAGAGCCAGTTTCAAAAAGACGTAGGGTTGCCAGCAAAGTAACCTGAAGCAAACGCTGTCGGGAATGCCCAAACTCAGTCAGAGATTTGTGCCAAAACAAAATAAATGCTCACGGGTTTCGACTTCGTCAACTCTCATTGGCTGAGGATTGAGCAAAGTCGAAGCCTGGCTGCACAGTTATCTTATACCGATTTGAATTGCAACCACAACAAATCCTGGTACGGGCTTGGCAGTGCCAAGCCCCTTCTGAACTTTGATGTGCCCACAAATCCGTTTAAATCGGTACTATTTTGATAGCCCCTATCCTGGCATATGGCGTTGCTGATTTTGGGTATGAACTGAGAGTTGTATGAAGTGAAACTTCGTTCCAATTCATACCGCTATTCAGCACCACCTGGCATATTAGGTTTGATGAAAACCGTGTTACGAAGAAAATCTTCAAACAGATGGGGCGGATCGGTATCAGGTTTACGTTGAATTACCTGCCGGAATCGCCAGAGTACGTGGCCAGCAATCCACGTAGTATCTGCAACGGCTGAATAGAACCAACCATGATTTTTGATAAAGTAGCGTCGTCTAGAGTCAAACCAGTACTGGGGTAGGCGCTTTGGTTGAGCATTTCTAATAGTCACCCCTGTACTTTGTCCAGCAATATGCATGATGCGGCTTTGAGGGACATACCAGCAAGACCAACCAGCCCGTTTGGCTTGTAAGCAAAAATCGGTTTCCTCATAGTAGAGGAAATAGGCTTCATCCATTAAGCCTACCGATTCAAATACTTCACGCCGGATCAACATACTGGCTCCTGGCAACCAGTCAACTGGAGCAGGTTGATTGTCCATTTCCCGAACCAGCGTCCATTTTTCCAGCAGCTTTGTGACAATACCCAGTCGTAAACCAGAGTCTAATTCACTCAAAATGTTTGGAAAACGAAAAGTGATGGGCCAGGGTTCGCCGTCTGCTTCCTCAAAGCTACTACCGACAATACCTACGTCAGGATGCTGGACAATAAAGTTTACCAGCGCTTTCAACGCTCCGGGACGAACGAGGGTGTCTGGATTGAGCAACCAGTAGTAATCGGGAGGATGGTCAGATTGTAGAGCTGGGCGCACTGCCAGGTTGTTGCCATAGGCAAAGCCACCGTTATGTTCAGCCGCCACCAGAGATACCCAGCTTTGCCAGCCTTGAGCCGCGATCGCCTGTTGAATCTTTTCCACGGAGTCATCGCCAGAGGGATTGTCTACCACCACTACCTGGGTTCCGGGTAGAGATTTCACCTCTTCTTCTAGAGAGTGCAAACAGTTGATCGTTAAATCCGCCGTTCGATAATTCACGATCACAATCAGTAGCGAACACTTTTCGGCAGATTGGGCAATGTCGTTCATATGCTCAGTAAGTGGCTGAAATAAATTGGATGGAAAGGATTTAGACAATATTAATTTGATTGGCATAGAGTAAGGATTACTCTCAAAGCCTTGCTAGTTGAGCCTGAGAAGCGGGTTCAGCCGCAAGTGCATGGTCAATGTAAGCCTGTACCACTTCAGCCATAACCTGTACATTTGGTTCCTGAAGCATACTGGAGTGCCCACCTGGAACATCATGCACCTGAACCATGCCAGTAATGCGTTTTTCCCACCCAAACAGAGGGTCGCTGTAGACTTCGATCCAGGGTTCATCATTTCCTTCTCCGGCGGCGGCTCGTAGCAGAAGAACATTTCCCTGAAGTAGGGTATCGGGGCGGTATTCAGTTTCGGCAAAGTTGTAAATCATTCGGACTGTAATGGTATGGAGGTAAGGAGGTAGGGCAACGCCCCGATCTAGATACTTCCTGAATTGCTGAATGCGGAAAGTGTTCCAGGATCGAGTTGCTCTGGATTGAACTTCGTAGGTCAGCAAATTAATGGCTTTTTGTCTGGCTTTGTTAAAGATGTAAAGTACTTTTGTCAGAGGACTGATTTTCTGCTCCTGGTTGAAGATCGAAGCGAAACTCTTCAGGCGCTGGCTGGTAGTGCGACCAAATTGTTTAGGTGCTTCCACATCAGCAGCATCAATTAAGGCAACCATACCAACCGTCTCACCTTGAGATTGCAGTTGACGGGCAATTTCAAAGGCGATCACACCACCCGCACACATGCCCCCCAGCAAGTATGGACCGTGAGCTTGCTTACTCCGAATTTTTTCGACATAGTAGGCTGCCATGTCCGGAATTCGAGTGTGCAAAATCGAAACGTGTTCTCTGGAGTGGGGCTGAATCCCGTAGACCTTATGTGCCAGATTGAGACGGTATGCCAGATTGCGGTAGAGCATTGTCTCCCCGTCCCCATCGTGAATTAGGAACACCGGGGGTTGAGAACCCCCATCCCGCAGCAAAACCAGCGAGTCGCGCAGGGCTGCTGTTCCAGCGATCAGTTTTGCCAACTGCTCGACGGTGGGTGCTTCAATCAGGGTTGTAAGCGGAAACTTCTTACCAAAGGTTTTCTCAATCTGGGCGAATAGTTCGACCGCCAGCAAGGATGTACCGCCTAAGTCAAAGTAGTTATCTTGTAGCCCAATACCTTTAATGTGCAGCAACTCAGACCATAGAACTGCCAGCGATCGCTCAGTGTCTGTTCTGGGAGCGACAAAGGGTTGCTCTAGCTGGGGGCGATCGCTGGACTGGGTAAGTTGAGCACTGGAGAGGATTTGCTCCAGGTTAAACAGTTGATTGGCGATCCGTTCGTACCGTTCAGACTTACTGACTTGAGATTGAGTTGATGTAGTTGCCGAGGACTGTCTAGCTTGCTCACTGGAAGGAGGGGTGGTAGCACCAGGGGCATAGGCGACGGCTGCGGCAACATCGGTTGGAATCGCAAACTGGAAGCCACTGTCAGTTTTTTGCTTGTAATCAGTTTCTTGCTTGTAGTCAATTTCTTGTTTGTAGGCAGTTGCAACACTTTCCAGAAAGTTGAGGGCAGGCAGATTTTTGTTAGTGGGAATCAACAGCGCATTCACCCAGGGCAAATTTTGCTGTTGAGCAATTTTAGCCAGGTGGATCAACATCGCATGTTCAACACCTCGCCCCAGAACCCGACAACTGAGAAGAAAGGTATCAATGGTGAGCGTGTCCGCCTCCGTGGCAAAAATCATGACACCGACCAATCCATAGTCGCCAAAGCGATCGCTCACTCCCACGACCCGGCATTCCAACCCTGCCTGATTCAACTGCCGAATCTCGCTCTCGGAACGGCGACGGGTGGTGAAATTGAATTGATTGGTGCGTTGAGTGAGTTGAGCAACCCGCTGGATCTGATCGGGAGTGGGCGTTGAAATGTCAATCTTCAATTCCAACCCAGCCAGGAAATCATCAATGGTTAATGCCTGTTTTTGGAATCGTTCACGCTCCACGTTTTGTTTATAGAGATCGGTGCGTTGCCGATCTTCTGCTGTCACCTTCAGGTGGTCAAACGCCCAGACGTGTTGTAAGAATCGGGGAATATCATCGCCACTTGGTAATTGGAGGGTTAACACTTCGGGACAGTTTGCCCGCATCTCGGCACATTCCACGGGATTATCGTCGATGAAGATGAAACTATCCAACCCCAGGTTAAGCTCCTGTGCTAGAGACCGAATATTTTCAGACTTTGGTAGCCAATTGACACGCCAGGAAACAATGTTCTCCAGCTTCAGCGGCATATCAGAGCGTTGCTGAAAAACATCCAACACATCTTGCTCTACGTTTTTACTACACAGACAGAGGATCATTCCTGCCTGCTGTTGAGCCAGCATAAACTCCTGTAAAGCGTTCCATGCGGGGGGCATCTGAATGCCCGTCACGCCTTCTTCACCCACGACTCCCTTCCAGAGGGTGTTGTCGCAGTCCAGGGCAATGACTTTGTGAGGGGCACTTTTGATCGCAAAGATTTTGCGTGCCAGCAGAGTGCCCAGAGCCGTGAAGAATCGAGGCGTGAAGGGAATGTGCCCTAGCTGATCCCGTTGCGGATCATAATAGTCGGGGACGGGGTACCGCTCGAAGTCTTTAGCCGTGACCAGATATAGCCCACCTATAGACGCAAATTCAGATACCAGACGATCTTCTAGCCGCTGGCAAAAGGCAGACCAGGTGGGTTGGGCAAGGGCAGTTGGCGAGTCTGGGCAAAGACAGAGGATGTGGGGAGTCGAGGAGTTCGTAACGGAGGTTTTGATTGCCCGGATCAGATCTTGTAGATTCTGCTCAACTTTTGCCATTAAAGCGGTTTCAGTCTCGGTTTCCTGATCGCGTCGCCAGTCTTCAAACCGGAACAGGATGATGTTCACTCCCTGCTGATTTTGGCAAAGCAGGCTGGTCGGATTGAGCAGTTGTTGAAACACCTGGTTGTAAGGCGCAATGGCGATCGCCATTGGCAGATCAAGTTCTTTAACCCAGAAGGCAAGTGAGTCTTCTACTGGCTCTACGGTAAAGGTCGCTGAGATCGCGATCGCTGGGTTGTACTCCTGGCTGGGAAAGACTGAAGATTGAGCAACCGTTTGCACCATTGGGATAGATTCCACTGAATGAGACGGACAAAACTGTTGGCAGCAGAAAATAGGGGAGAAATTTGTCTGAAAGCCGATCCGAAAAGCCTTAACTGGCAAAGCCTAAAATTAGACCCAGACAGTTTTCCGACAGGCTTTAAATCCCACTGTATGTTCGTATGAAACACCATTCACCAATGGCATGACGACCACCTGATGGCATCTTTATTTACTCTTTACAATTATTTACTTTTCATCTGATCAGACGTAATTGGGCATTTTGTTTGTAACTGATAGTTTAGAATTCATGAACTCGCTTCCCCTGGCATCTAACATTTGAAACCTGACACCTGCTGTACTTATTGTTCCCTTAACACAGAGGAAACTCTCTGATGAGCGTGAATCAAACATTTGCCGGTTCCAGTAGAGCGCCCTGCATCCGGTTGAGCCAGGTGATCAGGTTTTCAAGCTGTTGATCGGCGTTGAGGATACCCAGTCCCCGAACGGTAACTTTTCCAGGGGTGTAGACAAACCGGGAATGGAGGTGTTCGGGCAGATTTGCCTTCAGTAGATTCCAGGCAGGCTCTTCCATTGGGGTTTCCAGGATGACATGTTGGCTACCTTCGGGCTTGATGCGGGAAAATCCAAGTTTTTTGGCGATTTGCTTCAATTCCACAATCCGAATGAGTTGGAGGGCGGCGGTGGGAAGGGGACCGTAGCGATCGCTCCAGTCCGCCGCAATCTGGGTCAACTCCTGCCGGGTCGCAGCAGAGGCAATCACCCGATAGGCACTCATTTTTTGATCCAGGTCAGGCATGTAATCGGCAGGAATGAACGCCGTCAGGTTGAGGTCGATCTGGGTATCTTCAACCTGGGGAATTTCCTGACCGCGAATTTCACGGATGGCTTCTTCCAGCATCTCCACATAAAGGTCAAAGCCGATCGCGTCCATTTGCCCCGATTGTTCTGCCCCCAACAGATTACCTACTCCTCGGATTTCCATATCCCGCATGGCGAGTTGATAACCAGACCCTAGTTGGGTGAATTCCTGAATCGCTCGCAGCCGTTGGCGGGCAGCATCCGTAAGCTGGCTCTGTTTCGGGTAGAGCAACCAGGCGTGTGCTTGAATTCCGGCACGTCCCACCCGTCCCCGTAACTGGTAAAGCTGTGACAGCCCGAAGCGGTGAGCATCTTCAATCAGAATGGTATTGACACGGGGAATATCCAGCCCCGATTCAATGATAGTGGTGCAGAGGAGAAGATCGGCTTCCCCTTCGCTGAACGTCAGCATGGTCGATTCCAGTTCGCTTTCGGGCATTTGCCCGTGGGCGATCGCCAGCCTCACCCCTAATACCATCTCCCGAATGCGAGCAGCAATCTCTTCAATCCCTTCCACCCTGGGCACCACGTAGAAAACCTGTCCACCGCGATCCAGTTCCTGCCGAATGGCACTGCGAATCATTTCCGGGTCAAAAGGGGCGAGGTGGGTCTTAATCGGGCGGCGGGAAGGGGGTGGAGTGGTAATCAGACTCATCTCGCGCACCCCGGAAAGCGCCATGTAAAGGGTACGGGGAATGGGAGTGGCGCTAAGGGTAAGGACATCCACCTGGGTTTTGAGGGATTTGATCTTTTCCTTCTGGTTCACCCCAAACCGCTGTTCTTCATCCACTACCAGCAGCCCCAGGTCTTTGAACTGAACGCCTTTGCCCAACAGTTGGTGGGTGCCAACGACGATATCCATTTCTCCCGATGCCAGCCGCTTCTGAATGTTGCGCCGTTCTTCGGCACTACGGAAGCGGTTGAGTAAGCCGACCTGAATTGGGTAGGGGGCAAAGCGTTCTTTGAGGGTGTGGTAGTGTTGCTGGGTCAGGATGGTGGTAGGGGCAAGCAGGGCAACCTGTTTACCGCCAGTGACCGCCTTAAAAATGGCGCGGATAGCGACTTCCGTTTTGCCAAACCCTACATCTCCACAAACCAGGCGATCCATCGGGCGATCGCTCTGCATGTCTTGCTTAACATCCTGCGTTGCCTTAAGTTGATCGGGGGTGGGCTGGTAGGGAAAGGAGTCCTCCATTTCCTGTTGCCAGGGCATATCCACAGGGTAAGCAAAACCCTCCTGACTGGCGCGGTTGGCATAAAGCTGGAGCAGATCCACTGCTACTTTTTTGAGAGCCTTCCGGACTTTGCTCTTGGTGCGCTCCCAGGCTTTACTGGACATTTTGTTCAGTTCGGGGGTGGTATCCCCGGCTCCCCGGAAGCGCGACAGGGCATTAAGCTGATCCGCCGCAACCCGAAGCAAGCCATCCGCGTACTGAATTACCAGATAGTCGCGGGTTTCTCGATTCAGGGCGAGGCTTTCTAGCTTGAGGAAACGCCCAATTCCGTGGCTGCGGTGAACGACGTAGTCGCCCGGTTGCAGTTTGTTGGGGTCAACCTGTTTGGAAGCCGCGCGGCGACGTTTACGGACATAACCGGGTGTGGCAAGGGTATGCTGCCCAAAAAATTCCCGGTCTGTGATCAGTACCAGGCGGAAGGTGGGCAGGATGAAGCCCTCCAGTTCTGCCAGCCCGGAGTACTTCACCGCAACGGGAACATGCTGCACTTGAAGTTTGTCGATCGCCAGAAAGTCACGCGGATTGGGGATGAACTGGGCGGGACAGTCATGCTCCTGCAACAGGGCAACCGATCGCGACGGTTGGGCAGAAACGAGCCAGATCGAGAAGCCGCGATCGCGCTCTTGCCGCAGGGTTTCCGCTAGGCGGGCAAATTGATGGGGAATGGCGGGCACCGGGCGACTGGATAAATTAATCGGAGAGGGTCCTTTATCCTTGTTGGTGGTTGAGCGAGGGGCAGACTCTTCTGCCAGTTCGTAAAGATAGAGGCGATCGAAGGTTTCTAACTGGGGCAGTGCCTCTTGCAGACGGCGATGGGTAGGGGGTAAGTCCTGTCCCACTTGAGCGTAATGCTCAGCCACGTTCTCAAACCACAAATCTCCGTGTGCTTCACACTGCTCCGGTTCATCCATCGCCACCAGGGTGTTAGTGGGTAAATAGTCCAGCAGGGAAGCCGATGTTTGAAAGGCAAGCCCCATGAAGCGGCGGGAGCCTTCCGGCATTTGTCCTTCATCAAGCTTTTCCTGTTCTTCTGGCGTGAGATAACGCTTCAGTTGGAAACTTTTCTCCCCAGTCAATGCCGCCTGAACGATGGGGGCGTAGCTGGTGGGAGTGAGGACAATTTGTTCAATCCGGTCCAGCGATCGCTGGGTGGAGGGGTCAAACTCCCGGATTTGATCCAATTCATCCCCAAACAGTTCCAGGCGAACGGGTAACTCGGATGCCACCGGAAAGACATCCACAATATCCCCCCGACGGCTCCACTGCCCTTCGGTTTCCACCAGAGGTACCCGCTCATAACCCAATCTGGCAAGTTCCTTAGACAGGGTTTCCAAGTCCAGTTCTGCCTTTTGCTTCAGGGTCAGGCAATAGGGCTTGAAGGTTTCGGGCGGGGGCAGATGGGGTTGTAGCGCCCGTTCTGTCGCAACAATGGCAAGGGCGCGGGGACTGGCAACGGAGTTTGGCAGTTCTTCCCCCTGTTCTCCGGAGTCTGCTCGCCGGACTAAATCTGCTAAAACCTGCAACTGTCCCCAAGTCATCTCTGACTCTGGATCAAACGGTTCGTAGGGGGAGGCTTCCGAGGTGGGATAGAAGTGGACGGTCTGCCAGCCCATCGTTTCTAGCTGGGCAGTCCAGCGGCTGGCTTCTTCCAGGGTCGCAGTAATGACCAGCAGGTTGCGGGTTTGTGCCTGTGCCAGGGCAGAACTAACTAACCCTTTTGGGAGCCGCGCCAAACCAGTTAGCTTCAGGTGCTGATGCCGCTGGAGATTTGCTAACAGTTCTGAGGTGAGGGGCGATCGCCCCAGAGCACGAGTAATTGAGGAAAGCGCCATAAATGCTGAGTTCAGGAAGATAGGGAACAGGGAGGGTTTACCTATCTTCATACATCAGGCTAACAAAAATAGGGATTTGAACGGGAGGTTCCGTCATGCCCAATTGATGTGAGATATCTGTTTTGATGTAACCATCACGAGTCAAGTGGACTTCATACCCCCCGATGCTGAGGTGTTTTGCAAGACAGTGAGGGATGCCGCCCACCCGACTAAAAATTGCTGCAAGTGCTCACCACACTATCCTTTCAACACCTGATCTAAGAGATTTCTAGCAGGTTGGGCATTCACCAGGGCTGATTGATGGTCACTGTAAGCGCGAACCAGGCGAAAGAGACCTCCTACTCCAGTTTTGAGTTGTTCAAGCTCCTCTCCAGTTATCACTTCACCGTCCAGCATTCTGACCAGCAACGGTTTAATGTCACCCACATCCTGACGGACTTTCTGAAGCTTTTCTACCGTACTCAGTAATGTCTTGAGTGCGTTTAGACAATTATCAATATCCTGGGTATTCACCACAGACTCGGATGAACTCTCCGCCGTTACTTCATCATCAAGTTCTTCATCATCAAATTCTTCATCATCAAGTTCTTCATCATCGAGTTCTTCATCATCAAGATCTTCAACCCCTGATGTTTCCTGGATAGACCGCTTAGTTTTGTTGCCGTTTGTCAGTACCATCAGTCATTTCCTCTTTTAGGGACCCATCGAACCCGCTACGACCAGGCTCCTTACCTTACAAGGATTGATTCTACACAAGCTCAAGCTGAATGGCTAAAGCAATTCTTTTGATTATTGCCTTCCGCATATGTCTTAATCGCCTTATCATCCCTCAATCAGACGTTGCTGATTTTGGGTATGAATTGAGAGCAGTACGAATTGAAACTTCGTTCCAACTCATACTGCTATTCAGCACTACCCTGAATCAAGTTTTTCCAGATAGGCGTTTAGGGGTTTGAGCATCATTCCCATTACCCTGAGGGAATGAACTTGGGTGTTTGTGAGGAAGAGCCAGGAGAAAAGCAGATACCTGTTCTACAAGGGTTCGCTGAATGCCAGCAGATTTCATAGGAGCACCTCTCACGGGAGACTAGTGCAATTGTACTATAAAGCCAAGTCAATTTGAATTAAATTGAGTCCTGCTCCTCTGCCCCTCTGCTCCTCTGCCCCTCTGCGCCCCCATCCAGCACCGTCCTATCCATGTATAGTGCCATCCGGCATCGTGGTACCGGCTAGGATTGCTCCGGTTAGTTTGACCATGACCCGATTGGGATAGCCAATCTGAGCGCCGCTGAGGTCGGCTCCACTAAGATCCGCACCGCTGAGGTCGGCTCCAATCAAATTACAATCGCGTAAATTTGCCTGACGTAAGTTCGCCTGGAGCAAATTTGCCCGGAATAAATTTGCCCGCTGCAAATTTGCACCGCTCAGGTTAACGTGATGCAAAAAGGCATCACTAAGATTTGCGTTGCTTAAATTGGCATTACTGAGATTTCTACCCGAAAGATCTTTTTCTGCCAGATTTGCGCTACTTAAATCAGCCCCACTTAAATCAGGATGCTGGCTAGCACGCTGGGACGGTGAGGTGTAATCAGGATTGCCATAGGCACTTGCCTGTTTCTCGTAATGGGTCTGGGTTTGAGTACGAGAATAGGCTTGCTGATAGGGATTGCGTGTTTCTTGAGCCTGATGGCTGGAGTATGACGAACGATGAGATTGGCTTGAGGACTGATAGTTTGGTGGCTGATGATTTGAGGATTGGGGAGTGGAAGACTGATGATTTGAGGATTGATAGTTTGAAGACTGAGGGCTAGAGGATTGATGGTTGGAGGATTGATAATTTGAAGACTGACGGGGATTAGAGGACTGATAGTTTGAGGACGGGTAGGAGTCGTGAGGACGGGGATAGGGCTTGTAAGGATGGCTGCGGGAAGTGTGCCCGTTCTGCGGCGGAGTGTTGGAGCTGTGAGCACGCAGGCGATCGCGGGCATGGTTCAAATCCTTGAGCTTTTCCTGTGCTTTTTCCAGCAGACGAGGATTATCTTTAGGAATGCGATCGGGATGCCAGATAAACACCAAATCTTTATAAGCCTGGTTCACCTCCTCAAGAGATGCACCAGGCTTTAATTCCAGAACTTGATAGCACCATTGTAAGTTGCTCATTGGAACCACAATAACACCACTTCCTCAAAGTCTGGTGTGAAGGAACTTGGAAGAAATAGAAAAGGAGTACGGCTACGAGTCAACCAATGGAAAGCAGTGCCATGTAGATCGGGTAGAGGGACAGGCAAAACCCAAAATCTAAGGACTATCGATTAAGATGCGATCGCCTGCACTCTCCGCTCCCGACTGGGAACCTTCGCCATGGCTTCTTCTGATAGCTGCAACAAAAAGACCAGTAGCGAATTGCTCTGAAGTTCTCGCCGCAGCATTCTAACTAGCTCACGCTCAATTTGGGTTTGCAACCCAACCCGGTCAATCTCTAGCTTGCCATTCTCGCCCAGAGGACGGACAAACTCCGTCCAGCGATCGCGAACCACCAGTTCAATCGTGTCTTTCACCCGCTTTTGCAGTTCAGCCCGTGCAATAGAAGTCACCACTCCTCGCAGGTGAACTTCCGGTGATGCGACCAATTGCCCTTCCCAATCCAGCGTTGCCGCAACTGTAACAATGCCATCCTCCGCCAATTTCTGACGTTCTCTCAGCACACTGTCGTTCACCACACCAGAACGGGAAGAATCCACCAGTTCCAGACCAGCAGGCACTTTGCCCGCAATCCGGATCGCGGTTTCACTCAGTTCGACCACATTACCGTTGTCGATAATCACCATTTTCTCTGCCGGAATACCCATACTCTGAGCCGTCTGGCTGTGTTTCACCAGCATCCGATGCTCCCCATGAACCGGCAGAAAGAATTTGGGACGGGTCAGCCCAATCATTAGCTTCTGGTCTTCCTGGCAACCGTGACCGGAGACATGAATTCCCTGATCACGACCATAGATAACCTTCGCCCCTTTCATCATCAATTTATCAATGGTGTTAACCACAGCGATGGTATTGCCGGGGATAGGATTTGCCGAAAAAACTACCGTATCTCCTGACTGAATCTTGATCTTGGGATGGGAACCATTCGCAATTCGGGTTAGCGCCGACATTGGTTCTCCTTGAGAACCGGTTGTCAAGATTAGCACATTTTCATCGGGTACCTTTTGAATCACATGCAGCGGTTGCAGCAGGTCATCTTCACACTTGATGTAGCCCAGATTGCGGGCGTGGGCAATGACGTTAAGCATAGAACGCCCAACTACGGTCACCACGCGACCATGCTTCTTTGCCAATTCAAGGATCATATTGATCCGGTGGACAGAGGACGCAAACGTAGTAACCAGCAGCCGCCCTTGTGCCTGACCAAACACGCGATCGAGATTGGGATAGACCGATCGCTCTGAAGGGGTCGATCCGGGTATTTCAGAATTGGTTGAGTCACTGATCAGGCAATGAACACCCTTTTCGCCATATTCCGCCAACCGCTGAAAGTCGAAGAACTCCCCATCTACGGGAGTGTGATCCACCTTAAAATCGCCGGTATGGATAACCACCCCTACAGGCGTGCGAATGGCAACGGTAAAACTATCAGCAATGGAATGGGTATTGCGGATAAACTCCACAAAGAAGGAATTACCAATCCGCACGACTTCACGGGGGGCAACTGTGCGAAGTTCGGTGCGATTGGACACACCAGCTTCTTTCAGCTTTTCGGTCAACAGAGCCATTGCCAGGCGGGGACCGTAGATGACTGGAATTTCAAACTGCTTCAGGTGAAAGGGAATGCCCCCAATATGGTCTTCGTGACCATGAGTGACGATCATGCCCTTGATTTTGTGGCGATTCTCCCGCAGGTAGGTCGTGTCGGGCAGAACAATATTGACTCCGTGCATCCCATCGGTAGGAAAGGCTAAACCCGCATCTAGCAACATGATTTCGTCGTTGATCTCAAAGACGCAAGTATTTTTGCCAATTTCGTGCAGTCCACCCAGAGGAATAATTTTGAGCGCAGGAGAAGATTTTGTTTGGGTCATTGGGATCCTTAGCGAACGTATAAAAAGAGTTCAATGCGCTGAGATTCTCCCTATCCCATCCGTGGGGGTGGGTAGTAGGAAATCAAATAAGCCGCCTATTCAGTTGTCAAGAAAGCTTGATGAAGGATGGTTTTAGAGTAGCGACAGATCAACCATCACAGACTTTAACTTTGCGCTTAAATCAGTGGGAATGTCAACCAGTGGAAGACGGGGATTACCCACTTGCCAACCCTGAAGCCGCAATGCAGCTTTGACTGGAATTGGATTGGTCGTCAGAAACAGAGCCTTAAATAAGGGAAATAGCTGGAGATGGGTGCGAATAGCTGATTGAACCTGCCCCACCTCAAATGCTTGAATCATTTGCTGGAGTTGGGAACCAACCAGATGACTGGCAACACTCACAACGCCTACGCCACCAACAGCCAGCAGTGGCATTGTCAAAGAGTCGTCTCCAGAATAGATCGAAAAATCAGGAGGTGTCATCCGACGGATTTCGCTTGCGTGGTCAAGGCTACCGCTAGCTTCCTTAATTGCCACAATGTTTGGGATTTCAGCGAGACGGCTAACCGTTTCCAGTTGCAATCCCTGCCCAGTACGCCCCGGTATGTTGTATAGCATAACCGGTAATTCAGGGGTAGACTCTGCGATCGCCTTAAAATGCTGATAAAGCCCTTCCTGGGGCGGTTTATTGTAATAGGGAACCACTTGCAACGAACCATCTAACCCTAGTTTAGCGGCTTTTTGGGTAGCTGCGATCGCCTCCCGTGTCGAGTTTGATCCGGTCCCGGCAATGACCTTCGCTTTGCCTGCCACCGCCTGCTGAACCACCCGGAATAGCTCATACTCTTCCTCCCAGGTCAGGGTTGGTGATTCTCCCGTTGTGCCACAGACCACCAGCGCGTCGGAGCCATTGTCAGCCAAATAAACCGCTAATTTCTCAGCGATCGCGTAATCAACACCACCATCCTGACCAAATGGCGTGATCATTGCAGTTATCACTCTTCCAAAATTCACCACACCTGTTTCAGGCTCCTTCAACGAATCGGGTTTAGCTTATCAGTGTTTTGTGTTGGACAGGGGGCTTTTAACTAACCCCTGGTTGCTACTAAAGGTTTCACCCAATTGTTCTCGACCAGCAGTTCGGCAATTTGAACCGCATTCAGAGCGGCTCCTTTGCGAATCTGGTCGCCACAGAGCCAGAGTTCCAAACCACAGGGGTGAGAAAGATCTTGACGAATTCGACCGACCAGCACCTCATCCTGACCGCTGGCATCAATTGGCATGGGAAAATAATTTGCCTGCCAGTCTTCCACCACCTTGACCCCCGGAGCCTGACTTAAAATTTCCTTCGCCTTAGCCGGGGGGAAGGGTTGGTCAAATTCCAGGTTAATTGCTTCTGAATGTGCCCGCAGGACGGGAACCCGTACACAGGTTGCCGTCACCCTCAAATCTGGCGCATCGAAAATCTTACGAGTTTCGTTCACCATCTTCATTTCTTCTTCGCAGTAACCCTGCGAATTTAGTTTCGTATTGTGGGGAAACAGGTTAAACGCCAGCGGGTAAGGAAATAATTCTGTCACAGGTTCCTGACCATCCAAAATTGCCTGTGCCTGTACTTTTACCTCTTCCATTGCCCGTGCCCCGGCTCCACTGGCAGACTGATAGGTGGCTGCCACAACCCGCCGGATTGGATGTACCCGATGCAGGGGATAAATTGCCACTGCCATCAGAATCGTTGTGCAGTTGGGATTGGCAATGATGCCCCGGTGCGAAGCCGCTGCCTGGGGGTTGACCTCTGGCACCACTAGGGGAACTGTTGGATCCATCCGAAAAGCGCTGGAATTATCAATCACCACAGCTCCAGCGGCAACAGCTTTGGGTGACCATTGCTTGGAAGTAGAGCCTCCAGCAGATGCCAGCACAATGTCAATGCCATCAAAGGCTGTTTCATCGACTGCCTCAACGGAAATCGACTCCCCCCTGAATGGGAGCGTGCGCCCTGCCGATCTTGCCGATGCCAGCAATTTCAGTTTTGCCAGGGGAAATCTTCGCTGCTCCAGCAGTTCCAATAGCTCAGTACCAACGGCACCTGTCGCCCCCAAAATGGCGACCCGATAGGATTCAGCCAAACCGAAGTAATCCTTGAAATAAATGAATTCCCAAATTCTAGCGGATTTTGGAGACAGCCAATCTTTAAGATTCCTCCCCTCAACCCAGTAACCCTTCTTCAGAATCAGTTACCATTGTTTATTGCAGTGATGCGATCTAAGCGATCGCCCCCTCTTGCGTGTCTGGTATGTGTCTGATTAGGAGTTAGTCCCTGTTCATGGGCTAGAGAACTCCACACATCTTAGAAATATTATCTGAAACCAGATTGTCCGAAACCCCACTATTGTATGAAGCCATTATTCAGTCTGAAGCAATTATTACGATGAAAGTAACCCAGGAAAAACTTCCCGCCAGCCAAATTGGCTTAGAAATAGAGATTACGTCTGAAATGACCAAACAGGCGTATGAGAAGGTCATTCAAAAATATACCCGTACAGCCAATATTCCTGGGTTTCGCAAGGGCAAGGTGCCCCGGCAGGTGCTGATTCAGCGCTTCGGTGCATTGCAACTCAAGGCGGCAGCGCTGGAAGACTTGATTGATGACAGCCTGAAACATGCGCTGGAGCAGGAAAAAATTGGCGCTTTAGGTAATTTTCAACTGCGCTCTTCGTTTGAGAATCTCATCACCCAATATGAACCCGGATCTCCCCTGACTTTTTCAGCATCCGTTGATGTTGAACCAGAAGTGACGATTAGCCAATATCAGGATTTGCAGATTCAGGCAGAGGAAATTAAACCGGATCCCGAACGGGTTGATCGAGTGTTGGAGCAATATCGGGAACAGGTCGCAACCCTGATACCTGTAGAAGGGCGCTCCGCTCAACTCAAAGATGTGAGCGTCGTGGATTATAAAGGCGTGCTGTTGAGGGATGACCCGGAGGCTGAGCCAGAGGAGTTTCCTGGTGGTGAGGCAGAAGACTTTAAGGTGGAACTGGACGAAAGTAAGTTTATTCCAGGTTTCGTCGAGGGGATCGTAGGCATGGCTCTGGGGGAAACCAAAGACATTCCCCTGGATTTTCCGGAGGACTATCCCCAGGAAACCCTGGCAGGGAGGAAGGTAAGGTTTACGATTACCTTGAAAGAATTGAAGGAAAAGGAACTGCCCGAACTGGACGATGAGTTTGCCCAGGAAGTGAGTGAATACGAAACCCTGGCAGAGCTGCGAGAATCCCTGGAAAAACGTTACCAGGAAGAAGCCGATGATAAGACAGCCGCCAATAAAGAGCAGGCGATTTTGAATGAGTTGCTCAAATATGTGGAGGTGGATCTGCCTGAAACGCTGATTGAGCGAGAACTCAATTACATGATCAACCAGACCGCGATGCAACTTCAGAATCAAGGCATGGACATCCGCCAGCTATTTACGGAGGAAACCATTCCCATGCTGAAGGAACGATCGCGACCAGAAGCAATTGACCGACTCAAGCGCACGCTGGCGTTAGGGGAAATTGCCAAGCGGGAAGAGATCAAAGTCGAAGCAGAGGAAGTGACCGGCAAGATGGAAGAAATTCTGTCTGAGTTGGGTGATGAAAGCAAGGATATTGATCGCGATCGCCTCAAAAGCGTCGTTTCCGAAGATTTGTTACGGGAAAAAATTGTGTCCTGGCTGATTCAGCACTCTACGCTTGAACTGGTTCCCGAAGGGACGCTTCAGGTAGAGGAACCCGAAGCCACAGAGTTAGAATCTGAGGCTCTCGAATCTACGGACGAAACCGAAACCACAGCCGAAGAAGCTACCGCAGAAACAGCGGTGATCGATGTTGTGGCAGAGACCGTATCCGCCGCAACTGAGGAAACCGCTGAAGTGCCAGCCGCAAAAGCGAAGAAAACCGCCAAAAAAGCCAGTGGTGCAGAAGCAGAAGCTTCAACTGCTGAAGCACTTACTCCCGTCGAAGAACCCACACCAGCCGAGGAGCCTGCCCCCAAGCGCAAAGCTTCTAAGACAAAATCCAAGTCATCTGACAGTGAGTGACACCTTGATCTTCCCAGGTTCTTTCTAAGATCTTTTAGTCAGACCTGTTACACCCTGAAGTACCCACGTTAGAATAACCAGAACATTTTGCTAGGGGTTGCCCAAGTCTCACCAAGTCCTGGAGATGTTGAGGCATAATTTTGGATAGACCTATCTGAAATTTCCAGTACCTCCCTTCTATTAGAAGATCGCTGCTACGATCAATTCATCCGTCATCAGTGATTTCTAGATCAACCCAAAAATTTGAGTTATGGTTACTTCCCGATCGGACAACTATTCAATTCACAGCCTCAATTCCCTGGAAGTGCTTTCTTTCGATAGCAACAACGTTGTGCCAATGGTGGTTGAGCAATCAGGTCGGGGTGAGCGTGCATTTGACATCTACTCCCGCCTTTTGCGTGAGCGCATCATTTTTCTGGGCACCCCGATTGATGACAACGTTGCCGACTCCCTCGTGGCTCAACTCCTGTTTCTAGACGCTGAAGATCCAGAGAGAGACATTCAGCTATACATTAATTCCCCCGGTGGTTCCGTCACATCGGGGATGGCAGTTTACGACACCATGCAGCAGGTTCGTCCCGATGTGGTTACGATTTGCTACGGATTAGCTGCGAGCATGGGTGCCTTTTTACTGGCGGCTGGTGCAGCCGGGAAACGGATGTCACTGCCCAGTTCGCGGATTATGATTCACCAGCCGTTAGGCGGTGCCCAGGGGCAGGCAGTAGATATTGAGATTCAAGCCAGAGAAATCCTTTATCATAAGCGCAAGCTCAATGAAATTCTGTCTCTCCATACCGGGCAACCGCTGGAGAAGGTAGAGATTGATACCGATCGCGACTTTTTCATGTCCGCCAACGAAGCCAGGGACTATGGTTTAATCGACCAGGTCATTTCTCGGCAAAACCTCCCAAAAGCGGGAGAGACTATCGTTGCAGTTCAATAAGAGGCAGATATGTCCAAGTATGACTCCCATCTCAAATGTTCCTTCTGTGGCAAATCCCAGGAGCAAGTCCGTAAGTTGATTGCCGGACCGGGAGTCTACATTTGCGATGAATGCGTTGATCTCTGTAACGAGATTCTGGATGAGGAACTATTTGACTCTAGTGCTGCCGCTCCGCAGCCAGTTCCCCGTCGCGAACAGTCTCCTGAAAAGCGTAAAACCCGCGCTTCTAGCCTGTCCCTCAACCAGATCCCGAAGCCACGGGAAATCAAGAAATATCTGGATGAGCATGTGATTGGGCAGGATGAGGCAAAGAAGATTCTCTCTGTTGCGGTTTATAACCACTATAAGCGCCTCAGTTTTGTCCATGCCAAGGGGAATGGCAAAGCGGCTCCCGATGACCTGGTAGAACTGCAAAAGTCCAATATTCTCCTGATTGGACCGACTGGCTGTGGTAAGACTCTGCTTGCCCAAACCCTGGCAGAAATTTTGGATGTGCCGTTTGCGGTTGCCGATGCCACCACCCTGACCGAAGCGGGTTACGTCGGTGAGGATGTGGAAAACATTCTGCTGCGTCTGTTACAGGTCGCCGACTTAGATGTGGAGGAGGCACAACGCGGGATTATTTACATTGATGAGATCGACAAAATTGCCCGCAAGAGTGAAAATCCTTCCATTACGCGGGATGTCTCAGGGGAAGGGGTACAACAGGCTTTACTAAAGATGCTGGAGGGGACGGTTGCCAATGTTCCTCCCCAGGGTGGGCGCAAGCATCCTTACCAGGACTGCATTCAAATTGACACCAGTAATATTCTGTTTATCTGTGGTGGTGCCTTTGTAGGGCTGGACAAGGCCATTGAGCAGCGAATTGGCAAGAAGTCCATTGGCTTTATTCAGCCTGGTGAAAACCAGCCGAAGGAGAAGCGGTCAGCCGATATTCTGAAGCATCTGGAACCAGATGACCTGGTGAAGTTTGGGATGATACCAGAGTTCATTGGGCGGGTTCCGGTGATGGCAGTGGTGGATCCGCTGGATGAGGATGCGTTAACCGCCATTCTGACTGAACCGAAGAATGCCTTGGTGAAGCAGTATCAAAAGCTTCTAAAAATGGACAATGTGTTGCTGGAGTTCAGGCATGACGCGGTTCGGGCGATCGCCCAGGAAGCATACCGCCGCAAGACTGGAGCACGGGCACTGCGGAGCATTGTGGAAGAACTGATGCTGGATGTGATGTACGAGTTACCCTCTCGTAAAGATGTGACCCGGTGCATGATTACCCGCGAAATGGTTGAGAAGCGCTCTACGGCAGAGTTACTGTTACATCCCTCGTCCATTCCCAAACCAGAATCGGCTTAGTCCAGCCAATAATTAACAACCTGAAGATTTTTGTAGTCTTGTAGAGGTGCTAAATTGCGTGCCTCTACAATGTTTTATAGTCATTCTCGAATGTTTTATAGTCATTCTCGTTTCATCCGTTAACCAAAGGGCAGGTGTAGTGCCTGCCAGAAAAACCTTGTTTGACCAATACCCCCACACCTGAGTATCCAGTTTTACAAATTTCTTTCACGATGCCTCAGATTCAAATTCGCGGTTTTAACCATTACTACGAATGGATAACGGATTCGGAAGAGTCAAAACCCACGGGTAAGCCAGTCATGGTGTTCATGCACGGCTGGGGTGGTTCCGCCCGGTACTGGGAAAGTACTGCCCGTGCCATTTTCGATGCGTTTGATTGTTTGCTGTATGACATGCGTGGCTTTGGGCGATCGAATATTGTTCCCGCCGAAGGATTTGAATGCCCTGGCTATGAGCTAGAAACCTATGCGGAAGATCTGGCAATTTTGCTGGATATGCTGGGCTTAAAGCGGATTTATCTAAACGCCCATTCCGCGGGTGCTTCCATTGCCGTTTATTTTCTCAACCTTTATCCAGAACGAGTTAACCGGGCAATCCTGACCTGCAACGGGATTTTTGAATACGACGAAAGGGCATTCACTGCCTTTCACAAATTTGGCGGATACGTGGTTAAGTTTCGCCCGCGCTGGCTCTATGGCTTACCCTTCATGGATCGGATGTTCATGAAGCGGTTTCTCTACCGTCCCCTGTCCGGGGCAATTAGCCGCTCCTTTCTGAATGATTTTTTAATGGCAGACTATGGGGCTGCTTTGGGAACCATCTTCACCTGCGTTAGCCAGAGGGCGGCTGAGGTCATGCCTCAGGAGTTTGCCAAAGTGACCGTGCCTACGTTGATGGTGTCCGGCGATCGCGACATCATCATTCCCGCTGAAATGGGACGTAAGGCGGCGGATCTGAATGACCTGATTGAGTTCGTGTCTATTCCCGACACGGCTCACTTCCCCATGCTGGAGGATACACCCACCTACCTGAATTTGATTCGAGAGTTTTTGGGTGTAACTGATGCAGTACATTCCTACTAAAATCCTGGGCATTGCTGATTCCAGGGATAAATGCAGAGTTAGATGGATTAAGATTTTGTTTCAACTCATCCTGCTTTTAAGCAACACCAAATCCTGTTGCTAATTCGGAAAAATCCCGTGAGATTTCCTTGTTAGGGGAAACTTGATGCCGAATCGGTGTCAACCGGCAGAATGTTGTAGCTACCGAAAACCTTCAATGTCGCTGTTTCCTGGGTCAACTCCTCCAAAGCTAGCTGGATAGCGGGATCATGGGTATCTGCCTCCAAGTCAACGAAAAACAGATAATCGCCCAGCGATCGCTTGGTTGGGCGGGATTCAATTTTGCTCATGTTAATGCCCCGGTTAGCAAATACCTGAAGCGGTTTAACCAGGGCACCAGGCGTATCATGCACCGTGAATGCTAAGGAGGTGTGCTTACCTCCAGGAGACAGTTGTAAACCTAGAACCCAGAAGCGGGTGCAGTTATCTGGGGAGTCATTAATCGGGCAGGCAAGAATGGGTAACTGGTAAAGCTGGGCTGCCCGTGGAGAAGCGATCGCCCCCACCGCTAAATTAGCTTCGAGATATTGCAAGGCTTCAGTCGTTGAATTGGTGGAAATCAACTGGGCTTGAGGGAGAAATTTGTCTAACCATCCCTGGCACTGTGCCAAAGCCTGAGGATGGGAATAGATCGTTTGAATCGCCTCAAAATCCTGCGCCTGGGAAATCAGAGCATGGACAATGGGTAATACCAACCCTTGTTGAATTTGAAGTTTATCCAACCGCCATAACGTATCCAGGGTAAAGGTGACACTACCCTCAACCGAGTTTTCAACTGGGACGATTGCCAGAGCAACCTCTCCCTGGGTAACAGCAGAGAGTGTTTGAGCGATGCTGGGGTATGGGCACAAAGATAGATTCTGCCCCATCACTTGAACGAACCAGTTGGCATATAGGATGGCTGCCGTTTCTGCATTCGTGCCCGATGGTCCCAAATGGGCAATAGATAAGGTCATAAAGCTCAACTTGAGAAAATAGAATCCAGAACTATCCTAGTGGTTTGTCAACTTTGTGTTTGTGAGTCTGGGAAGGAAAGGGGTAATTTCAACCCACAAAATAATTCTTGACAGACCACCCCGGCGGACAGGCACAAAGCCATCAGCGTTCTTCCATCTTCCTCCCGTCTATTAGCGTTTGAAGGTTCTAAACGTGGTAGATACTGAAAACAAATGTAACGATTTCATAAATCTACACACTTGACTCTTTAAAAACTGTGAATTTAGGGTGCCAAACTCTGTAAAAATGATTTGTCATAGGATCTCAGTATTTACACTGCCGTATTAGCCGTTCAATCCCTTAAGAATTGTTTAGAATTGTTTACAGTAAGCTCAATTAATTCGTTGGTTTCTCCAAATGGATACTCGCTTCACGGCTTCCCAAACAGTTGAGATGGTGGTTCTAGAACAACCCATCCCCATCCAGCACTATCTGCGCCAGCCGCAGCGTCTCGTCAATGCTCTGGCAACTTCCAGCCAGATTGAGCAGTTGGGTGATGACCTGTTTCGGTTAAAGATGCGCCCTCTCAGCTTCATGATGCTAAGTATCCAGCCTACGGTGGATATGCGGGTCTGGACAGAACCGGATGGAACCCTTCATTTGCGATCGCTCGCCTGCGAAATCCGAGGGGTTGAGTACATTAACCAACGATTCTCTCTCAACCTGATTGGTAAGCTGCAATCCTGCCAGATTAAGGGAACAACCCATTTGAAGGGCAAAGCAGATCTGGAAGTGCGGGTAGAAATGCCCCCCCCACTTATGTTCACCCCCAAACCAATTTTGGAAACTACTGGCAACGGTCTGCTGAAGAGTGTGCTGATGACCGTCAAACAACGCCTTATGCATCATCTGTTAGCAGACTATTACAAATGGGCGGCATCCGAAACTGAGCCGCTTACTCGAGCAACGTTGCTGTCGCCAAATAGTCCGATCGCCTAGGAAATGAGGGCGTAGGTGGTAGGTATCAGGTGAATCCAACGTTAGCGCATCAATCCATCCAATACCGAGATCGCACAGCTTTCCATCAAGAGTGAGATCGCCCCTCGCTGTCGGCTGGGTTGAGCCTGTGTAGCCTGCGGGGTTGGTGATGTTGGATTTCCTTATTGTCAACCCAACTTACTATGCTAGTCAGCGACCCTGGCTAGTCAACGACCCTGAGCCGACCAGCACGCAAAAGCTCAAAGACTCGGTTGATCAACTCTTGCTCTGCCTGATTAATTACTTTTTGGGATAAAAGAGCAGACATAAACTGTTGCTGATCAGCGCGAGTAATCTTGCCACAAGTAGTAATTTTATTCACCATCTGCTCAATATTCGGGCGAGGTAGATGAGCCTGTGTTGTCATTTCAGGAACCGATGCAATGATGTATCGAACTTCATCCAATTTTCAAATATTCTGCTATCTAATCAGGAGATTTAAATCCTATTTTCCTGTGATGTTAATCACAATCGAATCAGGATAAATATTAGGACTCTCTATCTTTTGGATGAAGGGTTAAAAAAAATTCCTAGTTTTTACTGAAACTTTATAAGTAGGAAAATTTCCCCCTTAGGGTACTGGGTGTTTTTACTAAGGTTTTGCTTTGATCAAGATAACGCAAAGGAAAATATAGAAATCCGGATCCCGTTGAAGAGCCTTGTATGAGGTAATCCAAGGATGAAGATGGAAGTTAGATCTTCCGATTGGGAACTTCTATTTAGCTTTTATAAAGCGCCAATATTAAAGCTCATTCTGAAAACTCTCTTAAGCTCTACTCATCTTTTCGGTGACAGATAGAGTCAGTCTTAGCATGGAATGGAGTTTTGTATTTCACTGCAAGTTCACTTTAAGTCTGCGAATTCTCTCCTTAACTTTACGGAAACCCAAATTTTGATTTGTATCTTGATAGAGAGGGAACAATCAATCAATTACAACATCAAAAGCCTTATAAAACCCACAAACACAGAACTCACAAACGTAATTGAGGTCATCCAGACAACAGGGAGTAGTACCATGTCTGATTCCATATTCGGTGAAAGTCTGCACGCCACGAAAGCAGTCCAATCCAATTCCTTCAGTTTTGACGCTTTAAACCCACTTCGTCAGTGGCTTGATGGTCTAGAAGTTAATAACCGCCGCTTAGCGCGGCTCATCTACAAAGTGATCCCCGGTCAGTGCCCGTTTGAAAGAGATCTAATCCTGTTCGGGCGTAAACTGGCGCACATTCCCCCCCTCTGTAAGTTAAACCCCCTGTATGAACAGTTGGTAAGCTTACGATTTCGTTCACTCTGCTACCTAGTTGATGTCTGTGGCGAAAGAATTTAGTGACTCATCCTGCTAGCCGTCTGCTAAGCAGATTTTAAAGGGCTGCAAATCCTTCAAAGTTCCGCAAATTGGTTTTTCTGAGTTTAGACTACCAGGCAAAGCTCCTTTAGTGAACCACTATCCAGGTAGATTGGCTAATCTGGACTCAATTTCTCCAGCATTGAGGCAGCGACCAATAAACACCAGACGAGTCTGGCGGGATTCTTCAGCAGACCAGGGGCGATCGTAGAACTGATCAAAACGAGTTCCCACTCCTTGCAAAACCAGGCGCATTGATTTTTGGGGAACCGCAACAAATCCTTTGACTCGATAGATTTCCTGTTCTTGCACCAAGGCTTCTAACTGCTGCTTGAGCGCCTCGGGATCAAAAGTACGATTCAGGATCAGGTGGGTAGAGCTAATTTCGTCATCATGGTCATGGTCTTCTTGATCGTCGTGATGGCTGGGACGGCTTTCTAAATTATCTTCAACGGCTGCCGCAAAACCCAGTAACACATCGGGATCGAGTTTTCCATGACTGGTTGAAACCATTTTCACTGATCTGGGTAGTTCCTGTCGTACCCGTTCCATGGCTTGAGACAGGGTGTCCGAAGTAACCAGGTCGGTTTTATTTAAAATCACCAGATCCGCACAGGCTAACTGGTCTTCAAATAACTCTTGAATGGGCGTTTCATGATCTAGATTGGGATCTGCCTGACGCTGTGCTTCCAATGCCGCTAAATCACTGGCGATCGCGCCACTGGAAACCGCTTCACAGTCTACCACCGTAATTACACCGTCAACGGTTGCCGCATGGCGGATTTCCTGCCAGCGGAAGGCTTTGATCAGCGGTTTGGGAAGTGCCAGCCCGGAGGTTTCAATCAGGATATAGTCCAAACTGTCTCGCCGCTTGATCAGTTCTAGCATTGTCGGCAGAAATTCTTCCTGAACGGTGCAACAGAGGCAACCGTTGGTCAGTTCCACGATTTGGGGGACTTGGGGATCAAAGGTTGAGGATGTAGGTGTGCCCTGATCATCGCCCCCTTCTTCGTCACAAACCTGGCAGGAGCGCAGCAGATCTCCATCAATGCCTAATTCACCAAACTCATTGACCAGAACAGCAATTCGTTTGCCTTGATTGTTCTGGAGCAGATTACGGATTAAGGTGGTTTTTCCGCTGCCGAGAAAGCCTGTAATGACCGTTACTGGAATTTTCGATGCCATATAGAGGGGAGGGGGGAGTAGGGAGTGGATGGGCGGGGAGTGGATGAGGGGATCATCTACCTATTCCTCATTTACCCACTCACCCATTTACCTATCCCCCCATCTACCCATCCACCCTAGTGATTTGTCAACTTTGTGCTTATGAGTCTGGGATAGGAACGGGATGATTATTTTAGGGTTTTCAACTCACAAAATAATTTTTTTGACAGACCACTAGGTTCTTGTCAAGCCATTTTCCAGGGCATACCTGACTAGCTCTGTACGGCTGTTGGTGCCCGTTTTGCTGAATAGGCGGCTAACATATTTCTCGACATTGCGGACGCTTGTTTCCAGACGGCGGGCAATTTCTTTGTTCATTAAGCCGTCAACAACCAGTTCCAGGACGCTCTGTTCGCGAGGGGTGAAGTCGATTTTGATGGAGGAAGGAGATTGGGCGATCGCCCCTTTCTGCATTAGCATGGAGCGGATTTCAGCGATCTGCCGCGCCATATCTGCGATGTTGTGGGACTCATCGCCTTCGACTGACTGACGCAGGGCAGTTTGTTTCTCCAACAAATTAGTGACAATTGCCACCAGTTCATCCGGATCAAAAGGCTTGGAGAGGTAGGCATCGCAACCTGCGTTATAGCCCTGGATGCGATCGGATGTCATACCCCGTGCGGTCAAAAATACCACCGGCAGGGTTTTGAACTGGGGATCTTCTCGTAGTTGTCTAAGAAACTGGTATCCATCCACCTGGGGCATCATAATGTCAGTGATGACCAGATCGGGCAGCTTTTGGTGTGCCAGTTCCAGTCCCTCGGTTGCATTGCTGGCCACATCAACCGCAAAACCACTGTCTTCCAGATAAGCCTGCACTGCCTCGCGCAAACCCGGTTCATCATCTACTAACAAGAGTTGTCCCGACATTTAAAGTATGTTCTCCTGGTACAGGATCTTGCAGAAATGGTCAGCCCAATAGGGAACTCAAGAAAAATTGCAATTGACCTTTAAAGCCTATCCGAAAACTTCCTGGATGGATGACTGGGCTTTGGCAGTTGGGGGTTTTTCGAATAGGTTTTAATTCCCATTGTAGCGATAGTTGCTTGGATGGCAGCATTGGATAGGCTCCCAGGTCTCAACCAGGAAAAACCCATTCAACTGTTTCAACCTGTGGCATGCCCTTCCTGGCTCTATCGGTAATAGTTCGATTGCTAAAATCGATGCCGCTGAACATTTGGTAAGCGCTGAGACTACGGCTAGAACCCAAGCCATACTGACCTAAATGACTTCTGCCTGGTTCCAGTTGTAGAAGTTGTTGCAGGCGTTGCTGAGCAACCTGGTCAAACTGCCACCATTGCGGATGATCTTCCCAATGACGGGGTTTACCAATTCGGGTGTACTCGTGATAGCAAACAATTTGATGAGGGTGGTAGATGTCCCATCCGTTTGTCCAGGCACGGACCGCCAAATTGACTTCCTCGCCGTAGAAGTAAAGATGAGGCTCGTAGGGGACTTCCTGGATCAACCGGGAAGACGCGAACCAGAAACCGGCTGCCATGAACATTCCCAGTTGGGGGTGGCGATCGCAAGCCACACTGCCTGCACTGACCAGACTGAGACTACCCTGGGGATGAAAATGGGAGGCTGCCAGCCTGGTCGGTTCGCCTGGGTGCAATATGTTTGGCGGTGTATAAGCGGGCGGATAGGCAGTTAGCACTGGTTTAGGGCTGGGACATTGATGCAGCAAGGTAAGGAGCCACTCATCCCAACCAGGCACAAACCGCATGTGGCTATCAATCTGCAAGGTGTAAGGTTCGCCCTCCCAGAGAGATTGGGTCTTGGAGCGTGCCCAACCTACACCACGGGCGCGATCGCTATCCAGCAGCAGCATCCGGCAACAGCCCAGGTGTTCCAGCGGTAGGGGGTCAATTCCAGCTTTACCCTGCCAAACCACTCCAAAGGACAGGCGGTCGGGCTGGGCAGCTTTTTCAATCGCATCAGCGATCGTCGCTGCCAGTTCGGGGTCGCGGTAGCTGGCAATTTGGGTAAAGATTCTGGACATAGGATGGCAGATGTCCCCTTTACTCTTCCAGCAGGTTTATCATGCTAGACAATTGGGCTGCACTGTCAAGATATCCCACAAGCCGACGAATTGGCTGGGGGTAAACTCTGACCAGTGTAGGAGTGGCAGAGATCTGATCTAATTCTGCTTCTTCAGGATGCTGGGTCACATCAATTACTTTTAGCGTATAGGGATGGTTGAGGGATTGCTCTAGAAACTGATACAGGCTTTTTAATATTCGTTCGGTAGCTGTATTAGAACCAGACACAAATAACCGAAAAACATAGCCCTGGGCAGGAGGAAGTAATTCTGCCGATGCAATGGTTTGAGTACTCGCCAGGGCTGACGAGTCTGCTGGTAAAGAGGTTCGTGGCAGAGCGGGTGGAGTCGCTTGGCGAAAATAGACGGGAGGAGCAGTGATAGGATACCTCACAATCAGGTCATGCGGTTCCCAAAGCTGGGGAAACTGTTTGCGGTAGGTCGAAAGCACGACGGGGTCACACACACCTGGCTTCAAAGGGGTACTTTGCCAGACCAGATTGACCGTACCAAACACCTGGTTCAATAACGATTGGTATCTGAGAACCGCCGGGGATCCTTCTGCAACGGTTTGAACTTGACCAGTGCGATGATCTAACCAGCGATCGACCGTTGCTGTGTAACAAGGTACGAGAAAGTGAGGGGGTTCTGGCAAACCCAAAATATCCCGCAACATGACACACAGATGCAGGTGCCAACGGTTCTCCTTATTGGGGTCAGCAGAGTAAACCAGATCCCCTCCGGGAGTGAATAGCGCTATTCCCTTAAATAAGTTGGGGGGGCTTTCTGAAAGCAGCTCCACTGGTTTTTACCTGTCTGTGGCTAGACACGACCTCGAAGTGCTTGAGCCATTTCGTTTGGCTTCGGTGACATTTCAAGGGCAGTCTCTTCAGTAATCCGTCCAGCTTCGTAAAGCTTGTAGAGAGACTGATTCATCGTACACATACCATCAAAGGTGCATCTGGGAATAATTTGTTCAATCTCCTCGATTTCACCTCGACGAATATAGTCTTTGATGGCATCTGTGTTGATCATAATGTCATGGAAAGCGGCTCGTTTACCATCCGTAGTTCGACAAAGTCCTTGTGCAATCACCGCTACCAGAGATTCTGCCAGGGACACGCGCATCGGTGCCTGTTGTTCTGGTTCGTACAGTTGCAAAATCCGCTCGATCGTTTTTACGGCACTGTTGGTGTGCAGGGTTCCCATCACCAAGTGTCCCGTTTGGGCTGCTTTCAGGGCAGTATTGACAGTTTCCTTATCCCGCATTTCACCCACCAGGATAATGTCTGGATCTTCCCGGAGAGCGGCTTTGAGTGCATTATCAAACTTACGGGTGTGCATCCCAACTTCACGGTGTTTGATCAATGCTTTTTTACTTTTATGGACAAACTCAATTGGATCTTCAATGGTGATGATGTGTTTGGGCTGCTCATGATTGATGTAATCAATCATGGCTGCCATAGTGGTTGACTTACCTGATCCCGTCGGACCCGTCACCAGAATCAATCCTTTGTGGTAATGGCAGATATCTTTAAAGACAGGTGGCAGGTTCAATTGCTCCAGCGTCAGAATTTTGAGGGGAATCAACCGCAAAACCATTGCTGGTCCATGCAGAGAGTCGAAAATGTTAATCCGGACACGGGCAAATTCGTATTGAGTAGCACCGTCAAAGTCCAGGCTTTCCTCAAATTTCCGAATGTCTTCCTCGCTGAGAATTTCTCGCAACCAGCTAAAGAAGGTTGCCCGATCAGTAGGGGGGTGGTCGGTTGGGTCCATTTCTCCCCGGTTTCGATAGCGAGGCACCTCACCAACGCCCAGGTGAACATCTGAATAGCCTTTGTCGTAAGCGACTTTGACGATCTCTGCCAGGGTTGGACCATTGCTGGGTCCCCGTTGAATCCCTGGAATTGCGGGAGGGGTGGGGCGGTGTGCCGATGGAGGAGCCGCAGGACTGGTGGCGGATGGAGTAATTGTTGTGACGGGTGCTTGGGACGGAGCCGCATGGGATGACACAACGGTTGGCGCACCTGAACCGACCGGCTGAGAAGAGATCATTGTGGGTATGCCGGAAGCAGCCGATACAGTTGTATTTGCGCCATTAGCTGTACCTCTTGCAGGGGGAGGTGGGGCGGGGGGAACGCGAGGAGGGGGAGGTGGTGAACTGGGTGGACGCTGTTGTTCTGTCATATGCTACTTCTCTACACGTCTTGAAGAAGTGGAGCCTGCGAATTTAGTAAGCTCGTGCGATCGCCGCCAATGGGAAGGAATGGACTATTAACAGAACAGGGTATACATCGGATTAGCAAGCTCCGGTAGCATGGTAGCTACCCCCCGAACTGGCGGATTTTTCAGTCGTCACGTTTTTACTAAAATAGCAGACGCTTCTCTATAGTGCAGTCTTCCCAAAAGTTTGTTCCCTTTATCAGAAAAAGGGTGGGTGGGTTTGAGGAAGATGGTGGAAGAGGGGAAGATAGGGAGATAGGGAGGGTTGAGTTGATGAGTGACTTAGCAGGTTGGTATGTGGTTAGACAAGAGAATGGGCAATGTGCAATTTTGCCTGCCAGTCAGGTTGAAAGCTCCCAGGATGAGAGTTCCTCCAATCGGGAGCAGTGGGGTCCCTATGATTCTCAACCGGAGGCGATCGCTCGGCGGGTTGGTCTAATTCGTGCCGGAAAATGCAACCCTGCTTAATATCAGGCAGTGTGATGGGTATAGGGCAACCCCGAACTTGCTCTGATCAAATTCCAGCGATTTGCCGTACCCACCCCATGCTTAAACCTTGCCCTAGAAGCAAAGGTGCGTAAGTGCAGCCGTGCCGCCAGTTGAGCTGCCGAAGAAAAAATCTAAGAAATGGCAACTAATTGGTTGATGGACATCTTACCAGCTATCGCCAGAACCACCACCATCACTACTACCACCGCCAAAGTCATTACTACTGCTACTACTGTCTGAACTCGAATAACTGTTGTCACTGGAATGCCAGAAGCTATTTCTGGAATCCCATCTCCTGTCCGGATCATGTTGATTGGATCGGGTGTTTGCATTCGTGGAGCGTTTCAACATCTGTAAAGCAACCACAATCCCCACTCCAACACCGACAAAAGCCAATAAGATGATACCGCCTAGCAATCTTTGCTCCTTTGATTGAGTTTGAGTAGCAATCGGACGGTTTAAGCCAGGAGTTTTGTTGTTGAGCGCATCCATTAAGGCTTGAGTTCCTGCCAGTGTCCCTTGATTGAAATTGCCCTGCTTAAAAGCCGGAGTAATTTTCTGTTTGATAATCTGGCTAACCCGCTGCTCCGGTAGCGTAGCTTTCAGTCCTTTACCCGTTTCAATTTCTGTCCGGCGATCGCCCTTAGAAATTAAAACCAGCACTCCATTATTGGACTGTCTTTTGCCAATCTTCCAGTGATTAAATAGCTGGTTTGTAAATACTTTGGGAGTTGCAGGAGCCGTACTCGACACAGTGACGATCGCAATTTCGCTGCCATTCTGGGCTTCCAAGGCTGAAATCATTTGATTCAGCTTTTTCTCAGTGGGCGAATCCAGCAGATTTGCCAGGTCTGTCACCCAACCACCATTGCTTCTGCGAGGGTTAGGGACTGACTCAACGGTGATTGCCCAGGTTGGGTTAGCAGAGCTAATCACAACCAAACTGACAAAACCTGCATAGAACGCTTGTTTGAACATATCGAAGAAAGTGGAAGGACAGGAGGCGAAAGAATAATCATTTCCCTGCTAACCTAGCAACACTTGCCTGGGATTTGGTTCGGTAATTTCTCTGCAACTTTTACTGAATTTTCATGGCAAGTTTTTGATCCCTATTCAAAGCTTGACTTTAATTACCTGCCCCCTTCTACCCCTTCAACATCCGCTCCTCAATCGCCATCCAGGTTTGTGAAGAAACTCTAACGGCTGACTGTCTACATCGCACGATCAGCCAGTTGGCATAGAGATAACGTTCCAGTTTGCGGAGTTCTTCTGTAGACAGATTAATCCAGGTGGGGTCCAGTCTAAGCGTGCTGAACCAGATTTGATAGACACGCTGATGGAAAGCTTGATGGAGGCTGGCGGGTTGGCGGATGTCAGGAGCTTCTTCCTTTAACTCTTGCAGGCGATTGATCAGAATTTCAAAATTAGCTTCCCTAAAGATCTGATACGTTGCCAGTTTATTAACAAAGGTTTCCACCAGTGCCCGGTTAAGTACCTGCCCCACCTGGCGAGTGGCAAGTGACTGGGTCAGGGCGATCGCCAACGCACGAGTAGGAATAGCAGCCCGTGCTGGGGTTTTATCCAGGTTGGTCGTAAAGCCGGAAAGCCGGGTATTGGCAAGGGTGCCAGCCAGTTTTAGAACCTGGGACAGTTCGGGGTGAAGGATATGCACCAGGTTGAATGTGGAATCATTGACCAGTGCCAGAAACAGGGCTGTACTGCGCCGGGTGGCAGGGGGGAGGTTACTCCCAGAACCACTGGTGACCTCCGTTGCCCAGGTTAGCAGTGCTCGCAACTTGGGAGTGTTAATAAAGGTTTTTGCCTGGGCTTCCATTGTCTGCAACAGGGAATCAGATCCTCCCTTCATTAACCCTGCAACGAGGAGAAACACCTCCTGCCAGCGTTCGTGGGTGAGGTGGTCCGTCACCAGTTTGCGAATGACCTGGCGATCGTCAATGTGCTGAGCTGTGAGGTATTCCTGTAAAGTGAGATGGGAAAACGAATACACATCTTGAGCGCGTTCTACCAGAATGCCCTGCTGAATGGCGATCGCCTCCAATACCGCCTCACCATCCAGATGCCGGGGGGCGTTCAGGTTATCTGCCAGAAAGTGCTTGATCTGATTCACCACTTCCTTTTTCTGGAAAAACAGACGATTTGCCTCAAACCCCTGATAGGCAATTTCAGACAGTAACACCTCTTCCAGTTCAGTACTGAGTCCCTGGTAAAGCTCTTCCTGAAAGATCCGCTTTTCGGCAGCCCACTCCTCCAACAGCACTCGCAAAGCTCTGGAGTAGAGCACACTGCGATTTTGGGGAAACTGTTGCTTTTTGTCGTAGACCAGACACAGCAAGGTCAGTAATAGAGGTGTTTGAGCCAATTCTCTGGCAGTCCGGTTTTCGGGTTTTTGTAGCAGTTGCCAACAGCGCTGGGCAGTGTTTGCCTGTAAGTCAACCTCCGAATGGAACCAATTAAAAATGAACTGTTTAATCTGAGCATGGCTAAAGTCTGCCATTGCCACATCGGTAAAGCGCTTGAAATTGTGGTTATAGGCAGCAATCCGGCAGGAAGTAATAAAGCGGTTTTTATCGTACTGATCGACAAAATCTTGAATCTGGTGAATTGCAGCGTCCAGGTTGCGGGAAGGCACTTCATCTAATCCATCCAGTAAAAGCAGTAACATTCCCTGATCCAGCAGTTTCAAGGTGGTTTCTTCAGAGGAAGGAAAGCCGCAAATACGGAACTCCTGGGCGATCGCTGCGGTAATATCAATTTCTGGAGCGTTGAAGCTTTTCAGTTCGATTAAAACCGGGATGCATTCATGGATATATCCCCCAGTCCTGCCTTTGAGCGCCTCCAAGCCCATCTTTCGCAAAAACGTAGACTTACCCGCCCCCGGTCCCCCCAGCACCATCAAATAGGACTGTTTGTTTGCCACCTTCAGCCCATCTTGTTTTTTGGTATTACGTGGCTGAAAGCCAGGTTCAGGGCGCTCCCGAAACGCTTTTTCCAGATCCTCAATCGAGTCATAGGGATTGATGCTGTCCCCATCTAGAAACTGAACCGAAGTGTAGACGGATTCCAGAGAGACCGGCTCACGCATTCCCAGTACCTTGAGAATGCCGTGACGATTTGCATAGCGCTGGGCATATTGCTCTGCTGCCCGATCTAGCAATTGCTTCGGGTCTTCATCCTTTTCCTTGACCCAATTGCAAAACTTACCCGTGCCATCACAAACGACACGACTAAAAATCGATGCCAGCGTTAACGTTGCCGCCTGAATAAAAACGCGCTCAAGTAGCATGAAAATTTTTTCTGGATTTATCTGGACTTACATGTTCTGGATTTACCTGGGGGTTTGTCAACGTTGTGTTTGTGGGTCTGGAATAGGAAAGGGATTAATATTTTGGGGTTTTTACCCACAAAATAATTACTTGACAGACCACTAGGAGCTATCGTCAATTAGCTACAAAGCTCTTGTAGGCAAGAAGTGTAGCTTCAATCTTGAAAAGTTGGAATTCCTGTTATACAAAGCATCCAGATTCAATTGAAGACGTGCCCTGGATCCAATTTAATCCTATTGCTATAAAAGACCACCCGATTTTGAGTGAGCTTTAGGCATTCGTACATGTACCACGGTTTCCACTTGTATTAGATATAACCCCACACGCCCACCCCAGAACTCTTACTATCTGGATGCATTGCCTTTTTTTCTCTGATGCCTGACATCTGACACATCCTTTTCTGAAAATGGATTTAGCGCTACCCTTGGTTCAACTTGTTGTATGGAACGGATTCCTCAATGTCTTATACACCTAAGATCCTGGTATTTGCTGGCAGTACTCGCACTGAATCTTTCAACAAAAAGCTGGTTAAAGTTGCCAGTGCGGGGGCACAGTCAGCCGGTGCCGACGTGAAATTTATTGATCTGCGCGATGTATCTATGCCGCTCTATGACGGAGATCTGGAAGCAGAGCAGGGAATTCCCCCCGGAGCACGTCAGTTCAAAGATCTATTACTGGCACACGATGGACTGTTGATTGCGTCCCCAGAGTATAACAGTTCCATTTCAGGGGTATTGAAGAACGCGATCGATTGGGCATCCCGTCCGGTTGAGGGAGAACCTCCTCTCGGTTGCTTTGTGGGAAAAGTTGCTGCGATTATGAGTGCTTCTCCTGGTGCATTGGGTGGTTTACGGGGATTGGTGCCACTGCGGGCGCTCTTAGGAAACATCAAAGTTCTGGTGTTACCCGATCAGGTGGCAGTAGGCAAGGCGCATGAAGCCTTTAACCCGGATGGCTCCTTAAAGGACTCGAAACAGCAGGAGTCGATTGAGAAACTTGGAGAAAATTTGGCAATTACTCTGGCTAAACTCAAAGCGTAAACCATAGCATGAAGGTTGTTTGCATGTTAGCGCTCTGAACTTCGATAGTTGCTCCCAGTCGTTCTGCCAATTTACGAGCCAGTGCCAATCCCAAACCTGTTCCTCCATGCTTCCAGGGGTCATGGTTGGGAATGCGGTAGAACTTGTCGAAAATACGGGGTATTTCCTGGGCAGGAATTTCAACTCCTGTGTTGGTGAGAGTGATTTGTAGGGATGAAGGATTTTGGAAGGATGAAGGATTTTGGAAGGATGAAGGATGAAGGATAAAGGATGAGTCACTGATTTCTGTATTCTTTGCTTCTAGTCCTTTATCCTTTCCTCCTGCCACCCTGGCTGCGACAGTAATTGTTTCTCCGGCTGGGGTGTACTTATGGGCGTTGGTTAATAGTTCACTTAAGAGGCGTTGTAAGTAAGAAAGGTCTGTGGTCAGGGGTGGCAGGTCAGCGGGCAAATCAAACCGCAAGGTTTGCTGGTGGTGGTGAAGCCGTTCAACAAAGGATTCAACGACATGGGGAATCCACATTTGCAAGCGAATAGGGGTGAGAATTAGAGGTTCTACTTCTGCATCTAATCGAGTCAGATCCAACAGGTTGGTAATTAAACTGATTTCCCGCTGGCACTCATCCTGCAAGATTTGAAAATAGCGGTATAGACGCTGAGCTGAGGTAGCTTCCAGGGTTAATGGAGTTGGATCAGATTCGTCCCTGATTTTGCCCTGTTCATTTCTAAACAAGAGGGTTTCTATCATTTGGGCTGCCATTCTAATGCTGGAAACGGGTGTACGTAGTTCGTGGGAAACGGTGCTGAGAAAGTCATCTTTGAGGCGGTTGAGCCGCTCTAGTTCAGTTACCTGTGCCTGGGCTGCCTGGAATAGACGCGCCTGACGAATAGCGATCGCGCACTGGTTCGTAACCTGTTGCACTAGCCTAATTTCCGAGTCACTAAAGGTTTGTTCCTGCTGGCGTAGCAGCCACATGTCGCCCAAGACTCCCTGATTGTCAAAAATAGGGCAACTCAAAATAGCAAATTGATACTCAATCGGACGCACCGGATCGGGGGCAATGCGACAAAATTGAAACGTCTTGCCTCGTAACGCCTGTACCAAAACCTCATCGGCACCTTCAAACGACAAAATAGCTCCCTGAGCGGGAGGAACACCTTCAGAGATATATTCATAGCGAATGACGGCGACCTGCTGTGCGTGATCGTACAGAGCCACATCACAACCATCAACTTCTAGCCCTTTCGCAAGCTCTCGAACCACGGTTTCCAAAATTTGCGTTTCATCCAGGCTGTCGCGGACATGATCGGTGATGCGTTTTAATACCGATTCAAACTCTAGGGCCTGTTCCAACTCAGCCGTGCGTTCCCGTACCTGGGTTTCCAGGGTGGCGTTGAGTTGTTGCACCTGTTGGTATAACTCTGATTGCTGAATGGAGATCGCGACCTGATTGCTCACCTGTTGCAACAGATCCGCTTCGGCAGGCTGCCACTGCCGCTGGTATGAACAGGCATGGGCAATCAGCAGTCCCCAAACATCGACTGAGTCATCCTCCCAGCGTTGGGTGATGGGGGCAACCAGTTTCGATTTCACCCCTATCGATTGCATAAATTCTGCAATGCAGTCTGCCCACTCGTCCCGTACCACATCGGGTACTATGCGGGGAAGTCCCTGGCGGTAATGCTCGTAGCAATCCGAAGGGAAGCATTCATCAACCCAACGCATTTCCTGGGTCACGGGGTACTCTGGCATAACCGATTCCTTGATCACCTGCCCCGATCCATCCTTATGCAGTTGAAAGACCAGCACCCGATCAGCCAGTAGCGTCTGGCGTACATCGGTGACGACAGTGGTCAAAGTTTGCTCCAGATCGAGTGACTGGTGCATTCGTTGAGTCAGTGATCGCAGCAACTGTTCCCAGGCTGCTTTTTGCCGCAAAGCTTCTTCTGCCTGCTGATGAACCGCTTCATCATGTTTGCGATCGCTGATATCGATGCGGGTACCCAGCATCCGACAGGGTTCGCCCTGCTCATCCCTGAATACAACCCCGCGATTCAGAAACCAGCGGTAGCTGCCATTCCTATGGCGCATTCGGTATTCGCTTGTATACTCTGACTGGTTTCCTGCCAGACAGGCTTCAATCGCAGACAGAACTTGATCCAAGTCATCAGGATGGACTAAGTTCTGCCAATCATCAATACTGTTCGAGATTTCGTGCTCGGCATAGCCCAACATGGTTTTGAGATAGGGGTCGATGTAGGCTTGATTGCTGCGCAAATCCCAATCCCAAACTCCCACCTGTCCTGCCTGGACTGCCAACTGATAGCGCTCTTCAGGTTCCTGTAACGCAACCTCTGACGGTTTCATTTGAGCAATGTTAGTGATAATTTCCAACCGCTGCCGTTTGGGCGCATCCCCAGCTTCAGAATCACTCATTGGCTTATCAGGGTTCATTACAAACTTCCCTGGATATGTCTTCAGCGCTCATGTTCTGGTAGAGGGGATGGGGTAATCCCTGAGACAGTAATTCTCAAATAAGCCAATCACGGATCTGGAACACCAATATCGTTACTGAAAACCGACTGGGGCTAAGTCGATGAAAATAGATGTCACTAAAAGAACATCTTGCAATTTAGCGATAAAAGTGAACCACTTATCACGAGTTGGAGCAAAAGACTTCTTTAAGAACCTATCCAAAAAGCCTTATTGTCTAACACCCAGCATTAAACTCAGGTAGCTTTTGAATCGGCTTTGAGGAAGCTTTTAGTCTAACGTGTAAACCGGCATGATGCCTAGTCATAATTTGGCATAAAAGAAAGCTGTGAGCGGTTTCTACACTCCTACAGCTTGCACTACCTCCTTGCGGTACCCCCTTTGATTAAAGACTGTTAATGACTCGATTAAAGAAGGTGCCCGGTATCGAATTTAGCCAAGATAAAAATCCATTTCGGTATATCCTGGGTACAGGGAATTAGCTTGTATAGGTGGTGACAGGCAATTGGTGGTAAGTGACGGATAATAGAGAATCCGTAGGGAACGACGGCTATATAAAGATTCATCAAAGGCGGTTTCAGTTTCGATAAGACTTGATGACGGATATTCGTAAAGTAGAGTCATAAGGGTGTAGTCATGGGCACACTTGTTGAGTAGGTTCTTCGGTTCATTTCACCTGTCTCCCCCTTAAGTCCAATGCTGCTCAAACGTTTTCAGACCAAATGTTCACCGTATTCTGACTCCCCATCTCAGAAACGAGCTGTTTTTTTAGCGGGGTGGTTTACAGTGATTGTTGCGGTGGGGGCAGTGTCAGCAGTTTCGTTCACTGTATTTTCCAGCCAGCAATCGGTGGCGCAGCAGTCCCAGCGTACTCAAGCAGCGCCCTTAGGAAATCGAGGTCGCCAATCCTACCAGGCAGAGAGACGGAAATTTACCCGCTCGATGGCAGTCCTCAAACTAGGCATGAAAACCCGATCAGAGCGGTTAACGGGTTTTACCCAGCCTGGAGAACCATCTTCCGCTCTGCACCCCAGCAAAGCTCGACAAAGGACGCTGGATGACTATATAGATGCGGTATCTGTCGTGTTTTCAGCGATCGCTCCCCAGCGCAAATCGAAGAAAGCCGTTCCGGTTCCTGCCGCTAAAAAATTGACAATGGAAGAAACTGCAACGCGGTTCCTATAAGTCCTAAGAGTGCAATTCCCAAGCCATTACCCGATTTAGGTTGGGGCGGGGGGGTGGTTAGTTGTTTGATCATTTCTTGAGTCAGCTTGCTTCCTTCCTGGTTGCCCTGGGCAGTAAACAATCGTTCAGCCTGCTGCACATCTGTCAGACCCGCACTTTCTTCACCCGTCTGCAAAAGAACCACGCCTCGACCGAGATAAGCCTGCGGAAAGTCAGGTTTACGACTGAGTGCCTGGGTAAAGTTATCAATGGCACCCGCGTAGTTTTTGCGGCGTTCATCCTGTAGCGCCCATTGGTAGAATTGCTCTGCACTACCAGTCTCAGGGGACAGCCCAACGGCACCTTGCAACAGTGCTCCATTCATGATGGTTGCGGTCAAGGATGCCCCCATCATGTAAGCTCCCCGCAGATCTGCGGCAGTCAGGTTCGCTCCGTCCAGGGTCGCGCCAACCAGGTTAGCGCCATAGAGGCTTGCCCCTGCCAGATTTGCCCCGCTTAAATTTGCGCCCTGTAAATTTGCCCGACTGAGGTTCGCCCCTGCCAGGTTTGCCTGGGTTAGATCGGCACCAGAAAGATTGCCAGAAACCAATCCAGCATTACTCAACTCACAACGGGGGCATTTGCGGGTCGATAATAGTTGTTGGGTGTGTTCCAGGCTTTGCGATCGCGCTGGCGTGGCAATACTGAGGGTTGTCAGCAATGCTGCAATTCCAGTCGGGATTGCTTTGCGGATGGCGGAAGCTTGAGGTTTCATAAGCCGTTGTTCAGTGATGGGTATGCCCGACTTGTAGGGTTCTGTCCCCTATTTAAGCCCAAGTTTGTCGATACGGTGTTGTAAAGTTTTGGATGGGTCGCTGTTTACACTAAATTTCATTAGTATTCCTAATGGCACACAAACAAAAATTTCCCCATCTTATTGGTTCCAAGTGGACTGCCTGTGAAACTGTCGAAGGCTGGCGACATTTTCAAGTGGTTAATCGTAAAAATCAAGGAACCTGGGTATTTGCCGAAATAGTAGCCGCCTGCGATCCCAATGTGCGATTTTGGATTAATGCAAAACTATTGCAGCAGCGATCGCTCTGGGAAGCCGGGTGGCAGTCGCTGACCTCCGATAAAGTAAATCATTGACAGTGGGTGATTTTGACATGACTGACCAACTCAAGTGGACACCTGAAGCAAAGGCTAAACTGAAAAGCATCCCCTTTTTTGTGCGGTCCCAGGCACGGGAACGCATTGAGCATCTGGCGCGGGAAGCAAATTTAGACATTGTGACGGCTGAAATTATTGATCAGGCACGTCTAGAGTTTGGACAGTAGGAACATACGACGAGTGGAGAGTTGTAAGTGGGAGACATTTACCTTTCATCCTTTCCAGGTGCCAGCCACAGTGCCAGGTTTCTAATATAAGCATGGACATCGGCGATCGCTCTAGGTTCGGTTTGCATGGTATCGCCTGGAGGTTCATCGACAAAACTGGGGCACCCTGCCCTCGGATCCCAGTTGTAATCGCAGAAGTGATGGAAGGTAGATTCGGCAACAGCACGACCGAATAGATTGCCTTGGCTGTCTTTTTCTCGCTCAAATGCCACAGCAAGATTGAAGGTTCGATGGGTCACTTTACTTGTGCCGGTGGCAATTACACGGGCACTCGGAACATCCGCAGGTGCCCCAACAGCACCTTCATGGGGGTGGGCAGGCAAGAACTCAATCTCTCCCTTAGGGGAATGGGAGTTTCGCAGTAAGGGATGTAGGGGTTCGATAACCTTAATTGTCTGATAGTCTCCGTTACGCCCAGAGTGATAGTTGGGATAGGAGATGTAGGTAGTGTAGGGATCGTCAATGCAGTGACGGGAAGAGTCCGGGTCGGGGTTTTTGGTGTGGAAGTAGTGGGCAGCCCCAATCCCAGCCAGTGAACAAAGGGAAGATCCCAGATCCATATGGTCGCGGGTTGCCATGATACCGCCACCCCGTTGCCGGAATGTACTAATCCCTTCACAGTCTTTCTGGGTAATCCCGTCGCCCCCATCAACCGCAAACAACCAGAGTTGGTCAAAATCGGAGTCACCGAGGCGACTGAGGATGGGGTCATCGCCATTGGAGTCAGACTCGCGATCGCGGGATACGACCTCACAGAGGAAATTTCCCTGATCATCCTGGAGGGATGCCAGATGATGATGCAGGATGGAAAAACGGGCAATACTCCAGTCGTCTTCAGTCGTCGGGATAGTGGTTTGGAGGAGAATTTTGATCGGGTTAGTCATGGGAGAGGCTGGGGAGTGAGGGGTGAGGAGTGAGGGTTAACGGTAAGGAGGGGTAGTCAGTAGTCAGTAGTCATTTGTTGGTTGTTAGACGGACTCTCTAATCTCTAAAACTAACAGCCAAAAACTGTTTACTCAATCATTGACTACTGACCACTTCTCACTCCATCCTCCGCTGAAGCTTGATGACTCTAATATTAAACGGTGGCAGCCAGCGGGCAAGTTTGCCAAAGAACACTTCTCGGTTGAGATGGTGGGCTTCGTGCCAGAGCGATCGCGACTCCTCCATTTGCCATCCATATGCACTGAAGAATTGGTTGGCATCATCGGGGGCGAACTGGAGTTGAACTTCTCTGGCAATGGGTTCTTTGCTCATGCGTAGCTGGGCAACTTTGACCGACAGGGGCGATACCAGGTCACTGAGCCAGGTGGAAAAGGTGGGCTGGGCATTCAGGTCGGCAGCGAGATCCCCGACCTGGCTGGGCAACAGGTAGACGAGGATGCCTTCTGTAAGGATCAGTACCCTGGTTGCGGTAGCGTTGACCTGGGAGAAAAGACTGTGACGCTGAAATGCATTGGTCAAATCGGTGGGAATCCGTTCTAGCCTGCACCTGGGTTGAGCTTCTGCCAATGCTTCCTGTTTATAGGTCAGGATTGGAGGGAGGTCGGCTTCAACCCAGCGGAGGTCAGCAGGTAATACCATCCGATAGGGGCGGGTATCCAGTCCGGCTGCCAGGTTAAGGACGGTATCGACTCCGTGGTGTTGAATCCCCTGGAGAATTTGCTCATCTAAAACAGCGGTACGGGTAGAAATGAGCCAGCCAATAGAGCGATCGCCCTGAATCTTCTGATAAATGGCTTTTCCCTGTTCTCCTGCCAGAAGACGGGCATAGGGGTCTTGAAACAGGGCATCTAGGCGATCGCTTTCCAGGGCACGGGCATAGGCAACCGCCAGCGCAGTGTCGGAAACGGATTGAATCAGTAAGGGAGGATTGGTCATCACAAGGATTTCTTATCCGGGATTAGGAAGCTAGCTCCTGGTGAAACAGTTGCTTGACCTGTTCCCAGGCAGCGGCAGCAGCCTCTGGATTGTAGTCAGCCCGCTGGTCACAGAAAAAACCGTGGGAAGCTGGGTAGCGGAAAACTTGATGGGGAATGTGGTGTTCCTGGAGTGCAACAGCGACCTGATCTGCCTGGTCGTTGGGAATCAGTGGGTCTTGAGTGCCAAAGAAAACGTAAATTTTCCCTTTAATTTCAGGGGTGCGGGTGATGGTGGGAGCACCGCCGCCGGGAGTCAGGGTAGCAATGCCGCCGCCATAGAAGGAGGCGGTCGCTTTGATATCCGGTAGGGTGGCTGCCAGGTAAACGACGTGCCCCCCAAAGCAGAAGCCAATCGAACCGATCGCCGTTGCTTTCACATTGGGTTTTGCTTTCAAATGAGCGATCGCTGCCTGTATATCCGCCAGTAACTCATCGGCGGTTGTCATATCCTTATACTGACGTCCCAGAACGAGGTCTTCTTCTCCATAGCCCACATCAAAACCGGGGGCAGTACGCTGGTAGATCGCAGGAGCGATCGCCACATACCCTTCCCGCGCCATGCGCTCGGTTACATCGCGAATGTGGGAGTTGACACCAAAGATTTCCTGGATCACGATTACGGCTGGAAAGAGTCCCTCGCCGATTGGTTCTGCTAGATAGGAATCTATCTGTAAGCCTCCATTCGGAACCTTGACCCAGCCAGCCCGAATTTCCTGGTTGCTCATGCGGCGTTGCTCCCGATGGTAGACATTTTCAACATTCAAATCCAAAATCCATAAGATAGGCAACCGGATAGCCAAATCCCCGGTTTCTGATTGAGCCTGGTGGAATTCACTCAATTATCTTGCCAGAAACCAGGGACCTAAGGATGTCGTACACCGTTTTGATTCAGTTAAAACTCAAACACCGCCCAGTCAGGTTTCCGGTAGTAATGGGTCATATCGTCGAACTTGTGCAGTTCTGCCCGATGCACCCAAAACTCCTGGGTATCTGCATCAATCCACTGCTGGTTCAAACTTGTGATGCGATCGCCTAGCGCTTCCAAATCTTGAGAAGACGGAATTTCGCCAAAATAACCCAGCGTAATGTGAGGAGTGAAATAATACTGCTGCTCAATGCCTAACCCCATCAGCTCATGGTTTTGGTAAATTGCCCGACGAAACTTGAGCACCCGTTCGTAGGAATCTTCATCTACCGGAGCCAAACAAAGGGCGATCGCCCGCGTCATCATCATTAAGCCGATCGGCTGAAACTCAATCGCCTTTGCCTCTGAAACTGGCTGACACTGCTCAAAAATCTGGGCAATCCGCTGTTGAAGTTGAGAGTCAAAATTAGGATTTTCTTCGCTGGCAGCCCGGTAGGCACTGTCCCAAATCAGATCAGCCAGAGTGAGATGGAAACTTTCTGGCGGCACGGGCGCGAATAGCCTGATTCCCAATTGCTGCAATAGCTGCTGTTGGTAATGCTTCAGACTGCTATAAAGGGCAAGATTCTTGACATCTTCGCTGCCAGTGGGAGTAATGATGGTGTACCCCGGAAACGGTACTGCCTGACGCCCCTGGTCTGAATGCGGTCGAAACTTGGGTGACTCTTGAATCAACTGCACCTGAGACCGATACGTCTCTGGCAGAATTAGACGCATTGCCCGATTAAGGTAGGTCTGATAGTTTTCGTCCAATTTTCGATCGCCTCGCAATACTACTTCAATATACGCAGATTCAACGGAACTTTTTTCTATGTTAAGAACACATCCTCAATAATCCCTGAAACAGGTGAAGACAGATTCAATCTACCGAATAGACCGTGATCCCCACAATCTTTCTAGTTCTAGTTTGTCAGAGCTAATAGGACAATACAATTACACAAATGGGTCAGGAGGTGGTATCCCAGGTGCCAATTTATCTCTATTGGGGAGAAGATGAGTTTGCGATCGCCCAAGCTACCACTGCCCTGCGCCAGCGAGTGCTGGATCCTGACTGGAGCAGTTTCAACTTTGATAAGATTACCCCCGATCAACCGGATGCGGTGGTTCAGGGCTTGAACCAGGCAATGACCCCACCGTTTGGCATGGGTAACCGTCTGGTGTGGCTGGTTGATACCCCCCTCTGCCAGCGTTGCCCAGAGGATCTCTATGCCGAACTGGAGCGCACCCTCCCCAACCTGCCAGAAACCAGTGTGCTGCTGTTGACCTCTAGTAGCAAACCCGATAATCGCCTGAAAGTGACAAAACTGCTGCTCAAGTACGCTGAAGTGCGCGAGTTTTCGGTCATTCCTCCCTGGAAGACGGATCTGTTGGTCAAGCAGGTGCAACAGGCGGCAAAGGAAGTTGGCATCAAGCTAACCCCAGGTGCAACTGAACTGTTGGCAGAGTCCGTGGGCAATGATACCCGCCAGCTTTATGGAGAACTGGAAAAACTCAGGCTTTACGGTAGCAACGCCAGACAGGCATTGGATGAAGCCGCGATCTCAACCCTCGTTACCACCAGTACCCAAAACACCCTGCAACTGGGGAGTGCTATCCGTCAAGGTCAGACCGCCCATGCCCTTGACCTGGTGGCTGACCTGCTGCGCCAGAACCAGCCTGGCTTGATGATCGTTAAATCTCTAGTGGGGCAATTCCGCACCTGGCTGTGGGTCAAACTAATGGTGGAATCGGGCGAACGGGACGAGCAGGCGATCGCCCAGGCAGCCGAAATCAACAACCCCAAACGCCTCTACTTCCTCAAAAAAGAAGTGGAACCCCTCTCCTTACCCACCCTCATGCAAACCCTCCCCATCCTGCTGGAACTGGAAGCCAGCCTGAAACTGGGGTCCGAGGAACTTTCAACCTTACAGATTAAAATGATTGAGCTGTGTGAATTGTGTCGCAGAAAGGGGGGGAAATAAGTATTCAGAGAATAGCTGTCGGCAGTCACACCAGTGGCAGTTACCGAAATTACCTCCTAAGCTAGAAACTAACAGCTATTGCCAACTGCCAACTATGCGTGATTTTCTCAAGTACACCTTTGCGACTCTGCTGGGTTTGTTGATCTTTCTCGGTTTGAGCATTGGTGGTCTACTTGCCCTCGTAATCATGGTGGCGTCCCGAGAAACGGGTCCCACCGTGAAAAATAAAACGGTGTTGACCTTGGACCTGGCAATGAATATTGCTGATGCCAGACCAGGCTCCAGCACCATTGGAGAGGTATTAAGCAGTGATGAGACGGAAACCATTACTCTGCGTGCTGCCCTTGATGCCATTAACCACGCGACCTCCGATCCTCGCATTGTTGGACTTTACATTTACAGCAGTTCCGAAGGCGTGGGTGGTGCTGGCTTTGCGACATTGAAGGAGATTCGAGCTGCCCTGCACCGCTTTCGGGCATCTGGGAAGAAAATCATTGCCTACGATGTCAACTGGCAGGAGCGGGAATACTATCTAGCATCGGTTGCTCACACGCTTGCCATGAATCCCATTGGCACCCTGGAGCTAAATGGGCTGAGTTCAGAAGCCATGTTTTTTGCCGATGCCCTGAAAAAAGTCGGGGTTGGGGTTCAGGTGACGCGGGTAGGGAAGTACAAGTCTGCGGTAGAGCCTTTTCTGCTGACCAAGCGCAGCCCAGAAAACCGTCAACAAACTGAGGCTCTATTAACGGACCTGTGGGGCGATTTCGTCACGGCAACCAGTAAAGACCGAAAACTGACGGCTTCACAAATTCAGTCTCTTTCTAATAGTCAGGGCATTCTGATGCCAGAGGAAGCACTGAAAAGCCGTTTAGTTGACCGTCTGGCATACCTGGATGAGGTCGTAACAGACCTGAAACAGTCGACAGGCGAGGACGATGAAGAAAAGACCTTTCGCCAACTTAGTTTGAAAGCCTATTCCGGGGTGGCAGAGGATGCCATTGCCCGAGATCGCCGTTCTGGGGAGAAGATCGCCGTTGTCTATGCTGAAGGCGATATTGTCAACGGTCAGGGTAGCCGCAGGGAAGTCGGGGGCGATCGCCTCGCCAAACAACTGCGCCAGATTCGCCAGGATGACGATATTAAAGCGGTGGTTCTGCGCGTCAATAGCCCGGGCGGCAGTGTTTCTGCCTCCGAAATTATTCAACGCGAAGTCATATTGACCCGCAAAGCCAAACCAGTAGTTGTATCCATGGGTTCGGTGGCGGCTTCGGGGGGGTATTGGATCTCAACCTACAGCGATCGCATCTTTGCTGAAACCAATACAATTACCGGTTCCATTGGTGTGTTTGGCATCCTGCCCAATTTCCAGACGCTTGCCAACAACAACGGCATTACCTGGGACGCGGTCAAAACCGGGCAGTTTGCTGATACCTTTTCCCTTTACCGTCCTAAGAACCCCCAGGAACTCACCCTGATCCAAAAAGCAGTGGACAGGTATTATGATCAGTTCTTAACTAAAGTGGCTGAATCTCGCAAGTTGACAAAATCTAAAGTAGCTGAAATTGCCCAGGGACGGGTGTGGTCTGGACGACGGGCAAAAGATTTAGGCTTAGTCGATGAACTCGGTGGTTTAGAAGATGCCCTTCGGGATGCCGCTAAACGTGCCAAGTTAGGGGATAAGTGGCAGATTGAAGAGTATCCTAAGCTCCGTAGCCTGGAGGAGCGTATTTTCGGCAGGTTAATTGGGGAAAAGATATTGGCATCCTCTCCCCAATCCGATCCGTTGTCCCTTGAGTTGAGAAAGCTCCAGGAAGATCTGGCAGTCCTGAAAGGGATGAATGACCCGTTGGGTGTCTACGTTCGGTTACCCTTTAATCTGAGGATTCATTAAAACATCGCTTCAAGTCGAATTTCATTTTCTTATTTCTTTAATAATTAGTTTGAATCTGTGGAGCATGATCTTGAGCGGCATAAAAAGAAACCCGGTTTCTTCTGCTCAGTGCCCAAACTTTGGTTATAGCCTTACCAGAAAGCCAGTTTGTCGCCATTCGGAACCAACGTTCTAGCAAAATGCTACCAAGCCGACAAAAATTAAAATATGTAAATATATAGACGAGACCAGCCCTACTTACTGTATACAGAGGCGTCTATGGTGGCTAATTTGACTCAGGCTAAAGCGCTGGCGGTACCCGTCGCTCAGAATGCAACGGCACTGAGGCACGTATTTCAGACCATTCATACGGAAAGTTGCCCAACAACCTACAACTTCCATATGCACACGGTTTGTTCAGATGGGAAGCTACCGCCGGAGAGGCTCATGCAACAGGTGGTTGAGATTGGTCTTCAAGGGTTTGCGATCACCGATCACCATACTGTTAACGGCTACCAGATTGCCCAGCGTTGGCTCCACAGGTGGCAAGAACAAAATCCAACTCAAACTGCCCCTATCCTGTGGACAGGGGTTGAAATCAACGCCAATCTTCTGGAAACGGAAGTCCACATCCTGGGATATGCGTTTGATCCCCAGCACTTTTCGATGATGCCGTACCTACTCAGGCAGGCTGCAATTGATGAAGCCTATCAAGCAGACCAGGTGATTGCTGCGATTCACGCGGCTGGTGGGCTGGCAGTGTTGGCACACCCAGTCCGATACCGGCGATCGCCCGATGATCTGATCCCGGAAGCTGCCCGATTAGGGATTGATGGGGTAGAAACCTACTATGCCTACGATAATCCCACCCCCTGGCGCACTAGCCCTGTCCAAACTCTACGAGTCGAAGAGCTGAGTGAAACCTACAATCTGCTGAGAACCTGCGGCACAGACACCCACGGTTTGAACCTGTTGCAGCGACTTTAATCGTTAAGGGTAAGGTACAGGGAGATTAGTGGTTAGTGGTTAGTTGATCTTTACTAATAACTAACAACTAACAACCAAAAACTACTACCCCGCCCCCGCCCCCCGAATCTCCTCTCCGCTCTTACTCTTAATTCACCAGATCCTGAAAAATGATGCTGTTAACCGTCTGTTCCTGGGGTAACGCGGCAGCAACCTTTTGTCCTGGCTGGGCATGGGGAATTTTGCCTGCGGCAACCTGTTGTTGATAGATATCCAGGGCACGGGCGATCGCGGTTAGCCTGCGGTTCTGGTCATGTTCAATCCGGGACTCCGTATTACCCAGACCAGGAGCATTCCAACCATTCCGGCTAGGATCCCAGTAGGAACTGACTCGTGCCCACAGAATGGCTTCTTCTCCCCGCAATCCTTGATCACGGGCTTTCTTTAGCCACTCCGGATAGCCGGGTTGTCCCAGGGCGGCAAGGGGAGCCTGGTTTGCCAGGTCAATTCCGTTTAACTCTTCCAAAAGCGACATTTCAATCCCTAAAGCAGCCATTCGCTGACGCAGTTTTTCGGTTTGCCCCCTTAACCGATTTAGTTGGTGAACATCTGCTTGTTCAGCAGTTGAACAACCATATTCTCGACAGTGCTGAAACGAAAAACTACCCAGGTTCCAAACTCCATTACCAGGATCGGAATGCCCCTGAAAGGCACGAGTTTTGCTGCCATCTGGATTGCGTGTCCCTTCGGCATGACCCACAGTGCGGGCAACCAGAGATTCTGCCCCCCCTATAAAGATGTCACCAAGGGGAGAGGCTTTGGGAGCACTGGGGGTAGAAGGAGCGGGTGGAGTGGTTGCAGGGTTGGGAGTTGCGGGAGCGGGAGCAGGGTTGGGGGGAGCGGCGAAAGGCGAAAAACTAAGAATATCCGGCGAACGGTTGGCGGGGGCAGCTTCCGGAGGAGGTGCTGGTTCAGCAGGCAGCGGATCCGGGAAGATAAAGGGGGATGGGGCAGAGGTGGTAGGAGAATCTGCCTGGGGAAAGGAATCCGCCGCTCTAGGAAGTTGTTCCGCCTGAGCTAATTCAGGTACTTGAGGGGTTTCGGGTGCAGGTTCAACGGGGAATTCTGGGGCGGGTTCGGGGGAGAATTCTGGACTGGGCGGGGGATAGGAACTATCCTCACCCGAAGGAACATTCGTGGGCGGAGAGAAATCGATCGCCCCAAAGCTGTTCGTGGCAAAAGCAGGGGGGGTAAGTCCCAGGCAAACGGCAAACAGACTCAGGGTAGTAAACAGACCATGCGCCCAAAGCTTCCAGGACTTGATTGGGGTGGAAGGCTCTAGTACCAGGTTGAGGGGTTCTGGGATAGGCTCAGAGAATAGCGCCCCATAGGTTCTCCCCTGATGGGTCGTGATCACCTCATCCACAATGACTAAAGCTCCGGGTGGCAAAGCCGCCTCTAGCTGTCGCTTCTTTTGAGCGGAGGGAGGCTTGCCAAATACTTCCCGGTGGGGTTTGACGGGCGATTGTGTGTCCAATTCAGTTTGGGAAGGGTTGGGTTGGGTAGAAACTGCCGAAGAAGCAACAACTTGGGAAGAGACAGCTTTGGAAGAGACATTCATGATTGAGTTAGGGTTCGTTCAAGAATTTCTTTGGCAGGTTCCACGATCGCCCAGGTGCCATTCGGCTGTTTACGGAGGGCAGCGAACTGAAGCGATCGCCCTCTGCCCAAGGCGTCCCCCTGGTTAACAGTGCCGAGGCGGGGGCTATCCAGCCCACACAGACGAAACAAATAGGCTGGAACCTCAGGACTGGAGAAAATTAGACAATTTCCTTTATCAAGCTGGGTTTTGCCATTGAAAGGGGCGTAGGCATTGCCGCCATCCAGGGCGATCGAAATGTCGCCTAAGCCGCCCAAAATCTGTCGCCCACCAATACTGTCACCAGGTTGCAATTCCCAGGACTGATAGAGCTTGAGGGTAATGGGCGGTTCAGGAGTAGGACGACTACAACCCAGGGGGAGCAACCAGATGGCAATCAACAGAACCATTCTGGTTCTATTCCCAAATACTGAATCCAGACTCCGCTGGACGCAAACACTTCCAGGGATGCAAGGATGGATTTTATTAAATTTGAAATCCTTAGCGAGCATTGATTCTGTATCCCGCATACTGCTCTCCTTCGTAGAGAATGACCAACCAGGTCTGCGGGTCAAACTCCATTGGGTATGCTTCTCGCTGCGCAGGGGCACCTGCCCGAATTTGCAAATTAGATAATTCACAGTAGGGATCTTTCAGAATTTCCCTGACCTTCTGTTTGCGATCGCCCTCCGGAATGGTTAACAACCGCGCCAACTGAGATCTCGATAGCTTTGCCTGGGACTGCACTACCCGCTGACAGGCTTCTCCATCATTTTTTCGACTACCCAAAGATGGCAGGACATGAAAATCCATCAGCAGAGCCACTGCCAGCAATGCCGAGCCACCCGCCACAATCTGCTTAGGAATGGCACTATAAAATTTCCGATTGTCCATTGGTTCCTCCAGGGTTTAAGGATGTAGAAGGTGGTGGGTGTTGGGTCAGTGGTTGTTGGTTATGAGTTGTTGGCTGTTAATTGTTGGTTGACAGCGACTTTTAGGAAAATTTTCAGGTTAGAAATCAGCTCTCCTTGGCAGATTGGGTTTAGCCCATAGCATCCCCACAGGCACTGTAAGCCATGCTGTTGGTAGTAGAGCTACAGAACAGGTGTTAGGGTGTTGAGTCCTTACGACCCTTGATTCTCAGCTAATTAGCTAGCTGAAACCTGAAACTTGAAACCTACTTTACTCGCTGTAATTTCTCTTGCGGAAATCGCCTCAAAGCTTTCCGCCCAGGAGTAGCCCTACCATGATGAGAAACAGACGGTAAACCGAGACAAACCCGGCTCTGGGGACAAAAAGTGCCAGGTAAACAGCACCAGCCGCAGGAGCCAACATCAGAATCATGATCAGGGGGGTGTAAGCAGGGTAGGTCATGATCAGAAACCGTGAACCCACCCGGAGCACCGCTGCGATCACAATCCACAAAAAGGCATCTCCCAACCTGTCTAATGGCTTACGTGGAACCTGGAACAGTCCTCGCAGACGCAGTCCCAGGCGTTTGATTGGGGGGCGGTGGGGGGAAGGTAGACGGCTACGGGTAAAATTCTGGGATGAGATTGTATCCAATTGATCGGGATAGTCGCGATGGGAAAGGTATCGCAAAGCCTGGGCAGTTTGGGCAGCTTCCTGCACTGCTTTTTTCAGATTTCCCTGGGCATAGACTGGGGGTTGCGATTCATAAAAGGTTTGGGATGGTGGTGGCGGTTTGCGATCGCCTTGTGCTTGCCTTTTGCGCTCATCCAGGACTGACTCTGAAACCCCGATTTTGTGGCGGGACTCTCCCGCCATCGTTCCCGCTTCCCGGATCGTTTCTTCGAGTTCTGCCAATAGGCGATTAATTCGTTCTGCCTGTGCTTTCAGGTGATCTGCCTCTTCATCTTCGAGTGCCGACATCGGTGAAACCTCCCCCTCGTCATCGGATGGTTGTGTCTGCTTTGTCCCTTTTGCTGTCTTCTTGCGGGCTGAAGGCGATCGCCCAGAGGATTTTTTCGGGGGTTGCGCCGGCACGGGTGGGTTGATGGCTACATCCCCGTTTCCGCCCTCATCTGCCCCCTCAAGTTGCTCAAGGCTAACTGAATTTTGGGAGCGTTCAGCCAAAACCTGATTAATTCGTTCTGCCTGAGCCTCTAACCGTTTCAGGTCATCGGCAAATGGCGGAAGGGGTTCCTGGTTCTCACGCAACTGGCGGAAGGGAACGGGAGCCTTTTGCTGGGCGGCTGAAGCCGAAGCTTTACGCTTTGAGGAAGTTTGGGATTTACGCCGCGATCGCGTCACTGGCTTTTCTTCCAGAACCCTCTCTGGCATTTCTACCAGCTTCGCCTGATTCCGAATTTCTGGCTCATCCAGGCTGAGCAGTTCAGAATCGGGCTGTCTGGCAAGATTCATTTCAGTTTGGAGGGTACGGATGGCTTGAATTCGAGCTTGAAGTTCTTTCATGGCTGGGGGGTAACCGGCTATTCTGACAGAGGGATAGCTCAATGTAGGTAGCAGGAGCATCACCCAAAAGAAGGAATAGTACGATTGTACTGCTAAATCAGCCGTTTGCAACCCCTTGATTGCCCAATCTTCTAACTTTAGTCCTGGCAACCCAATCATCCTGCCAGAAACCGGGATCTAAAAGTTGTCCCACCCTCCATATGAGGCAATTTTTAATTGGGTGAATTTCCTACTCGGCGATAAACACGCTTTTTAGTTCACTGTAGAGGTCAAGGGCTGCCAGACCTAATTCCCGACCGATCCCACTGCGTTTAACCCCACCAAAAGGGTACTCCAGGTGAACGCTGTGCCCGATGTTGGCAGTCTACTAGCGCTTTGACAAAAATTCTTCACGTTCAATCATGTAAAAGCAAACTGCGCCTGAAGGGGTTTGTAAAGAGCGATGATATTTCATCTCTATCCTTTCAGCAACCCGCAGAGATGCCACATTCGGTGGATTGACTCCAGCAAATACCTGCTGAAATTGACAGACTTCAAAGCCGTAGTGAAGGAGGGCGATCGCTGCTTCCGTTGCTAAACCCTGTCCCCAATATCTGGATGCAAGACCATAGAGAATCTCAATCTCAATACTATCGTCGATAAAGCGGAAGCCAGAAAAACCGATTAGCTCATTGCACCCATGCAAATAAATGCCCCACTGACCAAAACCTTGCTGGTTAAAACATTCAAAACTGCTATATAGCAGTCCTAAATCATTTGTAAAAAAGAAGAGTTGTGAAAGTCTTTCCCTGACGGGAAAGTCCTTTCACAATCCAAACAGGATCGCTATATGCACAATTGCTGCCGTCAATTCCAGGGAAATAATTTCGTCATCCCATAAATACCTGCGTATGTCTGCATCAGTCCATAAACCATGTACTTCTGTAATAGACTCTAGCTTTAATGGACGTAATTGAAGTCTTGCAGTTGTGATTTCTAGTGCCATTACTCAGCTTTGTGAGTAAAAAATTCCACATGATAATCTTGCACTTTAAAGCCAACCTGGTCTTCGATCGCCGCAATAATGTCCGACGGTAAAGTAATCTGCACATCAATGATGCGATCGTCATCCAAGCAATGGACGTGAAAGTGAAAATAGGTAGGACGGCTGTAAAGACAACCTTCAGCTCTTTCAACCCGCTCAATCACCCCAGCCTTTGTCAAGGCATCAACATTTTGATAAACCGAAGTATGTCCAATCTGGTGCCCCTGCTGGCGCAGACGCTCGTAAATAGCACTGGCAGGCAGATGTTCGCCAGTTTCCCAAAGTAGTTTCAAGATTAATTGGCGCTGCTTAGTTAAGCGCATTCCCTGGTCTTGACAAAACTCCAGGGCATCCTCAAAAGACTGAAAATGCAGAGCCATAGTTAAGTACTTGGAGAGCGTCCACTCAACAAATGAACGCTCTCTTTCCATCCTATAGCAGTCCTAAATCATTTGTAGGATTGAGCGACTGCGTAAGAAAGAATTCCCTTCAGATCCTTTCCCATAATTCCTAGTGCAATGGCACTGAAATAAGCGGAAACATACGAGTGACCGCACATTCCCATCATCCTCCCTCTCGTTCCAAGGCTCTGCCTCTAGCGCTGATAGAGGCAGAGCCTCTCAGCCAGTGTTCCCAGGCTGAGCCTGGAGAACAAGGTAAGTAGGGCTTTGTTTTAAGTCAGTGCCATTAATCCCTAATGGTTTGTCAACTTTGTGTTTGTGAGTTTAGGATCGGGAAGGGGTGATTATTTTGGGATTTTCAACCCACAAAATAATTCTTGACAGACCACTGATAGGATAGCAAACACGCAGATTAAGACATAGTTATATTAAGCATGAATAAATCTAAAATCAGCCTTTTCCTTTTCATAAAGTTACGTCAGAATTAAAACACGCAACTCAGTTACATTTCCATTTCTACCAATCACTCGCTTAATCATTCCAATTTTTCCAAGATCGCCCTTGCTTCTGATCTGGTAACCTCTACAGGCTAGACAGCAGCCAGTTAAAAGATGCCAGAAGAAACATTGAGTGACAGTTTAAAGCCTCAATTGATTAAAAGGAGGAGCCATCATGGCTAAGGTGGCTTTGCAAATGGTTCAAGACATTCAGGTTGAAGTTCCAGCAGGTTGTGAGTGAGTGGTATGGGAAGCGGGTACCGATATTAATAGCTATCAGAGCTACGATCGCTAGACTACAGGGCGAGGAACGGGAAATGGATGCTCAGGAGTTCCTTCTCCGCTATGCGGCAGGGGAAAGAGATTTCAAAACCATCGATTTAACAGGTGCTAATTTACATCAGGTCGATTTAACTGGAGTCTCGTTTAAGAAAGCGCTTTTGTTTGAGGCAGATTTAAGTGGGATCAATTTGATTGGTGTAGATTTAACGGGTGCCATTTTACAACGCACCAATCTAACGGGAGCCTGTTTAAGTGGGGCAAAATTGAGTGGGGCTGATTTGGCGGAAGCCACGATCACTCATACCGATTTGAGTGGAGCTTCACTGTGGAGAGCTACCCTAAGAGGCGCAAACCTATCTGAGGCAAATCTGTCTCGAGCGAACCTGCATGAAGCCAACCTCCAGGGAGCGCAATTATCCTCTGCAAATCTGAGTCATGCAAATTTGATAGCGGCTAATTTAAATGGAGCAGACCTGACCGAAGCAAATCTTTGTCGAGCCAGTTTGATCCACGCCCAGCTAGTGCGATCGCGATTGCAGAATGCTCACATTGAGCGGACAGAACTAGCACATGCCAACTTGAAGCAGGCAGACTTAAGCCGTGCCGATCTGAATGGAGCAAATCTGGAGGCAGCCAACCTGAGCCATGCGAATCTGAGCCGTGCCAATTTGACGGGCGCAAACCTGCAACAGGCGAATCTAATTGAGGCTCAACTAATTCTGGCAATCCTGAGAGGGGCAAATCTGGAAGAGGCTGAGTTGACCAGGGCAAATTTGACAGAGGCAGATCTCAGTTGGGCAAGGATGGATCGAGCGAATTTGAGCGCTGCCAATTTGCGCAAAGTGACGCTTTCATCGGTCAATTTGAGTCTGGCAATTGTGCGTGGGGCTGACTTCAGTGAGACTGATTTGAGAGCAAGTCAGGTGAGTCACACCCATCTGAACTGGGTCATTCTGCCGCAAACCATGACCCTCAGGGGTCCCGATTGAACAGTCAGGGGATCTATTTGTGATCTGTTTAGTGATCTGTCAAATTAAATTTGACAGATAGTGAATATTCAAGAAGTTAATGATGGCTAAATTTTGACGGGTCATAGACCCTCAAAATTTTCCTAATGGAACACCCTAGCCCCAGGAGTCCAGATCCAGAGCTTTAGAGCCACCTTGCTCTAGCTGAACCAAAATTTTGCCAAGCTGCCACCACACCAACCAACCAATGAAAATGGTGAGCGGCACAGAAATGGCATAAGCCAGTTTTGTAGGGAACCCAAATATTTCTACCCCAGATGATAGAAAGAAACAGATTCCCAGTGAGATCCCCAAAAACGGAACCAAAAGCTGGGTTCCCTGTATGGTTGCCAGCGATCGCGTCGAGCGATTTTTCTGCCAATCCTGAACAGATTGTTTCAACACCGCTTCAAACGCAGCACCACAAACCAGACTGATCAATAAACCTGCAACTAAAAGAAAGTATGGCGGATCGTTATACACCAGAAAACCCTTGATAAGAGGACAGAGATGGAGAGGAGGAGAAGAAAGAGTTGAGAGTTGAGAGTTTTGAAATTTATAGGTGATAAAGGCACTACCACCTATCATCTATCACCTAAACCTTACCTCTCCACCCCCTACGCATCCTTGTTAATAAATGTTAAGGCATAAGGGATCAAAGCTGAAGAGCCAGATGGGGAGATTCCGGCTAAGGCTCCAATCGCTGCATTGAATAGGCGAGAGGGTTGTAAATCGTCCTTAATCAGGTGCCACAGGCGTTGAACCTCTGCGGTATGCAGGCGATCGTCTTCCGTTAGTGCAATCAATAGCTGCCGCCGCAGGTAACCGCCTTCATCCGAAAGGAGAAACTGAATACCGAGTTGAGCGGTGGGTAACAGGTCAAACTTTCGATCAGTCCGAGCAATGGCAATCAGATTTTCCAGGCGTTCCCACTGGAACTTACCATCGTTAAACAACACTTCCAGTAACCTGCGCCGTAGGGCAGGCGATTCACCCGTCAATAGGCGCTTCGCTATATACGGATAGGCAACATCTACGATCTTGAAATCTGGATTCAAGGTCAGTGCCAAGCCTTCCTGGGTCACTAAGGAACGAATAATCAGGGCAAACTTGGCAGGCAGGCGGAAGGGGTAGTCGTACATCAACTCCGAGAAGCGATCGGTGATCGTCTTGAAGTTAAAGTCCCGCACGTTTTTACCCATCACATCGCCTAGAACGTCTTCCAGAGCGGGAATAATGGGACGAATATCAATATCGGGAGTTAGAAAACCCAGTTTCACAAAATCGCTTGCCAGTTCTGAGTAGTCTTTATTAATCAAATGGACGACGGCATCAACCAGGGTTTCCTTAGCCGATTCTTCCAACTGATCCATCATGCCAAAGTCGATGTATGCCATCTGAGCATTCAACTGATCAGCCCCTCCCTGAGTGCCATCCACATTACAGTGGGGTGCCATCGCAAACAAATTGCCTGGGTGTGGATCGGCATGGAAGAAGCCGAACTCCAAAAGCTGTCGCAGACCAGAAGTTACCCCAATTTCAATTAGAGCGTCATTATCCAGCCCCACTTCCCGAATCTTATCCACATCCGTCAACTTAAAGCCATGAATCCATTCCAGGGTTAAGACTCGCTGACTGCTATACCGCCAGTAGATGGCTGGAACCTTAACGGTGGAGTCATTACGAAAGTTAGTGGCAAATTTCTCAGCATTACGGGCTTCGTTGAGGTAGTCAATTTCCTCAAACAGTTTGATCCCAAACTCATCAACAACCAGAGTCAAATTATGTCCCAAATTCAGCGGTAGCCAGGGAGCTATCCAACTTGCCGCCCAGCGCATCAGGTATAGATCCAGCGTTATCACAGGTAACAGATTGGGACGTTGAACCTTGACAGCAACTTCTTCGCCGCTGTACAAGCGGGCACGATAAACCTGTCCCAGACTTGCGGCAGCCACTGGATGGGGCGAAATCTGCTTATAGACCTCATCTACCGAGCGGTCTAGCTCTCGCTCGATGATGCCAAAGGCAATGTCATTGGGGAAGGGGGGTAACTGATCCTGAAGTTTGACCAGTTCATCCAAAAAGTCTTTACGAATTAAGTCTGGGCGGGTGGAAAGTGCCTGCCCAACTTTGATAAAGGTTGGACCTAGATGGGTTAAGGTCTGACGAAGCTGGGTGGCTCGTTTATACTTATTACGCTCTGTCTGGTGCTGCCAGGAATCCCACTGTAAGCCAAAGAAAAAGTGAAGGAAGGAAAAAAGAATCTGAAGCGTTCGCCAGATAGCCTTCCAGGGACGATATTGGTAGTACTGGGAAATAACGCTTGCGTCGTAGCGCCTGAGATGACTGAGGGGATGCTGACCCACGCTGACCTTGACCTCTCTAACATTCACATACAGATGAATGAGGGCAGGGCTGCGATTCCGAGGGGCAGGACTGCCAATGGCAGGTTCGGTCCAGCATAGCCCTCAAGCTTTAAAGACAAGCTAATGAAAACAGATTCCTTACTTTTATCAAGAAAAGCAAAAAACTTTTGCATTAACTTAACTATAGTATAGAAAACTACAAACACTTCGTCCAACAAAAAGCCAAATGTTATTTTTTGTATCGGAATCTGCGATCGCAGATGATTTGATGAATTTGCCGTCAAAGCCCTTTGGTTAACGAGGGGCTTTCTCCCGTCAGAATTCTCACTTGATCTAAACTCTCACTTCATCAGCATTCTCAGGTGGCTGGGTGGGGAAACAGCTTAAACCAGACAATCTTTTAAGCAATACACGACCTGATCCTGCTGTTCAGGTAAAAGCTCTGGAAACATTGGGAGGGAAAGAACCTGGCGGGATGCCTGGTCTGCGACCGGGAGTTGACCGGGCTGATAGCCCAAGTGGCTGTAGACAGGTTGCAGGTGAAGCGGCAGCGGGTAGTAGATCATGGAAAGGATGCCCTTTTCCTGCAATTGTTGGCGAATGGTGTCTCTGAAAGATGGACTGGTTTCAGCCGACTGCGCTAAAACTCGAATCGTATATTGATTCCAGGCACTGGTGCCGCCGACCACCTCTGCGGGTGAAATAATCCCAGGAAGGGGGCTTAAAAGTTGCTGGTAGCGTTGAGCGATCGCTGTGCGCCGGCCGTTCCAGGTATCCAGATAACGCAGTTTAATTTGCAAAATGGCAGCCTGAACGGCATCAAGACGGCTATTCACCCCTAATTCTTCGTAGTAGTAGCCGCCCGTGCGGCCATGATCTCGTAGTTTGCGAATCCGGTCTGCGATCTCTGGGTCATGGGTGGTAATGGCTCCCCCATCGCCACAGGCTCCCAGATTTTTAGTTGGGTAAAAGCTGAAGCAACCGATATGCCCAATGCTGCCTACCTTTTGCCCTGACCATTCGGCTCCTGTTGCCTGGGCACAGTCTTCCACCACTGCTAAATGATAAGTCTGGGCGATCGCCATCAGGCGGGTCATATCAACCGGCAGCCCAAACAGGTGAACCGGCAAAATTGCCCGTGTTCGCTCAGTAATTGCCGCTTCTACCTGCTCCAGACTCAGATTAAACGTCTGGGCATCAATATCCACAAAAATTGGGGTGGCACCGACAGCCGTAATCGTTTCTGCGGTTGCCACAAAGGTAAAGGGCGTTGTGATCACCTCATCCCCAACGCCGATGTTCAGTGCTCGCAGTGCCAGGTACAAAGCATCGGTACCGGAATTGCACGCAACACAATAGTGGGTGCCTACATAGCTGCCAAACTGCTGCTCAAACCCCTCAACCCGTAAGCCACCAATATAGCCGCCTGAGGCAAGCACCTCTGATACGGCAGCATTCATCTCTTCTGCAAGAACTTTATACTGTTCGGTCAGGTCAAACGGTGGAATTTTCTTCACTCAGTTACACCACAAGTTACTCTCAGTTAATAGAATCAAATTTTGCACCCAAATGGAATGGTACTGAAAAACCAACGGGGTCGTCTGAAATCAGTATTCATCTGGATTGCGATCGGTTTTCTATTAGTTTTCCTTATCACTTTGCTTCTCTGGTGCGAAGGGGCGTTCGCTTCTAAACAAACATCCTGGGAGATACTCGAAAATGCAGTCATCGCCTTGATGGGTGAGTATCCTGATAAGCCGCGAACCATTACGGGACGGATACTCCAACTACTACTTTTAGTCTTCGGCACCTTTGCTTTTGGAGCGATCGTCGGTAAAATTTCATCCTTTTTTGTGACCCGTGCGCTCTTGCAGGAGAAAGCTTTGAAGCATTTCACCGACCATATTATTATCTGCAACTGGAATGAAAAGGCACCCGCCGTTTTGCACCAATTGCTTGAGGCGAATAAGGGGCTACCCAGGGATATTGTGATTATTTCTGCGTCAGTTGTCGAGGATAGCAGTGAGTTTGAGGAGCGGGATGAGGTTTACTTTGTCCAGGCTGATCCGACCCATCATGCGACGCTGGAAAAGTTTCAGGCTTCCCAGGCAAAAGCCGTGATTCTGCTGGCGGACGAAGAAACGGAAGGACCCGATGAGAAGAATGCCTTGATTGCATTGGCGATTAAGCATCTGGAGCAAACCCCTGGGCGACAGAAGGACATTCACGTGGTTGGGGAATTGGTAAAATTAGACCGCCACCGCCATCTGAAGGAGGCTGGCGTTGATGAGGTGATTTCAGCACGAGACTATAGTTCGGGAATTATTGCCCAGAGTGCGATATTCAGGAATATGTCTATTGTTTACCAACAGCTTTTGACCTACTCGGATGACTCGAATGAATTTTATTTCATTGAACCGGGTAATTACCCCGAGTCTCTTCATGGCAAGACCTTTACAGAATTGAGCCAATGGATCAGTGATTGTCGGGCATCCGATGCGGATAATCCCTTACTGCTGACTGGGGTGAAACGGGGCAATGGTGAGATCCTGCTGAATCCGAAACACAGTCAGTTTGAGCGCCTGTCCCCGGATGATTGCTTGATTGTGATGGCGTTTCGCAATGTAGAACGGATTGTATAGCAGTCGATTGGTGTAGTCGTTATCTTTATTATGGATACTCCGCTTCAACTGGTCTGGGCGTTGGGAATGATGGCGATCGCGATCGCGCTTTCGGCATGGCAGCGACTGGGATTGGAATGGAGCCTGGCAGTGGCTACTGGACGCACGGTGATTCAACTGCTGGTTGTGGGTTATATCCTGGCGGCGGTGTTTGCTATTCGCAGTCCGTGGCTGGTGCTGGCGGTTTTGGGGGTGATGCTGGCGATCGCAACCATCGTTGCCCGCAATCGGATCAGCCAGAAGGTTCCCCAACTGTTGCCTCTGGTTGGCGGATCCATCCTGATCAGCACCCTCCTGACCCTGATTTACACGAATCTGCTGATCGTTCAGCCAGAGGTGTGGTATGAGCCACAATACGTGATCCCGTTAGCAGGCATTGTGTTGGGGAATGCCATGAATGGAGCCGCTCTGGCAGGTGAGCGGTTGGTCAGCACCCTCAACAGCAGTCAGTTGGAAATTGAAACCCATCTCAGTCTGGGCGCTACCCCGCACCAAGCGGTTGCTCAATACCGCAGAGAGTCGATCAAAGCAGGCTTAATCCCCACTATCAACACCATGATGGTGGTCGGGATTGTCACCCTACCTGGAATTATGAGTGGGCAACTCTTGAGTGGGGTCAACCCGCTCCAGGCAGCCGCCTATCAAATGCTGATCATGTTTATGCTGGCATTTGCGACGCTGGTAACCACTGCTCTGGTCACCTGGGGCATCTGCCAGAAGTTTTTCAACCAGGCAGAGCAACTGATTTTGTGGTGAGGTATGGGAAAAAGCCCTGATCTTTTTAGATCAGAGCTTGAACGTGTGTACGGAGGATATGCAAATGAATTGCAGGAAAATTGCTGAACAGTCCCTGCTAATAAGTTTTACTTTACTGAATAAAAGGCAGGATTTTGTAAAGAATTTGGGAGGAATTTGGGGGGATTTAATCGAGCTGCTTCATCCGATAGCCTAACCCATGCACCGTTTCAATCAAGTCGTCTGGCGTACCAACTGCTCGAAGTTTTTGGCGTAACGTTCTGATGTGAGTCTTAACAGCCTCTTCCGTGGGCGATTCATCCACAGACCATAGCCGTTCAATGATTCCCGGTCTGCTTAACACGCGCCGACCATTAGAAATCAGCAGTTCCAGCAGGGCGTATTCTTTGGGGGTGAGATGCAGCGGTTGGTCATTGTAGGTAACCTCGTAGGTGTCGGGCTTCAGACATAACTCTCCCCAGCACAGCTTTGTTTGGGGAGAAGAACCCCGTCGTCGCAGCAGAGCACGAATTTGCGCCATCAGTTCCTCCAGATCGAAGGGCTTGACCATGTAGGCATCTGCTCCGGCATCTAATCCAACAATTTTGTCGGCGATCGTGTCACGAGCCGTTAGCATGAGGACAGGAACAAAGGGGTTGTGATTTTGTATCATCGATCCCTGGTGGGAATTGCGTAGCTTTTGGCAAAACCGCAAACCATTCATTTTTGGTAGGGTAATATCCAACAGCACCAGGGCGTACTCGTAAGTTTCAATCCATTCCCAGGCAATTTCTCCATCCTGCGCTACATCAACCATATATTGACGATTGGTTAGTGCTTCCGTCAACATATCAGCAATCTGCACATCATCTTCGACCACTAAAATACGCATCGCAAACCCGATCTCAGTTCAGCATTTTGATTTGATCTTAAAGGATTCTTTGCCCGTTACTTTGGTTGCATTATCTGTTGTCACCGATGAACAACATTCAGTCACCTAAGCCTGTCCCAATCAGCAGTGCTATTGACAACAGCGCTGATCTATCACAGCGGTATAAACCGCAAGCCTTAATCAAATGGACCCGTGAGGGGAAGTGGATTACCGCGGGATTTGGTCTGGTGCTGGTGTTGATGGGATCGGTTAATTTCGTTTCCTATCAAAATGCAATTCAGCTAGCGGACAGTGTCAGGCGAGTCCGGCAGACCAATGCCATTCTCAAAAGCTTGACCAGCATTTCGGCAACACTGATTGATGCAGAATCAGGGCGGCGAGGTTACATTCTATTTGGCGATCCAGAGGAGCTGAGGCGATACAATGCTGCTGTTAAAGACCTCCAACCTCAAATTAATCGCTTGCGTCAAACGTTGACGGATACTCCCAGTCAGCAAGAACGCCTGGATCAGCTAGAGTCTCTGGTCGCCAAACGATTAGATTTATTTCAACAATCCATTCAGTATTATACGAACCGGACCGGACAGCTACCGACGAAAGACCCGCTGGTAGTTCAAATTAAACAAATCCGGGAAGATGTTCGCCGCCTCATTACTGAATTGATTGCTGAAGAAGAAGATTTATTGGAAGCGCAGGTTGAGCAATATCGCCAGAACCACCAGGTCAGGCTGATGATTGAGCTTTTGGGTACTCTGTTGACATTTATTGTGCTTCTGGGAGTCTATGCCCTACTTTACCGTCAGCTTTTGAAACGTCAGCAGGCAGAAGCACTGCAACAGGCTTTGGCGCAAGAGAAAGAGCTGAGTGAGCTAAAGCTTCAGTTTTTCTCAATGGTTTCCCATGAGTTTCGGACACCGCTGAGTTTGATTATTGGGTCTGCTCAGTTGCTGGAGGAAAGTATTAAAGAAGTTGTTGAACCGATCAGACTTAAAAACCTTTACCGCATTGAAACATCGGCAAAAACGATGACTCGGATGTTGAGTGATGTGCTCACCTTAGCAAGGGCAGAGGCAGGCAAACTAGAGTTCAAACCTGATTTAGTCGAGATGCAAACGTTTTGTCTAAATCTGGTAGAAGACTTTCAAATTTATAGTGAGTCGAAGCGGACGATCAAATTTATTGAGCAGGGCAGTTGCACTCATGCTTGGGTCGATGAAAAATTGCTGCATTCCATCCTGAGCAATTTGTTATCCAATGCAATCAAATACTCACCACCAGAAAAACCTGTTTATTTCACACTAATTTGCGAGCGTGACTTTCTAAGATTTCAGGTTAAGGATGAAGGAATTGGCATTGCAGAAGCTGATCAGGCGAAACTTTACAGTCCTTTCAGTCGCGGCGAAAATGTGGGCAGAATTATGGGGACGGGGTTGGGGTTGGCACTGGTTCAACGGTGTGTCGATTTGCATCAAGGTGAAATATTGTTAGACAGTCAGGTTGGAGTTGGGACTAAATTTACCGTGATCATTCCACAATCTCCTCCAGATGGATAGTTAAAGTGATGGTGGCGATCGCCATCGCGTTCAAGGGAGGTACATCTCGTCACAGTGGGCTAAAGATGTGGGATAGAGCGTGTACCTTGTAGGAGTGAAACCACTATGCTCTGAAGTTTGCTTTATAGGAGAGGTATCCCAATGCAACCATCTTCTAATTCTCCGGATGTTTGTTCAAACGTTGGTACTGTCCTGCTCATAGGTGTGACTGGCGGGACAGGCAGCCAGGTTGTTAAAGGCTTTCTGGAACAGGGACTCACCAATCTGCGGGCAACCACTCGCAAAATTGACCTGGCGCGCCCTGCCATTGCCAGATTAAATCACGAAAATGTCGCCCTGGTGGAAGCGGATCTGGATGATGAGTCTTCCCTGGAGGCTGCGTTTGCGGGAGTGTCTGCGGTTTATTGCCATGCCACAGCAGGGGATGAGGCAAAAGCCGATCCCAAGGAAATTGAACGGGCAAAGCGGGTTGCAAATGTAGCGCAACGCGCCTCCATTCGGCATCTGGTTTACAACTCGGCGGGTGGAGCCGATCGCAATTCTGGAATTCCCCATATTGAGCAGAAGTATCAGGTTGAGCAAATCTTTCAGCAAGCAGTGCCGACGACCATGCTGCGGGCTTGCCTGTTTATGGAGGAGTTTTGGAAAAAATACACGCGACCATCCATTCTAAAAGGCTCTTTTCCATTTTCAGTTCAGCCTAATAAGCTCTTACACCTGATTACCACGAAGGATATGGGGCGTGTTGCCGCTTATGTGATGCAGCATTCCGATCGCTATATTGGACGGGCGATCGAACTGGCTGGAGATGTGTTGACTCCCCAACAGATGGCAGAGGTATTTTCCAGCGCGCAGGGAAATCAGGTGGTTCACAAAGAAATTCCTGCCTGGATCTTTCTGCTGTTGTTTCGCAAGCCGCTGTTTGACTTGATCCAGTGGTATCGCAATGCCGGTTATCAGGCAGATGTGGCGCATTTACGGGAAGAGTTTCCCGGACTGTTGACCACGTTTCCAGAATTTTTGGAAGAAACTCATTGGGCAACACCGGATCTGACCTACGAAAACCTGTAGGGATTTTAGTTCATCATTTCCCCAGAACCGCTTTCAGTCGTTTTATTCAGTTAATCAGAGTTCTTAATTTCATCCTGATTTCATATTTATGTAGAAAGCTAGAAGCTATCTGCGGCTACAATCGAACAGCTTCGGGTTTATCTAAGCCTATAGCGTATCCTTTCTGGGTGAGGTACATCTCATCTGTTTGACTTAAGGGTTGTACGACTATCCATGTACCTCACTGGATTCAAAAACGCTATATCTTGCTGTCATCATTGACACTCCTGCTGGCTGGAGATTGCAAGATGGGGAAGTCATTTCTAATTGATTGGTATAGGAAGCATGGTGATGAAATTGGCTTTATTGAAGACGGGTTTTTTGATGCTAGTTTTGGGAACAGTCACGGCGATCGCGGGTTCACTCGCTGCTTGCTCCAGCATTTCCCAAAGTACTTTAACATCGGTATCTGGGACTGCTGCAACCAATACCGAAACTGCACAAGCACCCGATGGCATGATGCATCACGGGGGAATGAATCATGGCATGGATTTGGGTCCAGCCGATGCAGACTATGATTTGCGGTTTCTCGATGCCATGATTCCGCACCATGAAGGGGCTGTAGTAATGGCAGAAGAAGCACTGCAAAAGTCGAAACGCCCAGAAATCCGTCAATTGGCGGAAGCAATTATTCAGGCTCAAAACAAAGAAATTGTCCAAATGAACCAGTGGCGGTCTGCCTGGTATCCCAAAGCACCAGCTACGCCCATGGCTTGGCACGCTGAGATGGGGCATATGATGGCAATGTCACCGGATCAGAGAAAAAGCATGATGATGCAGATGGATCTGGGTCCAGCCGATGCAGAGTTTGATTTGCGGTTTCTCGATGCCATGATTCCGCACCATGAAGGGGCTGTGGTAATGGCAAACGATTTGTTGAAGAAGTCAGACCGACCAGAGATGAAGCAACTGGCTCAAACCATTCTTACCTCTCAGCAGACAGAGATTGAGCAGATGCGGGCGTGGAGAAAAGCCTGGTATGAATAGGCAGGAGGCAATTCCAGTGAAACAGTGGCGTGCCATAACAGAGCGATGAAATCCAGTGAAATGTGATGCATTGTCTAGATTGCGGCTCGACCAACTCTAGGTTCATTCCCAGAATCAGCAACACCGAAGCCTATCCTTTCTAACCTGCTTGGAGAGAAAGCTCCTAAATATTCCTGAGATCCCTGTAAGCCTGCTACAATAGTCAATTGTCATGCCGATGTGGCTCAGTGGTAGAGCACTCGATTCGTAATCGAGCGGTCGCGGGTTCAAATCCCGCCATCGGCTTTTGTAGATGTATGTAGAGCGACACTTTATTTGTCCGTGGCGACACTTTGTTTGTCTAGATGAAGTTTGGGCACTTAATTTGTCGTTGATATTTAAACAACTTAGTTAGTAATCTTAAGTAGATTACGAATCGAGTGCTCCTTTCAACCCTTTACATACATACAAGTATCTTAGGTCACAGAAGAATGCAGTTCTCAGCCCACCCATCTCTGGGAGGCTAACTGCGACTGCTCACATTCTCCCCCTTCTCTTCTAAAACTTTCTCTTTCAGCCCACGCATCTCTGGTGTAGAGCGACACTTTGGGACCAATCCTTGCTCTTTCCAGTAGAACTGAGCCAAGTGATGATGACCATTAAAAAATCGAGCGGCTACCAATGCCGTCGTGAGCACTTCTGCATCACTCATTTGCACCCGGCAGTCTTCCTGATGTCCTATCGCCTTGAGCAAATCGTCGGTGATGGCATAGATGGCTATAATCTCGGTAAGCATTTTCTCTTCTCCCCAACTGATCAAGCTTCTGGGGAGATTTTATTCGATTCCCTGTCACCACCCCTTCTAACTAGTAACTTGAGTTTCTAGCGCCTTCTGAAACTGCGGGATCGTCCGAAACCGCTGGTGGGGCGACGGTAGGTTCTCTTGGAAGAGTCGGAGCGACGTAAGGTACTGGTTCCATAGCCTGAACCTGTCGCCCGATCACCACTAGTAGTGCGAGGTCTGGATCTGGTAGAAGTGGGCGATCGCATCTGTCCTGTTGTTCGGAAAGCCTGACGATTTCGAACCGCGGCAGGAGGCGTATTATAGCGAGTTTGATAACGCTGTACTGCCTGGTTGTAAGATGACCCGTAACCGCCAAAACCAATCAAAGCGCCCCCAGGCTGATAAACGGGTGGTACATAATACTGTGGTCTAAACAGCAGACTTCCCAGTGCTTGACCAGCCAACGCCCCTGCAAAGGGAGTCCAAAAGCTAGATTCCTGGCGCACAATAACGGTCTCTTGTTGACCTGTATTGGGATTCGTCTGTGCCTCTGTCACATTATGCACATACTCAATCTTGAAATCTTCAGCTAAATGCAGAGAAGGCTGACCATTTTCAACTTTAAGGTAGCTTTTCTGCCCGGATGACGCTTCTTCATTCGTTAATCGAGCCATCGGCAAATTTAAGGTGTGATATACAGACGATTCGCCCGGTTTCGTATTCAGCAAAACGATCGAGTATTCACCGTTACCATCGTTGTAGGTGGCTTGCTGTACAGGATATTGACCATCGGAGAGACGATTTTCGAAGGAAGCCGAAGTTACTTCTGATCGTGGTTGCTGATTTGAGTAAGACTCATTAACACCAGAACCACCACATCCCGTGGTTGTCACAATTAAAGTTAATGCAATTGAGTAAGCAAGGAATTTGCGTAGCATAGGTCAGTGAAATGGTTTTTGAACAGGGAACAATCGCTAAAGTGGAATCAGTTCTGGAAAGTTAAGCAGAATTTGATCGGATGTCAGTTCATCTCCCAGTTGAGCTGGAGAAAAATGAACTTGAATTGCTCGCAACCGTTGCTGATAATGCAGATTAATCAGGGTTTTAAGTCCAGCTTTTAGGTCAGAGATATCGGAGAGATCAGTTTCCAGTTCGGGAGCTTCACCTTCATAGGCAACTGTCACCATGACAACAAGGTTGGAGGTTATGGGTAGAGACAAGGCTTCGTCTTCATCCGTGGTTTCATTAAACGCTGGAGCACTGAGGTAACGCTGGGCAGAATCCGTAAACAAATCAGTGACGTAATCACCCGCTTCGCCTTCATCCCAGAAAACATCCCCCTCATTTGAGGCTGCCTGCCAGTAGGCGTCGTATTGCAGCAAGCTCTGACCAATTTCGACTAGTCCTTCTCCTAAAACATCCAAATCACCCTCGGCAGCGACAGCTTCACGGGCAGCCTGGTTGAGCGTTCCAAGCAGCACTGCAACTTCTTTTCCAGCTAAATGGATAAATAGCCGACAGACGACAAACCGAGTTCTGCCACCCAATTGATTAAGGCGATCGCGCCATGAAGTCATTTTTTGTTCTCTTTGGTCAAAGATCAGGTGATAGAAGTTAAATGCCAGATTTCGCTGTAAGTAGCAACTGATCGGCATCAGAATACATTTCGTAGGTGAAGAAACTGGTGCCTATTCTCAAATCTATGGTCTATTCCAACAATTGTTATCTACCTCAGGTGTAGCCTCTATTCCGCTGAAAATGGGGGTTCGGATATCCAGCTATAGCCGTACCTTGAAGTGAACCCGAGGGGTTAGACGATTCTGAGGGATCTCTAAGCTCTGAAAATTGAGATCTAGATGTCCTTATCTAAGCTTCTTTAGGCGATTTCTACAAAAGAAAATACCAACGACGCTCTTGGTTATACCAGTACGATCGCCGATCTTGTGGGTTATGTTGAGCAGCGTCAAGCTTTTCCTCCCTCACCCTTCAGTTACAGCGAAACCTAACACCCAGCAGTTTGAGTGTGGCTTTGCAAAAGCGATCGCTCTCCAAAGAGTGTGATATTCGGGTTGTGCTGTCTATCGATGATCGCCTACTGCCCCTGCTCTATCAACCAATTCTCTAAATCAGTCAGAGTGGAGAAATTCAACAATGCTTTTCCTAATGCCTCCAGTTGAGCCAGTGGCAGGGTTTCAATCTACGTTGCCCTATTAACAGAATGCACGATTGGTCGAACTTCTGCTGTCGCCTCGCTATACAGCATCTCCACTGACCGAGTACTGACGCATCTGCTAGCTCCAACTATCCCAATTCACATCATTTTTCTGTTCCCGTGTAATGTTAGCGTTTGATCAGCGTTAATTCATCATTTAATGTCACGACTTCCCCTGTTCTTGCACTTTCATAGGCTGCATCCACTATTTTCATATTGACTAACCCCTCTGCTGCACCAGGGGTTGGAGTTTGACTAGTTTGAATGCACTTAAAAAAGTGCGCCATCTGGCGATCGTACATTGATTGCGAATAGTGTGCCTTTCGCGGGAACTTAAATCCAGACTTAAGCTCTGTCACTTCTTTTCTTTTCAACCTGTACCGCAAGCGAGCAGGTAGAAATTGCGTGAAACTATTTTCAGGCTTCAGGTTTGGCAGTAGTAAGCGAGTAGGAAAGAGTTGACCAAAACCCCGTGTGCCATAAAGTTGGGTGCTTGCTTGGGGTCCATCGGTGTAGGGCTGATGCCAGCCTGATTCAATGTAAGAAGTTGTTCCATTATCCCAATTGACAATAATGACTCCTGTATCGTCTACATCGGAGTCTTGATAATAGGTGCCAATCGAAGCAAAGACGCTGACAGGTTGAGGATCTCCTAGCAAGAAGCGGGTTGTATCAAGGGCATGGATGCCTATATCTGCGATTGCTCCACCGCCAGATAGTTGCTTTTGGGTAAACCATCCGCCCGGACCCCAGTGGGTATGGACACCATAACTCTTGGTGCGAATGATTTTGCCTAATTGTCTGGTCTGATTTTTGAGCCATAGGGTTTCTTCATCGAAACGCCAGCAGTGCGCTACCATGAGCAACCCATTTGCCTTTAAACTGACTTCCTGCATTTGCTCAGCTTCGGTGGCATGTAATGCCATTGGTTTTTCGACCAGCACAGGGACTCCTGCACTGAGGGCTGCGATCGCTTGAGGGGCGTGCAGGTAATTGGGTGTACCAATGATCAATGCGTCAAACTTTGCCTCAGCCAGCGCTTCTTCTACGGTGCTGTACTGATTAGTGATAGAGAATTTTTGAGCGAATGTGGCAGCTTGTTCCGCAAACTTTTCAATCACTGCCACTAACTTCCCGCCTTGAGAGTGGACGGCTTTAGCGTGAACGCCAGCGATGTGTCCTGCTCCTGCAATTGCAACTTTAAGTGTCATAGCTTGTCCTTAAGTCTAAAGTGCCGAATCTAAATCGATATTTTTTGAACAGGGTTTAGGCTTTTGTATCGTGATAGCCAGTACCCTGGAGGTGCTGTTTCCCCACAGGAACCTGTACTGCCGAGGCATCAAGCGATAAGATGTCAACCCTAAAATCTAATAGCTAAATAGCTATAGAGTTATTCTCTTACCTCTTTTTAGCCTTGCTGAGCAGGGATTGAAAGTATAGATCAGGCATCTTTATCAAAGCTTCAAGTGCGATCGCCCCTCGCTGTAGGTTATCCCTATGTTGAAAAAGGGAGGGTTGTGAGGCAAGTCAACCGTAAGCTTAAATAACCAGATCCCATTCAGCGAGGAAGACTTGCATTAAACTCACCGCATCCGCCAGCCATACATTGGCGAATCGGTTTATGCGGGATTGATCTGCTCAAATTCTCGCAGGACAACACTGGTACCAATTTGCCAACCCCGGTCAACCAATTCTGGGATCAGTTTTTTTACGTCCGTATTGGGAAATTGAATACTGGTCTGGCTTTCCTGGTAGTGCTGTCCATCAAATAAACCAATGAAAAGTTGATGCCAGCGATAAATCCATAACTCGCTTGCACCAATGGATTGATAGTCTTCTAGCTGAGTTGTTGAAGTCAGGTCAATCTCAACTGCAAGATCAGGGGGAGGATCTATTTCAAGATCAATACGCTGCTTCCCTAAAATGTGCTCTCGATTCTGGATATAAAAACCAGTAGTCAGGCTCAACGCCCTGCTGCGGAATCCGTTTCAGGGTAATGGGTGTAAAAGCTTCCCACTCTTTGTGCTGATACCGGAGCAATACTTTAATCAGATCCGCTATCAAATCTGCTTTTTTCCGTGCCCCGGTAGTGGTGACATGATTCGGATTTCTTGAATATTGCTGTTGTATCGAATTCTCAATCCCGTATGATCTTGACGGCGAACTAGCAGGTTTTCATAGTCCTGCCAGGTTCTAGTTGCAGGATCAGTTCATCGCCGGGAGAAAGCAAGATAGAGTCTTCAGTGATGGTGGGCAGCGTCATGGTGATTGCCCCGTAAAAATCCCTGAGTTTTCCTTATTGTAAGGGTTACTGAAATTGTCTCCTCGATCGCCTGCCCGGTATACAGCTATGGGTGTGTGGTTTTGATCAATTTCAATCACCCGGTCAACATAGTCCGGAGTTTGCACCAGAGGTTTAATAAATAGTTCGGGATGAAGGGCTTTCCAGAAATAATTCACAAATTCGTCAATTTCGCGATCGTTCATTCCAGGTTTGCTGATCGCTCGCATTTCCTGTTCTGCCTGTTTGCGCCACTGTTTACTGAAACGGTAATCGGTGGGATAAAGCACCATCAAGCTATCCAGCCGTTCCCAGAGGGGAAGGTAATCAAATAGATGGGTATTCATATCGTGGGCAAAGGTCCGATCTGCGGCTGTCGTGATAGGGTCGGGAGCTGTGTTTAACCGAACCGGGTCAATCGGACGAACCCCAACAAACCAGCCCTCAAACAAAACAATGTCAATGTTAGATACGAGTTTTGGCGCGATGCGATCGCCCGCCCCTCCATACAGCGACTTATCAAACTGGGGAATTGCAATCGGTTGACCGGGCGTGGGATAACGCAGTTGATCCAATACCTGCTTACCCAATTCAACGTCATGGGTGCCCGGTGGTCCACGCCAGATTAACCGAGGATCTTGTTCACGCAGAAGCAGGCGATCTCGGTAGGTCTTGTAAAGATCATCCAGAGAGAGACTGAGCGTCTGGTAACTCAGACACTTGAGCAACAGGGTAAGAATGGTTCCCAGGGTGGTTTTGCCCGTTCCCTGCCCCCCCAGAATACCCTGAACAAAAGGGCGGCTTTGAGCCTGACGGCGGTTTGCCAGATCCAGGGCAAGTGGTAGCCAGAGATGCCACAGGATGTCTAGCAAACTATCTGACGAGTGAACCCAAGTCTGGCTAAACTGGTTAAACTCTGGATAAGCAGCCTGGAGCAGTTGCGATCGCTGCTGCAATCGCTCTCTGACGTTCTCTGGAGTGATGCTAAATGCTCTGGCACAGCGTTTATCCTGAAGCGTCAATTCTTCTAACTTTTGCCATTCGTTGAAGGGAAGGGAACCCTCTGCTAGTAGACGTTTAACTGGATTCACTGTTTGTGAGGGGTGAGGGGTCAGGAGTGAGGGGTCAGGAGTCAGAGATCGGGGGTCAGGTAAATGCTCAACCCCGAACTCCTAACTCACAACTCCTAACTCTTAAACTTTATCCTCATTCCCCCCCTCGCTCCTAATTCCCTCACCTGGCGTTGCTGATTTTGGGTATGAGTTGAGAGCAGTATAAATTGAAACCTCGTTTCAATTCATACTGCTATTCAACAGCACCCCTCACCTTGCTAAAGCTGGGGCGTTCTGGCGGATTCCAGGTAGCGGCGGACATCAATGTATTGACGGGTGCCGCTGGTATACACAGAATCAGGAATACTCGCCCGCACATTAAAGAGTTGCTGAACCAACTGACTGGCATTCTCATTCGGCTTCAGGGTCAACAGAATGCCGGTGCAGGGACCTCCAATTTCGCTGGCAACACACACCACAGGATGCCGGTTGATTATTCCTGTGGTGATGTAGTTCAGTCTGCCTTCCCGGTAGTAGCGGTCAAACCGATTGGATACATCCTGACAGCGCACTTGTGGGTCAAAGCCAGAACGGGCAAAGTAGTGAGAAACCCAGTTAATCAGTGGATACACTCCATTGGGGGTTGAAATAAACGTCGTTGGTTTACCCTGACTGTCCCGATTGCAGAAAAAGCTGTCGGAAGTTACCTGTGGCAGGGCGATCGCAGACGGCTGGCAGGATACCGCTTCATCCATACATGCCATCGGCATCGGTAGGGAGGTTACTGGAATGGTCGGAACGACATAAGCGGGAGAAGGCGTAGTTTGGATAGAAGTTTGGGAGTGGAGGCAGGAGGGATCCGGATCGTCTACTGGGCAGGCAGAGGCTGGTTGATGAGTGGCAGCGATCGCCCCTAGCGAGATCGTTCCCGAAGCAAGCAACTTTAAGCACAGTGGGAGTTTCATACAGGTTTTCACCTCGTGATTTTCAGGAATTGAGCACGACTGACGGAAGGCTACTCTGACGTGGGGAAACCCAGCATCCTGATCAGCAACCCTCTGTGCTATTTATCTCAGCCGCCAGAAAACCATCCGGAAACCCTAGAGAAAATGCCACGATTCATCAATTCATCAAAGCGCTGACTGGCAGTTCAACAGTAAAACAGGTCTGATTGGCACCACTTTCTACATAAATTTTGCCGCCTAGATGTTCGGTCATTTTCTGCACAAGTGCTAACCCAAGCCCTGTACCACCTTGTTTCCAGCGATCAATTCCCGGCACCCGGTAAAATTTTTCAAAAATATGGCTCAACTCATTCGCTGGAATTTCTACCCCAGAATTGCAGACATCTAACACAAAAGATGAAGGATAAGGGACAAAGGACAAATCTGGTCGCTGTTCTTCCCTCCCAATCCCATGATTCTTAACAGTTCTAGCGGATACCTTGATGCGTTCACCCGGAGGGGTATATTTGCAGGCGTTGTTTAACAACTCGTTCAAAATTCTGTCCAGGCAGGCAGGATCGGACAGGATGATGGGAAACTCGGGAGCGACTTCAATCTGCAACACTTGTTGACGGCTGAGGGTACGTTCTTGAAAAGACTCGGCAATTTGGGCAACCCATTCTTGCAGGTCAATTGGCTCTAAATTCAAAGCCTGGGTGCCTGCGGTCAAGCGTTGTAGGTCTAACAGGTCATTAATTAAATCGGCTTCTCGTTCGCACTCTGTTTGCAAAATTTTGAGGTAGCGATCGCGCCGCTCCTCACCTGTGGTCAATTTCAACATTTGAATTGCCATCTTCATATTGGAGATTGGCGCTCGCAACTCATGGGAAACCGTACTCAAAAAGTCATCCTTCAGGTTATTGAGTTCTTCCAGTGCCCTCACTTGAATTTGCGCCGTCTGGTAGAGACGAGCCTGACGGATTGCGATCGCACATTGGTTTGCCACCTGCTGCACCAGACGAATTTCCTGCTGGTTAAATACCTCTTGCGCATTCTTGAACACCCATAAATCGCCTAAAGCTCCCTGATCATCCATAATCGGACAGGCTAAAATCGCTGTTGGCTTAGCCTGCGGACGGGCGGGGTTGGGAATTGCCATACAAAACTGAAAGGTTAGACCTTGTATGAGTTGGCGATAAACATCGGGCAGGCTTGAGATAGGAATCACCAGTCCCTGAATCGGTGGCAAAGTCCTGGTATATTCACAACGAATCAGACAGGTTTGCTGTTCCAGGTCATAAACATCCGTATTGCAACACTCCACATCCAAAACGGTTGCCAGTTCCTCTACAGCCGCTTGCAAAATCTGCTCTTCATCCAGGCTATCGCGCACCTTCTCGATAATTCGCTTGAGTAAAGCGTCGTAGTCTAAAGCCTGTTGAATCTCTAAAAACTTCTGAGATAAGGTAGTTGACATCATTCTGAAGTTGCGCACCAGCAATGCCACTTCAGTCACCTGGCTATCCGTCCAATCAATTGGTTCTCCTGATAGCAGTTTACTGGGCAAGTTTGTTGTCACCAATGCCAGTTGGGATAGGGGACGGACTAACTGACGACTGATCAATACTGAAAAGAGGAGTGCCAGCAATGCGATCGCCAGTACAATTGCCAGATTACGAGTAAAGATGCTTTGGATATAGCGGACATTCGGTGTGGCAGAATCTTCTACCATCAATGTCCAGGGTAAGCCCGGTGCAACGGGTGTTTCCTGCACAAAGAAAGACTTCATCCAACGCACCATCATCAGGCGGCTGCCCTTAGTCGGAAACCACTGGTAAGTCTGGTGGGACAGGGGGTAAATAGTCCCTTCCTGTTGAAGATCAAGCCATTGCCCAGGCGTGCGTTCAGTTTGAGTGCTGAGAACCACTGAATGATTGCGCCCAATTAGCGTAACCTCTACTCCCTGGTCTTTAGCATTGGTTGCCAGTAAAGCGCTAATACGGGTCAACTCGATTTCACTAACGACAAAGCCGAGAAGGTTTCCATTCTGGACAATGGGGACATTCAAAATGATGCGGGAAGGTTTCTGCTCTCCCTTGATCACATTGGACAGCGTTGGCTCCAGGGTGTTTCTGGCAGTTTCTAGATAGGGCTGATTGGCAGGATTGGCGATCGCCCCGGTCTCTCCAGGCGGACTACTCAAAAAGGGTTGCCCATTCCCATCACTGATCGTCAAACTAACCAGATCTGGTAGCATCTGCTGAGACAGCGCCATGTGTTGAGTTAAGTGGCTGTCTTGGGTTACCCCCCCAGCCGCGACAATCTGAGCCAACTCATTTACCGCCTGGAATTGCTGCTGATACCAGTACCGTACTTCAGCTAAGGCATAGGCAGTTGAGCGGCTGAGTTCTACCTGAGCCGTTGTTCTGATGCCATCAACGACCCCCCGGCTTGCTAAAACAATTAATAGCAATGAAGGTAAAAAAACAAAGGCAACGAGCAAATTAAACAGCGTTTGTTGGAAGGAGAGCGTGTTAATTGCCCTGGGGCGCCCCAACCAACGATGAACTGGCAAATGCGTCAGCACCAGACTTGCAATCAATGCGTTGAAAATGCCATTCACTGGCTGCTTCAACATAATAATTTGTGCCTGCTCCGGATCCATTTGGAGCACGAGTGCATAAAACAGCCAGACAAGCGGCATCCCGATCAAAAGCCAGAAAATGCCATCCAATAAGACAATGTTCTGGCGATAGCGGTGAAAAAACCACCCAACAAACAGCGCTTCACAGGTAAAGGTAATGATCGTATAGGGATGATTCCAGAGAAAATAGGTGCAACTAGCTGCAACAAACCCTGCCAGCGTTCCCCATCTGACCCCATACAGGCAAACCACAAACCATACGGCGATCGAGCCAAAGATGAAATCAATATCAAAAAACAATGTCCAGCGGGTCAGGTTGCCCACATAACCAGCAACCAGTAGCAGCAATAATCCCAGAGCAGATCGATGCCAAAGGTGCGATCGAAATAACTTCATCCGCTGCTGCTTCAGTCCCATATCTGCGGTTTTCTTTATTTGAACGTATTCCTCGCCAGTTTCATTAGCCTGCCTTACCTAACCACCCCATCCCTGCTTTAAATTTTTGTGGTTACTTGATCTGAGAACCCAGTATTGGCTTCACAGCCAATTGCTATAGAAATCTGGATTAGCCCTCATCTAAGTGGAGAAGTTGGAGATTTTCCCAGAAAAAACTACGGGTTTCTAAGTTAGTGAGGTTTAAATCGAAGCCCGAAATTTTGTAGGAGCGAAACGTTTGGGCAAAAAACAATTCAGCCCCATTAGATTATCTTTCAAATACTTCGCTCTATGGGGAATTATCACGGTTATTTAATCTGTACTCCTTAGTGAATTTGGGGAAGATTCTCAACTAGTCCGCTGCCTGCGATCGCTCCAATGCGCTTGGATAAAATGATCCAGTCGATGCAGGGTAACTCGCGCTGAAGAATCCACACCAAAAGCCATCCTTCCAAAACCTCTCCGGAGTCAGTCTTGGATTGAGCTTAGTCCTGAGCTAGGCAATGACAGTTCTCCGGATAAATTCTATCAATCGCGAGTATGCCCAGATATCCATATATCCCCCTATCGAGCAGTTGAGGGTCTCTCACAACTCTACATCTCAATCCTAAAACCTCACCAACTTAGAAACCCATAGCTTTTTCTGAGAAAAATCTCCGGCTCTCAACCAGGATTGAGGTTTAAAGCTGGATTTTTCGCATAACAGTAAAAGCGCTCATTCCTATCATCCGGTGGGTTTGAGACAACCTCATAGTTGAATCGAAGTCAAATTTCCCTGACAAAACAGAAAGAATTTGACGCTCCGAAGGTTCAAGTATCGATAAAATAGTATTAGAAGTTACAGAATTAAAAAGTATTTTATGTATTTTCTTAATCAAAAAACAAGCATTGGACGGCAACGGGGAATCATCGGAGTTTTTCCGTGTCTCGAAGCGGCGGGGCAAGCACTCGACCAACTGGTTTTTTCGGGATTTCCTTTAGCCCAAGTTTTTTTAGTTGGCAATCATGATTTAAATGCGGAGCAGTCTCTGGGGGGTTCTCAAGCCAGGGAACTGCTGCACCAGGTGCCCTTGCATGACATCACAAGGAACAGAGGGGGCTTTAGGCAAGCTTTACTGAAAGGTAGCCTTGCTGGCAGCTTAGGCGGGGTCTTACTGGGCTTAGGGTTGGCACTGCTATCTGGTGCAGGAGCGGCAGTGGTGGGAGTTGAGCTTGCCGCTGTCCTGTTAAGTGGAGGTGCATTTGCCGCAACGGGTGGGCTAGTTGGGGCATTAGTCAGCCTCGGCATTACTGAAAATGAGGCAAAACAATACGCCATTCAAATTTCTAAGGGAAACTACCTGCTAATTGTGGCAGGCACAAGGGCAGATATTTTTCGCGCTGAACACATTCTCCATGCGAGAGGGATTCATCAACAGAGTTGCTAGGGCTCCGTCAGTGAAGTAAACTTTTCCCATAAAGCTCTAGATAAAAAATAAGCCCCCAGGAGGTCTTTGGGGGCTTTCGCTTAAGGAGTGATGAAGCGGAATGGTATTAATGTACTATTTCGATAGCTTTCTGTCAATTACTCCTGGAAATCTTTTTACACAATGTTTGCTAAGTAAAATTCCTTTTGGAGAGAGTAAAGTTTTTTTGCTACCCCAGTCAGGTTGGTTGACCTGCTACGTAAGCGTGGTATAAGGGGTAAGAAATTTTGTGTATTCTTCGATACAGAAGTGTATTCGCCAGAATTGCTGGAATCTTTAGATACTTACACTCTGTATTCTTCCCAGTACCCCAGGGTTAAACTTACTGAGACTGATTGAGTCAATTTCCTCTCATCCCTCTCGGAGCCTTAAACCCCAGGCTGGTTTGGGTACTTGGTCGGGTCGTTTATTGTGGAATGCCCCCATCGCCAATTGAAACATTCGTTCACTGAGGACTGTCCGGAATGATGTCTAAACTGATGCTCAAGAAGCCGTCTAAGCGCAGGAAGCGGAAATCTTCTCTGCGGCTTGACCGCTTAAACCTGAAGCTTGATGGCTTGAAGTGGAATAACCAATGGCTTAACCCTAATTGGTATGCCAAGAAGCTTTCTCCTACCTGGCAAGCCTGTATCCCTCTGGCTTTCTTGATTGTTTTGGGGTGGGGGTTTGCTTCAACTGCCCAAACTACTCCGCCAACGCTTGAAAGCCTTGCAACTGAAACTCAAACCCTAAAGGTCGGACTCGATACCATGTGGGTTCTGGTGGCAGGGATGCTGGTTTTCTTCATGAATGCTGGTTTCGGCATGTTGGAGACGGGCTTCTGTCGCCAGAAGAACGCAGTTAACGTTCTATCCAAGAACCTGATTGTGTTTGCCCTTTCAACGATCGCTTTCTGGGCGATCGGCTTTGGGCTAATGTTCAGCGATGGCAATAGTTTTGTTGGCATCGGTGGCTTTTTCCTGGCGGGTGCCGATAACAGCCCGGCAACCGGGGAAGCTTACCAGGGGATTTTTAGTGCGATTAGCTGGGCAGGGGTGCCGCTGCTGGCGAAGTTCTTCTTCCAACTGGTGTTTGCTGGAACCGCTGCCACCATCGTGTCGGGGGCAGTGGCAGAGCGGGTTAAATTTGTTGACTTTCTGATTTTCAGCCTGCTGCTGGTAGGGATTGCCTATCCCATTACGGGTCACTGGATCTGGGGTGGTGGCTGGCTAGCTGCCTTTGGTTTCTGGGATTTTGCTGGCTCCACGGTGGTTCACTCCGTTGGTGGCTGGGCGGCACTAATGGGCGCTGCCTTTCTCGGTCCCCGGCTTGGCAAGTACAATGCTGACGGTTCACCCAATGCTTTGCCTGCTCACAACATGAGTATCGCCACGCTGGGTTGTCTGATTCTCTGGTTAGGCTGGTTTGGCTTTAACCCTGGTTCAACAATGTCCGTGGGTGATGGTTCTTTAATCGCTCACACTGCTACCACTACCAATATTGCCGCCGCTTTTGGTGGAGTTGCCGCTACGATCACTGCCTGGTTGGTGCTGGGTAAGCCCGACCTGTCCATGATTATTAACGGCGTACTGGCAGGGTTGGTAGCAATCACCGCTCCTACTGCATTTGTCAACGTTGGATCGGCTGCCATCATTGGGATTGTGGCTGGTATCTTAATTGTCTTCTCAGTCGCATTCTTCGACCGGATCAAGATTGATGACCCTGTGGGTGCTACCTCTGTCCACCTGGTTTGTGGGATCTGGGGTACGCTGTCAGTTGGTTTGTTTGCCGTTGGTGGCAGCGAAGCGGCTGGCGCTCTATATGCTCCTGGTCTTGGACCAACCGCTGGACTGTTCATGGGTGGTGGCTTTAGTCAGCTTTGGATTCAGTTCGTTGGTGTTATGGCAGTTGGCGGAATGACCGTCTTGCTGTCCAGCATCTTCTGGGCGGCGCTGAAGGCAATTTTGGGTATCCGGGTTAGTGAAGAAGAGGAAATCATTGGTCTGGATATTGGCGAACATGGCATGGAAGCCTATGCTGGGTTTGTTAAGGAAGCAACGGGTCTGCCCGCAGGCACCACTGGCATCGAAAGCTCCAGTGGTGTGGCAGGCAGCCACTATTAAATGGTTGTTGGTTGTTAATTGTTAGAGGTTCGGTTCTCTTAACTCAATTTCTACTAACGTTTGCAGCCAAGAACTGATAACTTAATCAATCTGAGCGGTGGGAGAAGGACGATGACTTTCTCCCACCGTTTTTTAAGGCAACAAATGGTAGGTGGTAAGGGATGAGGTATAGCCATAGCCACCTGATTTAGGACGGGGTGCAGGGGTGGAACCCCTAGCTGGAGAAGTGCCCCCACGCCCCCTTTAACCCCAATGTACTAAGCAACCTGGCGATAGCTATATCAAGGAAATGAGGGGAGGTGATAGCTGACGCAACTGCACATCCTGAGCCTAAATAAGGGAGACCTGCCCATATTGGAGACTCGTCGGTCAGGCGATCGCGGGTTCAAGCTTACCTGGCTCTACTGCGTTTGCCCAAAACAGACCCCTAATGGATTGGGGCGTAAGTTTGACAACTTACTAGTTAAGCTTGAAGAAACTGACAACGGTGCCCACTTTAGCAGAGCCGCCGGTTTCTTAGAACGCATTTCTAGGATTGCGAAAAAACGGAACTTGTGTACTTTAATTAGTAGCCATAATCCGAATTCATCGCTTAAGGTTCTGTTGGGCACCTTATGAATCGCGGACTATTAGAACGTTTTGTTAAACAGCATCCTGGCACAGCACAGAAAAAGGTATCGAGTGGCTAGCTCTCTTGCTGTGGTAGGAGAACCAGGAGAATGAAAGCAGTTGCAATTGTTGATACATCTATCAGTCTACAGTGATTCTATTTAGGCTGTGAACAAGGATTTTATACGAACTCTTTCTTGTTTACAAAGCCTTTTAATTTCATAAATGATTGAAATCACTATGGCACTCCTGTTTCGATTGTGAGAAAGCATTCCCTAGAGAGACTGGCTCACACAGCTAGCTATTATCACAGGTTGTTTAGAACTGCTATATGTAGATGAAACATCTTAGATCAGCATTGGTATCGTAAACCTTGATTAATTTTTCCTGGGATAGCTAGTCCTGTGTTACAGTCTTTGTAAGGCTTATTTTCGGCTGTGTAATTCGTTTTACAAGCGTTTCTCCGAATCTAACTCTCCATCTCTTCTGATTCTGGAGAAATTCATATGTCGATTTATGTTGGGAATTTATCCTACGAAGTTACGCAGGATGATCTGACCCAAACCTTTGCAGTATACGGTTCGGTCAAACGGGTTCAGTTGCCTACTGACCGAGAAACCGGGCGTTTCCGGGGCTTTGCTTTTGTTGAAATGGGCACAGAAGCTGAGGAAGACGCAGCCATTGAAGCCCTTAATGGTGCTGAATGGATGGGACGGGACCTCAAGGTCAATAAAGCGAAGCCCCGCGAAGAAAGAGGTTCTTCTGGCGGTGGTTGGGGAAATAGAGGTGGCTCTAACCGTTACTAGACTTTAAGTCTGAGGAGCAAGTGCCAACCTTAGTCAGAATTCAACAGCCCAAACTCTGTGATCCCAGGTTGCCGTAGCAAAAGGGCGATCGCTGCGGAGTAGATAATCTGTTTTATCTACAAAGTTTGGTATTGATTTTTGACTACTCTAGCATTGACGAATGGAAATCTGGAGACCCTTTCATCCTCAACATCAGCACGATTTGAACAGGAGTACTGGACTGATGCCGCAAAGCATGAGCGGTTGAGACACGGCCCTAACTATCCGCACTTAGTTGCTGATGGCTTGCTTGCGTTTGATTGGGATTTATTCAGCTTGTTTAAGGAGATTCGATGACCCAAATCGTTCCTGGTGAAAATGAAGGAATTGAGTCAGCACTGCGTAGATTTAAGCGCGAGGTTTCTAAAGCAGGCATTTTTCCAGATATGAGGAAACATCGCCACTTTGAAACCCCCATAGAAAAACGTAAGCGTAAAGCTCTGGCTATGCACAGACAGCGTAAAAGGAAATTTCGATATTGACTCCTCAAGACCCTTCAAGTGGAATCGAGCATATTATCCTGGAAGCATTGAAGCAAGGCGATAAGAATCAGGGTGAGCTTTTTGATATTACCGGCAAAAGCTACCCGATTTTGGTTCAAACTCTTCAACATCTGAAGGATAAAAAGCTGATTGAGACTTATTTTGTGCCGACCACTGATCTTTCGATTCTCACCTATCGTTTACATTCTGAAACCTAATTCACATGCTAAGTAGTTCCCTAAATACTATGAATACCAAAGAACTCTTGAGTAGGTATATGGCAGGGCAAAGAGATTTTAGAAACTTAGATCTGATGGCAGCAAATTTAAGGAACTTGAATTTGAGTGGTATTAATCTGAGCGGTTCAAATTTGACTAAGGCAAACCTTACAAGGACAAATTTTAGTCACGCCAATTTGACTGATACCATTTTTGCTGGAGCCAATTTTGCTGAAACAAATTTGACTAAAGCAAATATGATGAACGCCGATTTGAGTAACACCAATTTAGGTGATGCCAACTTGAGCCAAACCTATTTGCGCGGAGCCACTATGTCGGAAGGGGTAAACCTTAGTGCGCTTCCCCATAATCTCAAGGTTTCTTTGCCTAAAGGATGAGACTGTATACCAGTTCAATATGAGTTTGCACTTAGCAAAGGGCTTAAGCCCCTTGTCTACCAGGCTTTTTTATGTGTAGCTTCGAAGAGAATTGGTATTAAGTAAGTTCCAAATTTGCTATAGCCATCTTAATTTGCCTTGGGGAAAAGATTTTCTGTGGAATCTTTTCTTCCAAGGTTTTTTATTCTCACTGATGATTTCGAACTGCTATAAGCGTCAGATGTCAGGGCGCTGCTGATTTTGGGTATGAATTGAGAGTTGTATGAATTGGAACAAAGTTTCAATTCATACTGCTATTCAGCACCATCAATGTCAGGCGAGGGATATAGCTCACAGGAATGAGAACCGCTATAGGATGAATTCATTCCTTCCATATGGTTGATGGTTGATCCATGTCCTCCTCCCTCTGGTCCTATGTTACTCCTGGTATTCCAGACGATCTTTTCGAGCGATTACCAGGGATCCCCATGAGTCCCCGAGAGGTTCGATTGCTTCTGGTTTCAGCTCTGCGGCTTAGGGTTGACTCAGTGCTGTGGGACATCGGCGCGGGAACAGGAACCATTCCCGTTGAGGTGGGGCTGCTCTGTCCCCAGGGACGGATCTATGCGGTCGAACGGGATGAGGAAGTTGCCAGCTTGATTCGGCGGAACTGCGATCGCTTTGGGGTCACCAATGTAGAGATCATTGCAGGAAGTGCCCCCGAATGTTTGGCAGATTTGCAACATCCGCCTCAGCGAGTCTGCATAGAAGGCGGACGCTCAATCAAAGCTATTTTGAAGGAAGTATGGCGATACCTGCAACCGACTGGACGAATTGTGGCAACGGCTGCCAGCCTGGAAGCTTTGTATCAGGTTTCAGAGAGTTTTGCAGAGCTGCAAGTGCGTAATATTGAAGTGGTTCAAGCAGCGGTCAATCGGTTAGAAAAACGCGGCACTAACCAGACCTTTGCAGCGATTGATCCTATATTTGTCTTGAGCGGGGAAAAACTAGACTAGATTGGGGTCTAAATTCATTTTGCTTAGAAAGTGATCCGTTAAGAGTGCTACAGATTCGGTTAAAGTGTTCCAAAGGATTCTTAACCTTCTTAATCTTCAGATAAACTTCACCAACTTAGAAGCCCGTAATTTTTCCTGGGAAAAATCTCCAGTTCTCAACTTGGATGAGGTTTAATCTTAGTTTCGACTAAAAGATTGGCAAAGTTATATCTGAGATATTTTCTGTAAGCCATGCTGATTCGTTAAGGGCACTTTCCTAAGAAAAACCTGCTATGCCTTGGTCTCGTGTCATTAGTGGAGTAGTTGCGATCGCCCTCGCCCTGACAATGATTGTGCTGGGAGGGTGGTACTTCACGGTTGGGTTTGGCGTTATCATTTACCTCGGACAATTAGAGTATTTTCAGCTTGCCAGAGCCAAGGGAATTGCCCCAGCGGCAAAGACAACCCTGGTGGTAAGTCAGGCATTGCTGGTGATCTCCAACCTGTCTCCCACCCTGGCAGATGCGCTCTTTCCGGTTGCTGGGACATTTATCTGCTTTTACCTGCTGTTTCAGCCCAAATTTGCCACCATTGCAGATATTTCTGCCTCCATCATGGGCTTGTTCTATGGAGGCTACCTGCCAAGCTACTGGGTCCGCCTGCGATCGCTGGGACAACTGGAAGTCAGCAACATTCCCCTGGATGGCTACTTGCCCCAATCCTTTGACCTGAGCAGTCTACCCACCGGGCTAACCCATACCCTGCTTGCCTTTAGTTGCATCTGGGCAGCCGACATCGGGGCATACGTGTTTGGCAAATTCTTTGGGCGAACCCAGCTTTCCCATATCAGTCCCAAGAAAACGGTGGAAGGGGCTGTATTTGGAGTGACCGCCAGCATTGGAGTGGCGATCGCAGGTTCCTGGTTCCTGGACTGGGCTGGCTCACCGATAACGGGGGTTGCCCTCGGTCTACTGATTGGCATTGCCAGCTTGTTAGGGGACCTGACCGAATCCATGATGAAACGCGACGCTGGAGTCAAAGACTCGGGGCAACTCATCCCTGGACATGGCGGTATCTTAGACCGAGCGGATAGCTACGTCTTCACCGCTCCCCTGGTTTACTACTTTGTGACGCTGGTTTTGCCATTGATACCAGGGGGGTAGGGATGAAAGTTGAAAGTCTTGAGTTTTAAGTTTAGGTCATGGGTAATCAGTAATCGCCCTTTCCCCTTTCATCCTTCGTTCTTCATCCTTCACCCTTCTGGTGTCACCATCACCTGACCCCGGCAACGAAGCTGACCAGCTTCCAGAAGAAGTTCTTCGAGCAAAACACTGGAGCCGAGGTCAAAGGTGAAACCATCCAGGTGATCGAGATGAGTTCCCTGTTGAGAACCCAGATGGGGAAGGCGTTCAGGATGGGAAAGCCGCAGTTGGTTGCCGTTTTCCAGGCGGAACCCGGTCCGAATGACAACACTGGTGGGATTGATATTTGGAGCGGACAGAGTGGCTGCCAGGGTCAACCGCTGTGGTTCAAGCACAATTCGAGGGACTTGCAGGCTCACTTGCCTGGGCGATCGCTGTCCCAATCCATACTGGTCTTCCAGTCCTGCTCTAAATAGAGCCAACAAAAATTCAGTGATACCACCTGCCAACAAAGGAGCCTGTAAAGAAGCGTTCAGGTCCGATTGGTGCCATAAAACCTCACCTGAGACGGGAAATTCCTCGGTCAAACGAAGCGCCCGCCGCCGCCGCACAACCTGTCCTAGATTGGTCCGAATCCCCCGTCCTGTAATCTGTACCTGGCTCAGACACAGACCCTTATAAACTGCTTTACGGGCAGAAACTGTGACCTGATTGATGCTGCCAGATAGAAGCTGGCGATCGCCCGCCTCAATCGAAAAATGTAAATCCTCTACCTGATCCAACTGCGTTTTTAGAAATAGCCTGACCGCTGGCGACAGCACTGTACTGATAATTCGGCTTTGCTTATGCTTGGGTGTCCCTAAATCTGATTCCAATCCGGCTGGTTCGCTCTCATCTGGCAAAGCATCGAGTTGATCGGGATCCGGTTTTGAACGCATAGCTTACAATCACCAAAATTCAGCACAGCTCTAACTAAACAGGAATTAAACAGGTACGTTGGGCTTATGCAGCACTCGCAGCGTTTAACCAGAAAACGAGCATAACAACCAACCTACGGCTTCAAACTTCGAGTTCTTGGTCACAACTTTAGAAGTACCCAGAGTATACCGAAGGAATGACCGTTTCTTCCCTCGTGTTCCTGCTGCCTTCAAACTACGGGTTGTTTCCTTGCCATGAGATGCTCCAATCAAGCAACCTCCAGGGCAACCAATCGTAAAGCATGAGATCACAAGTCAAGAAACCATAACATCTTGATCCCATATATTGATCTGAAATGTCAGGAAATTATGACATTTTGATCCCACGATCTCCCGTAAATGCGTAGATATGCTTAAAACTGGCTCTTTTTAGACCTTGACCAATTCAGAGGTTTCCGGCAGGATGAACTTAGCCAAAGTGATCCCGGTACTCCTTGAGTGCCGTTAGAAGTGATCCCAAAATCATATTGAAGTTGAGCAGTTGAGACAGAAAGTTGGCAATTACAGACGTATTAGGGAAAGTTTGGAGTGTGATTACGATGTCGAAAGAGCGTCCACCCTTAGAGGACATGACCCTACGGCAACTCCGCCGAGTTGCAAGTGAATGTGGTGTATCTCGTTATAGCCGGATGCGCAAAGAGCAACTTTTGGCTGCGATTCAAGATATTCAGCAAAACCAGGGATCTCCGGCTCCCTCCCGCAGTTTGGCAGCCCAGGAAAAGGTAGAAGCGACCAAGTTTGACGTGGGGCAGGAAGACTTAAGCAGTGGTTCGTTGGCAAAGGTTGACGAAGGCTTACCCGATTTACCCAATGGCTACGGTGAGAATCGGATTGTATTGATGCCCCGTGATCCCCAATGGGCTTATACCTACTGGGATATTCCCAACGAAAATAAGGAAGATTTACGCCGCCAGGGTGGAGTTCAACTGGCTCTCCGCCTCTACGATGTCACCGATCTGAGTTTGTCCAGCCAGAGTCCCCACAGTCTTCAAGAGTACTCTTGCGATGAGTTGGCGCGGGAATGGTATCTACCGATTCCAGTCAGCGATCGCGACTATGTCATCGACATTGGCTATCGCACCTTTGATGGTCGCTGGCTACTGCTTGCCCGCTCTGCCCCAGTTCGCATTCCGCCAGTTTATCCCTCCGACTGGATTGAAGACTACTTCCTTACCATCAATTGGGATGAGGAGCTAAGCGGCAAAACCTTCGCTACCCTGGTTCCCCCCAGCAAGCGGATGGGCGCAACAGGTAACGCCATCTACGACCAGATCTTTGGTATGGCGCAATCGGCTGAAGCTCAACGGGTTGCCGGTTCGCTGTTTGGTTCTATGCAGCATGTCCCCAGCTCAGCCTTTGGTTCTGTCCACATGGTCGAGTCCATCAGTTCCTATGTCTTCCCCTCTGGCGTAGGGGCGTGGGCAGTTCCCACCATGTCTGGTATGAATATGTCTGGTATGACCATGTCTGGCATGAATATGTCTGGCATGAATATGTCTGGTCTAACCATGTCTGGTGTGGGTTTCTCTGCTTCGATGCCCCCCATCCGTCCCCGTAAGTTCTGGTTGGTTGCCGATGCGGAACTCATCGTCTACGGAGCAACGGAACCGGATGCCACAGTCACGATTGGTGGTCGCCCGATCAAGCTCAACCCCGATGGGACTTTCCGCTTCCAGATGTCTTTCCAGGATGGAATGATCGACTTCCCCATCCTGGCAGTTGCCGCCGATGGTGAGCAGAACCGCGCGATTCACATGAAGTTTAATCGTGAAACTCCTGAGCGCCGAACCAATACCAAGGATGAAGCGGTAGAAGAGTGGCTGGTATAAGTTAGCGTCCGAAAACGTTCCTTTAACAACCCCCTGAATTCCCTCAATGTCTATTGAGGGAATTTTTTTTATGCATTTCCATTAGAAGCGGGCATGGCTGATTTTCTCGTTACGTTGTTACCTCGTCACAAGGCTCTGCCTTGTAACGTAAGCCGAGAGGCTCTGCCTCAACGGGTTAGGGCGAGGAGGCAGAGCCTCCCTTTGTATTCCCAGGCAGAGCCTGGGAACGAGATCAAGTTCAGCAACGTTGCATCAAAATAGTTTGGGCACTGCGTTCGGGGTCGTCGTCTGTTGGGTGGCGCTGGATGTAGGAGCCATCCGGTTGTAGATCCCATGCCTGCCGATTATCTGCCAGAAAAAGATCCAGGAATTGCTTCAATTCAGCAGCAATATCGGGATCATCAATCGGAGTGACTGCTTCGACCCGGCGATCGAGGTTACGGGGCATCCAATCCGCACTGCCAATGAACACTTCTGGCTGTCCGTTGTTATGGAACCAGAAGACGCGGGAGTGTTCCAGATAGCGCCCCACAATGCTGATAACGCGGATGTTTTCACTCACACCCTCCACATGAGGACGGAGGCAGCAAATCCCCCGTACAATCAGGTCAATTTGTACGCCTGCCTGGGATGCTTCATAGAGGGTACGGATAATCTGGGGATCGACAAGGGCATTCATTTTGGCGATGATATGACCGTTTTTGCCCTGGGCAGTTTCGCGGCGGATCAGGGCAACGATGCGATCGCGCAAGGTCACAGGAGCCACCAATAGCTTGCGATAGGACTTTTGCTTAGAAAACCCGGTGAGATAATTGAACAGATCAGTTAGGTCTGCGCCCAATTCTTCCCGACAACTGAGTAAACCCAGATCGGTATAAAGGCGGGCAGTTTTGGGGTTATAGTTCCCCGTGCCAATGTGGACATAGCGCCGAATACGGTCCTCTTCCTGACGAACGACCAGCACCACTTTCGTATGGGTCTTCAGCCCCAGTAATCCATAGACCACATGTACCCCTGCCTCTTCCAGTGCCCGTGCCCAGGTAATGTTGCTCTCCTCATCAAAACGGGCTTTTAACTCTACCAGGGCGGCAACCTGCTTACTATTTTCAGCCGCCGCAATCAGAGCCTTGATAATGGGTGAGTCGCCAGAGGTGCGGTAAAGCGTCATTTTGATTGCCAGCACATCCGGATCGTGGGCAGCCTGGGTAATAAAGTACTCCACCGATGACGTAAACGACTCGTAGGGATGATGCACCAGCAGATCGCCCTGACGAATCACGCTGAATACATCGAAGCCTTCTTCTGCTTCCAGATCGCCACCGGGGAAGTCTGCCAGGTTGCGTAATCGGGGGGGGATCACTGGGGTGAACGGGGGATCTTTCAGGTGGGGCAGCGGAATTCCGGTCAGTCCAAATAGGTCTTTTAAGCCCAGTGCCCCGTTCATTTTGTAAACATCTTTTTCCGCCAGATGCATTCCCTTCATCAGTGTCTGCCGCACAAAATCAGACATAGATTCTGGAATCTGTAACCGCACAACAGAACCGCCAAACCGCCGCTTGTGTAGCTCCTGCTGAATTGCCAGCAACAGATCATCGGCTTCGTCTTCGCGCACCTCCAGGTCTGCATCGCGGGTGATCCGAAACACATGATGATCCTGAATGGTCATTCCCGGAAATAGGGCATCTAAATTGTTGGCGATCACTTCTTCTAGCAAAACGCCTGCCCAAACACAGGCTTGCCCGTTGTGCAACTGCATCTCAGAGGGAATCTGCACAAATCGGGGTAGGGGTCCCACGGGCACCTTGACCCTGGCAAAGGACTCTTGCCCTGTAACCGGATCTTTAACTACGACTGCCAGGTTGAGACTGAGGTTCGACATGACTGGAAAGGGATGGGATGGATCCACTGCCAGGGGAGTCAGTACCGGAAAGACCCGTTCTTCAAAATAGCGGTGTAGGAATACCCGTTGCTCCTGATTGAGCTGGTTGTAGCGCAGCAGGTAGACTCCTTCCGCTGCCAGTTGGGGAATTAATTCACTTTCGAGGTAGTTCAGCACCTGCTCCACCATTGGATGAAGACACCGACTGATCTCATCTAGTTGTTGCTGGGCGGTGCGTCCATCTGGTGTTAATGTGTTTACCTCTGCGGCGACCTGATCCTTCAGCACGGCAACACGCACCATAAAGAACTCATCCAGGTTGGATGCAAAAATTGCCGCAAACTTGACCCGTTCCAGGAGAGGGGTGCGGGGGTCTAACGCTTCCTGTAAAACTCGACGGTTAAACTCTAACCAGCTTAATTCTCGATTGAAGTAGTACTGGGGACTGCTCAGGTTAATCTCTGACGCGGCGGCTTTGGCTTTTGGCATAGGTTTAGCGATCGCAAGTGCTACCGATACTCCCAAACTTAGCGGGAACTCGTAAAGTGCGCCAGAATACACCGGACATCTTCTAAAGATTGTTGAAGATTGCTCAACTTTTCGGTGTATCTTGACAGAAGCCGCTTGCATCTGGGAGACGATGAATAATCTGGATAGCTCTCAAGCGAATGGACAGAATACCGGGAGCAAAATACCGGAAGCGAGACAATGGGGAAAAGCCAATGAAAAAACTGATCCAGGGGTTGCGCGATTTCAAAACCAACTACGTCTCTACCCATCGAGAATTACTGGAGCATCTGGCACAGGGACAACACCCCAGAGTTCTGTTTATCACCTGTTCAGATTCGCGGATTGAACCCAATTTGGTGACTCAAACGGATTTGGGTGACCTGTTTGTAATTCGCAATGCTGGCAATATCATTCCTCCCTACGGAGCGGCGAATGGGGGCGAAGGGGCTTCGATTGAATATGCGGTTCATGCCCTGGGAATTAATCAGATTGTAGTCTGTGGGCATTCCCATTGCGGCGCAATGAAAGGGCTGTTGCACCTGAATAAGCTCCAGGAAGAAATGCCCCTGGTGTACGACTGGCTGAAACATGCAGAAGCGACCCGACGATTAATTAAAGAAAACTACAGCCACTATTCAGATGAGGAACTGCTCGAAATTACGATCGCTGAAAATGTGCTGATCCAGATCGATAATTTGAAAACTTATCCTGTCATTCACTCCAAGATTCACCAGCACAAGCTGCAAATCTATGCCTGGATCTACCACATTGAAACAGGTGAGGTGCTGGCATACGACCCTGAAACCCACGCCTACATCCCACCCCAAACCCAGATCATGGAACCTGCTTCGATGATTGAGTCCTCTGCCAATGTTTCTGCCAATACTCGCACCATTGTCTCCAATGCGCCTCCCGTTGCCTGTGAACTTCCGGTAGCATACGACCTTGAGCAAGCGTTTGCGATCGCCAATGAGTCCCCTACGCCCCGTCAGGAAATCAGGGAGAGTCGTAGGAATATTAATATAGATGCTCTGCCCTGGCTTTCCCCCGAACAGGCAGAACGGATCTACCGCGGTTCAGCCGCCAAAAGATAGTTTGAGCAGTGCTTTTACCTTTGTTGCAACCTTCAAATTCCTTGCCAGGGTTGCCATTTCCTTGAACACAGGCATCTGGTCATACCATTGCAGGTCTTGGGCAACATCGCTGCGAGAACTACGCTGGCTACCAAGACTGGGAACTGCAATCAATCTGGTGATATCTGGGTTTTGCCATCGAAACAGATTGAAAGCTCCATCTGGCGACATGGGACTTCCCTCTGGATGCCCGATTGGTCTTTGCAGTAATGCTTCCATAAAAGCAATCAACCGCTCAAAGCATTGACCATTGACGGCATAAAAGTGAGTCCCAATGATTTCTTCGGAGAACGGTTCAAGCATTGCTGAATCAGTTCTAGTGGAATCTGAAAATTGTTCAGGATAGTATCCAAAGTGAACCATATCCCACTGAGTTTGCTCTAAGTGCTGAATGATTTGAGCTTCACACTGGGCAAAATCGGGTGAAATCGTCAAGTCATCTTCCAGGATCAGGACATTGCTTAATTGCATATCCCTGGCTTGCCTCAAAATAGTTAGATGACTTAAAAAGCAACCCTTGTATCCAATCGACTCAAACGGAGCGGCAGTTTCCGGTCGAATCGCTGCGAACAATTCTACTTTCCCCGGTGTAAACGGCATATGAGCGCTTTGCAATTCCAGTTCCATCGATTTACGCCGATCTAATCGGTAGGGCAAATTGATGACATAGACGCGATCGAAAAAGGTTGAGAATCTCACCCTGTCCTCTCCTAATTGAGTAAACCTACTCGGACGAAATTTGGTCAGATCCCGTTAGCTCCCTGTTAAATCTGGCTTCAATTAGAGCCGCTCAATTTTAATCACCGAAACCTTGAGTGCTATTCGGTAAGCCCTTTTCAAGACCAACTGCACCCAACTCTACCTTTACATTTCAATTAATGTAAGTATTACTTAATACAATCTATTCAGTCCTTTCTGGTAAAACAACTGCCATATAAAGTATTGAAAAGCCAGTGGATCTCGCCGTAAAGTATTAGAAAGGCGATGGAGATCGCCTGAACTGCCCCTGGAAAGTTTTATTTTTACCAGAAGGCTGATGGCTCCTACTATTCCGGCTTGGGGCGGAAGGGTAGGACTATGGGTCTGATTCAGCTTCCAACGCAAGTCGCGCTTGTTCATTTACTGAGATTGCGTGATGTTGGAAAGTATTCTCTGGATCGGATTGATGGGCTTTTTTGTCGGTCAGATTGCCCGTCGTTTGAGAGTACCTGCACTAGTCGGAATGGTATTCGTTGGCATTGTCTTAGGTCCGCAAGTCGGGAATGTGATCACTCCCGCTGTATTAGGTGCCGCGAATTCGCTGCGAATCATTGCCGTCATGGTCATCCTGATGAAGGCAGGGTTGGGGCTTGACCGTGAGAAGCTAAAACAGCAAGGGTCAGTAGCACTGCGACTCGGTTTTTTGCCGGCTGCCTGTGAAGCCGTAGCGATCGCCCTAGCGGCAATCTTCCTGTTTCAGTTTGATTTCTCGACGGGGCTGTTGCTGGGCTGCATTATTGGGGCAGAGTCGCCAGCCGTGATTGTGCCCGGAATGCTGCGGTTAAAAAGTCTGGGTTGGGGAGTTAGGAAAGGAATTCCCGACGCAATTTTGACCGGCAGTGCTCTATCAGATGTGCTGCTGCTGTTAGTGTTCAGCTTGTTGCTGGCGTTTCTCTCGCAGGGAACGGCAACGGGCATCACGTTACCAGGTGGATTCACCCTGAGTGCGTTGCAGCTATTACCGTTGCAGATCGTGCTCCAGATTGGTTTGGGCGTGTTGCTGGGAGCCTTGACTGCCCGCGTTTTAGTCTCGCTGCTGGCAGAACAAAACTGGACGCAGAATGCGGTGCAAGATACGCTGGTTGCTGCCAGCTTCGCCCTGCTGTTAGTCGTCCTGGCAAAAGATTTCCCCATTTTCTCTGGCTATCTGGCAGTCATGTCAATGGGATTTTTTCTGATTGAGTTGGATGCTCCTTTAGCGCGCCGGTTGCGAGGAGGCTTTGATAGTCTGTGGGTGATCGCAGAAATTTTTCTATTCGTTCTATTGGGAGCCAGTATTCAACTTAATGTGTTGGGTAATGTATTACTGCCAGGATTGTTGTTATTGGCGATTGGGACATTAATTGGGCGATCGCTCGGTTGGTATCTCTCTACCTTGGGCAGCAATTGGAATTGGCGAGAACGACTGTTTTTACTGCCAGGCAATTCGGCAAAAGCTACTGTGCAGGCGGCAATTGGGGCGATTCCCCTTGCCAATGGCATTGCCGGTGGTGAAACTATTTTGGCGATCGCGGCACTTTCGATTCTGGTCACAGCCCCCTTGGGAGCCTGGGCAATTCCCACCTTTGCGCCTAAGCTGCTGGAGCGCGGCGAGGTTGATCCGACGAAAGTGGCGATCGCCCGCCAGATTGTGATTTTGGCGGCTGTCGATACTTCTTCCCTTGCCAATGATGTCTTGACGAAAGCGGCGGAACTGGCTCGACGTAGCGATGCTCAAGTGATTGTATTGCACGTTGTCCGAACGGCTGACGCACAGGGGATAGAGTGGTTGCAGCGAAAAACACAAATGATTCTGGCAGATATTCGCCATCGGTTTATCACCGTGGACGGTTCAGTCTCAGAGGCGATCGTTAGCACGGCTCAAGCTTACAAAGTGGATGAAATTGTCATCGGTAAACGGGGACATCAGCCCCTGGATGAGGTGTTGGTTGGGTCGGTTTCTCAAGCTGTTTTAGAATCGAGTCCGATTCCGGTTGTTGTGGTAGAGGATGACGAAGTGTTATCTCGTCTGCGTTAGTAATTCACACAGCCATTCGTTACTGTCATTTTCCCCAGGAAAAACCTATGGATTTCTAAGTGGGTGAGGTTTAGCTCAAAAAGGTACGGAGATTTTCCTGGGGATTTCTCTCAGGCACACGAACTGCGGCATCCTGTCAGTTCATAAAAATATTATCTCACCCACTTACTTCCTCTTCCAGTGCTTGGCGGGCAATGCGGGTAACATAGACTGTAACCGCGATCGTGGCAAGTAACCCAATGATCCGAATTGCCCATTGAACCGTGGGATTGGTGGGCTGGGTTTCAGTGCCAATTCGAGCCAAGTCGCCTGCCAGAGAGCCAATGTAGACATACAGGATGGTACCGGGAATCATTCCAACTGACCCCAGGGCATAGTCTTTTAGGGCAACCCCTGTAATGCCGAAGGCGTAGTTTAATAAATTAAACGGAAAAACGGGAGAAAGGCGTGTTAGCAAAACAATTTTGAACCCCTCTTTGGCAACCGCCTGGTCGATCGCGGCAAATTTTTGATTGCCCTCGATCTTTTGACTGATCCAGCCTCGTGCTAGATAACGTCCAACCAGAAAAGCTGCGATCGCACCCATCGTTGCCCCAATCAAGACATAAATCGAACCCAGTACAATTCCAAAAACGACTCCTGCACCCAGCGTCAGGATTGATCCGGGGAGAAAAGCAACCGTTGCAGCGATGTAAATTGCAATAAACGCGATGCCACCGACAACGCCCAGACTTTCAATCCACTGCAAGGCATGGCGAAGCAGTTCTGGTGGGTTGAATCCTGGTGAACGAACTACCTCCTGAGCCAGGGCAGGGGAGGCAATCAGCAACCAGGCGATCGCTCCCATCCCCAAACCGCAGATCCACTTGAAAATTCGATTGTGGACCATTGACTGATAGCGATTTTTAGATGAGTGAAGCACGGCGATGGGTGGATAGTAGATGAGTGGAGGAGTCTGCATGGGGCTTATGCCAGGGGAAATGGCAGTAGATGCACCATAGGCAAGAGAGGATGACCCTAACTAAGCTTTGTCAGAAGTTTGAGCAAGGATTGGCTGCGGGGAGTGAGCAAAGTGCGACGGTAGGCATCGGCGGCTTTCTTAATTGCCTCTGCCTGGGTGGGGTAGGGATGAATCACTCCTGAAAGGGCACTGAGTCCCTGTTTGGTGACGATCGCCAGGGTCACCTCGCTGATCATCTCCCCCGCATGACGCGCCACAATCGTTGCCCCTAAAATCTGGTCTGACCCACGTTTATGCAGAATTTTGGCAAATCCTTCCGGTTCACCATCCGCCAGGGCGCGATCGACGGTTGAAAACGGGATCGTAATGGTGCTAGTAGATAACCCTTTTGCCTGCGCTTCCTGCTCGTACATGCCCACATGGGCAATCTCTGGGTCGGTGTAGGTCACCCAGGGCATAACCAGATTGCTGAGTTTACTGCGTCCCAAGCCTAAGGGTGAAAACAGCGTATTTTTGATTACGATCCGGGCTGCGGCATCGGCAGCGTGGGTAAATTTCCAGTTCATGCAGATGTCACCGGCGGCATAGATGCGGGGATTGGTGGTCTGGAGATAGTCATTCACAACGACTCCTCGGCGGGCATCGTATTCAACTCCCACCGCTTCCAAATGGAGTCCGTCCACATTGGGTGTGCGTCCGGCACCGACCAAAATTTCGTCCACGACTAATGTTTGGATAGCCCCTTGTTGCCGATAGTGAATCACTTTACCGGCATCGGTTGGCTCAACTTTTTCAAGGTTGCAATCCAGAATCAGGTGCAGGTTTTCCTGAAGAAACCGTTGTTGGATAATTTCAGCCGCATCCCTATCTTCGCGATCGAGCAGGTGTCCATTTTTATGGATCAAGGTCACTTCACTGCCAAGCCGGTGGAATGCCTGTGCCAGTTCACAACCAATCGGACCTCCGCCAATCACCGCCAGACGTTTGGGGCGATCGGTCAACGAAAAAACGGTTTCGTTGGTCAAATACCCAGCTTCTGCCAGTCCAGGGATGTTTGGACTGGTGGCACGAGCACCTGTGGCAATGACGGCTTTCTTAAAGCGTAACTGGCTCCCATTGACAGCAATGGTTTCTCCATTGACAAACTGGGCAGTTCCCAGAAACACATCAATTCCCAAGTTACGGAACCGTTCGGCTGAGTCATGGTGACTAATTCCGGCACGAATTCGCCGCATTCGTTGCATGACGGTGGCAAAGTCAATGGCGATCGCTTCCGGTGGCTGAACCCCAAAGGGGGCAGCCTCTCGCATCTCAGCCACGACCCGCGAGGAGCGAATCACACACTTGGAAGGTACACAGCCAACGTTCAGGCAATCTCCACCCATGAGGCTTTTTTCAATCAGGGCGACTTTTAAGCCCAACCCCAACCCAGCAGCTCCCGCCGCAACGACTAATCCAGCAGTGCCTGCCCCAATGACCACCAGATCGTAGCGATCGGCAGGCTTGGGATTGACCCAATCCGGCGGGTGAACATGGGACATGAGGGCTTGATTGTACTCATCCAGGGGCTGGAGAGCGGGTTCCTGTTCAATTGAAGGGATCATAAATGGATTCTCTGGAGGCAACACTCTGATTTAGCGATCGCTGAACAAGGTGGGTTATATCAACCGTGACTGCAACGGTGGCAAGGAACCCAATCATCTTGATAAGCCATTGCATCCATTGTGCATGGAGACTCCTATTTTCTAAACTCCCTAAAGAGGAAATAACACCACTTTGAATTGAAACCAGGCAGATCTCGGTACGGGCTTGGCACTGCTAAGCCCCTCCTGAACTTTGTCAGGGAACGTGCATCAACGTATGTCACTGTTCCTGCGAATCAGCCCGATTGAAGCGATCGCGTCGTCTTTGGCACAGGAGGCGCGACTCAACTCTTATGCAGTTTCTTCCGTTGAAGGCGTGTGGATTGACAGGATTGTTCTGACTAATTCCTCTGGCTCTACAGGTTTTGCAATATGACCTTGAAACCCAGCCTCGATCGCCCGTTGTCGTTCTGCGTCACTCACGTAAGCAGTCAGCGCAACGGCTGGAATTTGTCCTCCAGCTTCTGCGCTTAGCGATCGCACGTGCCGAATCAACCAGTAGCCGTCTGCTTCTGGCATTCCAATATCGGAAATCAGCACATTGTATCGACTGGGAGCTTGATTCAAAGCGGATAAAGCGTCTCTGGCAGATGACGTGCTCTGCACTTCAGCCCCATAATCTTCTAGCAAAAACTTGAGTAGCTCACAGGTATCAACTTCATCATCAACCGCTAAGATATGCAAGCCTGCTAAGGAAGGAACCCGATCGCTCGAACTCTCTAATGCCGTCGGCTCTGAATCGCCCACTGGGGTAGACTCTTGGGGGCGATCGCCCAGGGGCAACCTGACGGTCAGCGTGGCTCCTTGTCCTTCACCTGGACTGTCTGCTTGCACGGTGCCGCCATGTAATTCAACGATATCGCGCACGATCGAGAGTCCCAGCCCCAGACCTGCCTTCGCTTTCGTGGTGCTGGAATCGCCTTGACGGAAGCGATCAAAAATATAGGGCAACAAATCGGCTGAAATGCCCTGTCCGGTGTCGGCCACTTGAATTTGAGCCTGCCCTTGGACAGCCTCCAGCGTAATCTCAATGCGTCCGTTCGCTGGGGTGAACTTAATGGCGTTTGACAACAAATTCCAGAAGACTTGCTGCAAGCGATCGCTATCCCCAACCACCTCTGCCGCATTCAACTGAGAAACGATTTGAATATTTTTGGCTTCGGCAGATAACTGAACGGTCTCGATCGCAGCTTGCACCACAAGGCGCAAATCAAGCGGGTGGGTGCGGAGATTGAGCTTGCCACTGACAATCCGAGAGGTATCTAAAATATCTTCAACGAGCTGGGCTTGCGCTCTGGCACTCCGCTCAATTACTTCTAAAGCGCGAGTGACCGTGGCTTCATTCAGGGTGCGGGCGCGGAGCATTTGTGCCCAACCCAGCATCACGTTGAGGGGATTGCGGAGTTCATGCGAGAGGTTTGAGAGAAATTCATCTTTGACTCGGTTGGCATCTTCCGCTATCTGACGGGCTGCCTGCTCCACTTCAAATTGCTTCCGCTCGGTGATGTCTGCGATCGTCAGCAAAACCATGTCAGCCTTGTCCTCTCGTTGCAGCTTGCAGGCATTCAGCAGCATCGTTTTTTGCCCAATTCGCTCAAAATGACGATCCACCTCAAAATTCTGAAGCTGCCGATCGTGGATCAAAACCTCTTCCAGAATCGATCGCAGTTGGGGAATACGCCACGGTCCATTGCCTAGCTCAAACAAGGAAGATTGGACGATTTCTGAGGCTGAAACCTGAAACATTTCGTAGAACGCTCGATTGACCCGGTTCACTCGCAGATTGGCATCCAGTACCACTAAGGGGGTTTGCACCGTTTCGACGATCGCGTCTGCGTAGTTCCGCGCCAACTCTAAGACCGCGGCATGGCGTTTAAGCGCGTCGATATCGAGAAACACCATGGTCACCCCATCAATTTGGTTTTCGGTCGTGCGATAAGGACGAATCCGCAGGGAATACCAATAGCCAGATTGGGTTTGAATTTCTTGTTCTCTCGTGTTGAGCGTCTCCAGCACCTCTAACGCCATCGATTCTAGGTGAGAAACGTCAAAATCGGTGCGGAGGTCGTTAAACGGCCGTCCGACATCGGTGGGAATGAAGTTAAACAGGCGCTGGGCGGTGGGGGTGAAGCGGCGAATTCTCAAATCATTCGTCAGCATCAAGATCGGCACACTGATGCTGTCAATAAAGTTGTTCAGATCGCTATTGTCTCGGCTTTGTTGGAGATTGCGGTTCCGGAGTTCCTCGTTGGTGGTGGTAATTTCCTCGTTCGTCGCTTGGATCTCCTCTTTAGCCGTTTGGAGTTCTTCATTGGTGCTTTGCAACTCTTCGTTGCTCGATAAGATTTCTTCGTTCGCCACGCGCAGGCTTTGGTTGAGATAGTTGTGTTCCTGAATCACTGCCTGCAAATGCGCTTGTGCCGAAAGCTCTCGTTGCGTTGAAGCTGCCAGGGATTGACGCAGTTGAATGATTTCACGCTCTAAATCTTCGGGTTCCTGGCGTTCAACCGGAGTGGCAGTAAAGGGAGTAGACGGCGGTGAAACTGCTTCAAAAATGACCAGAAAATACAGCCCGTTGGCGATCGTCGGTTGGAAGGGAATCACTTCCAGATTGAGGCAAGTGAGGCGCTCACCTGATTCAAGCTGGATTTGTTCTTGTCGAACCGAGGTGTTTTGGGTTTGGGCTTGATAGATTGCCGTGCGCAGCGGAATCGCCAAGCCTTCCCGTGCCATCAGCAGCAAGTTTAAGTCAGTAGTTCCGGGAGACAGTTTCAGGTAAGGATCGGTATCTCCGCGCAAGTGGAGAATGTGCATTTGGTCGTTCACCACGACGGATACTGGCGCATAGCGATTGGAGATCAGTTGGTCTACTTCTCGCGCTAAATCAAAGTTATTCGCAATGGTTTCAATGATCTGCTGCTGACTCTTGCCGCTGGCAACGGGATAAGAACTGGTGGTGAAGGAAAACAGCGGTCGAGTCAAGGTCAACTTGCGAGCATAAATTTTGGCGGGTTCGTGGACGGAGGTAAACAAGTCTGAGGCTGCCTTGACGCTTTCGGAAGTGCCCAGCATTAGGAAGCCAGTTAAGTTAAGGCTGTAGTGAAACAGCGACATGATCCGCTCCTGCAACGTATCTGATAAATAAATCAGCACGTTGCGACAGCTAATCAGGTCGAGGTTGGAGAACGGCGGGTCGCTGCCCAAATTGTGCCGGGCAAAGACACACAGTTCCCGCAGGTTGCTGCTGATCTGATATCCCCCGGAGATCGGGACAAAGAAGCGCTTGAGCCGATCGGGTGAAACTCCTTCGAGCTGGCTTTCTAAGTAGAAGCCCGCCCTAGCTTTGTGGAGCGCCGCTTCGCTGATATCGGTGGCAAAAATTTGGATCGGCGGTATGGTGGCATGATCGCTGAAAAACTCTAATAAGCAAATGGCGATCGAGTAAACTTCCTCCCCCGTAGAACACCCTGCGACCCACATGCGCATCGGAGTGCCAGCCGTTTTGTTTTGGCTAATGGTGGGAAAAACCTGCGTTTTTAACTGCTCAAAGGTTTCTGGGTCACGAAAGAAACTGGTGACGTGGATCAGAATTTCTTCATAGAGTGCTTGAACTTCAGCCGGATGTTCTTGCAGATACTGAGCATAGTCCTCTAAGTTTTCGAGCTTATACAGCAGCATCCGACGCTGCATGCGGCGATCGAGCGTCGTGGGTTTGTAAAGCGTGAAGTCAATGCCAGTCGTGGTGCGCAACAGCGCAAAAATGGTTGCCAGGGCATTGCCGGGTTGGGGCAACTCCTGCACGACCTGAATCGGCTCTGAGTGTTGTAAAAAGGGACTGCGACTGAGTCTTGCCAGTTCTTTGGCAATAGCTTGCGGCGGTAGCACAAAATCCACATTGCCAGTGGAAATAGCGGTATTCGGCATACTGTCAAATCTGGCGGTTGCTTCGGCTTGAGCAAACGTCACACCACCCGCCATCTTCACCGCTTTTACCCCCTGCGACCCGTCTGCATCCATGCCCGATAGCACAACTGCGATCGCTTTGTTCCCCCGATCCATTGCTAAGGAGCCAAAAAACGCATCTCCGGGCAGATAGTGACCCTGAGTTTTCTGGCGGGGGGCAAGATGGAAGATGCCGTCTACCAGCGTCATCTGAGCGTTGGGCGGAATCACGTAGATCTGGTTTGGCTCAACCACCATCTGCTCTTGCACCTGACGCACGGGCATTTGAGTGAATCTGCCTAAGATTTCGGACAGCAGGCTTTCGTGGTCGGGAGATAAATGCTGAATCAGCACAAATGCCATGCCTGTATCCGTCGGCAAGTGACGAATCAGGTCCGTGAATGCCTCTAATCCCCCGGCTGACGCAGCGATCCCCGCCACCGGAAAAGGAGCATCGGTTTTGGCGAGAGGCTCTAGATCCATGATTTCAGAAGGGTTGGAGTCAGGTGAATTTTCGGGGGGGGTGAGTCATAAATAATACAAATGCTACTGATGATTCGAGAATTATAAAGTGGGAGGATTAGAAGTTTTCTGGAAAATACTGTGTCAATAAACGGTGAGCTAGTTCGCGCTCCGATTCGCTGCCAATCTGACTTATTTCGATCGCTAAAGCATTCAGTTGCCGCAAGGCTAAGGGCATCGGCTTGGCGCGATCGTTCTCCCAACGGTTCACGGTCACTAAAGTTACACCTAGCTTGGCGGCAAATTGTTCTTGAGTCAGCCCAGATAGCGCTCTCAATTCACGGACAAACTCATTTATATCAGAGCCAGGCGGTTTAGTTTTAGGCATTATCAATGACATTGGATCACCCTCGTGAAATATTAGCGAATGATGCGTCCTTTGGTTATTCACATAACACATCAAAAAACTAAGGCACATCTACCTTTAGATATTTCTGATTCAAAAAAAGCCTGTTCAAGCCTGTTTGTTGGCTCTGCCCTAAGGAATAAGGATCTATGTTTGCCCTCTCCCTAGCCCTCTCCCAACGGGCGAGGGAACTAGCAGCTTACTCCCTTCTCCCTGGGGAGAAGGGTTGGGGATGAGGTCTGATTCCGCTCCATCGCTGGTGTGAACTGCTGTCGCTGCCCGTGGAATGGCACGTCTGAATCGGCAGGATTGCGGCAGAATAAAGGGACTATGAACTCATGAATCTCTTTCCCTACTGGTAAGAGCGAATTTTTAGTTTTGACCTGGCAGTTGATTGGGCAATACAGCGACTCTTATGATCTGGAACCGTGGTTTTCGGCTATTGATTGTGCTTCTGGGAGTGGTGATATTTCTGGATGTTGCCACTCGCCTGGGAGCCGAAATTCTCTGGTTCCAGGAAGTTGATTATCTCTCAGTCTTTCTGCTCAAGTTTCAAGTGCGCCTGGTTCTGTGGGCAGTGGTGACAACCGTGACCGCGGCTTATCTGGTGGGGAACCTGGTTCTGGCTGAACGGCTGAAGTACCCAAATTTTCCTCCAGCCGTTAGCCAAGGCAAGGATATCAAAGAATACGAGCGCGGTTCCCGCTTTGCGCTGGGGATTGGGGGTGTCACGGTGATGGAGTATCCGGCAGGGATTGCCGCTACCCGATCGCTAAGACTGCGATCGCTGCTGCCGCTCATCTTTGGGCTGAATTTGGTGGCTGGTTTTCTGCTGGTTCAGTACGGTCAACTGGCATTTCGTTACTGGCAGGCTGGTCCCAGTTTGACGGGACCCTTGATTGCCAGGGTTCAACCGGCTGCCCTCTGGCAAATGGGAGGACAACTCACGCCCCAGGTCGGGTGGCTGGCGGGGGCTATCATTCTGGTCGCGATCGCCCTACTCCTCTATGCCCGATTTTTACTGCGGGCGATCGCGGTTATCTTCAGTATTGGGTTGGGCTGGTTGCTTTCAACGCATTGGGCAACCCTTTTGCAGTATTGGCATCCCACCTCTTTCAACCGTGCAGAACCCCTGTTTGGCAGGGATATTAGCTTTTATATCTTTGCTTTGCCGGTGGCGGAATTGGTGGAACTGTGGCTCGTCGGGTTGACCGTATACGGATTCGTTGCAGTGATTCTGACCTACCTGCTGTCAGGAAATAGCCTCAGTCAGGGCAAGTTTCTCGGGTTTTCATCCGTTCAGCAGCGCCACCTGTATGGGGTTGGCAGTGGTGTCATGGTGACCGTTGCCCTGAGCTACTGGCTGAGTCGGTATGAATTGCTGTATTCGCCCCGTGGGGTTGCCTTTGGTGCCAGTTACACCGATGTCAATGCTCAATTGCCTGCCTATACGGTCTTGAGTTTGCTGGCACTGGCGATCGCCGGTTACTTAATCTGGAGAGTGATTGTCTGGCAACCCAAATCTCCCCATCGCCGTTGGGTGCCCATTGGGCTGGGACTGTTTGGCATCCTGGCAGTTGCCGGAGTCGTTGCCCCCGAAACCATTCAGTATCTCGTAGTGCAGCCAAATGAACTGGTGCAGGAGCGCCCCTACATTGAGCGCACGATTGCCCTGACCCGGCAGGCATTTGACCTGGAGGCGATCGATGCTCAAACCTTTAACCCAGTGGGGCAACTGACCGAAGCGGACCTGGCGGCTAATGATTTGACCGTCCGTAATATTCGCCTCTGGGATGAGCGCCCACTGCTGGAAACCAACCGCCAACTGCAACAAATCCGGCTTTATTACCGTTTTCCTGATGCCGATGTCGATCGCTATACCCTGCAAACCAATATCACCACTGCCAGACCCGCTGCGCCGCAGCAACCTGCTCCTAACCAGAATGGCGAAACTGAGCAACGGCAGGTTTTAATCGCTGCACGGGAGTTGGACTACAGCGCTGTGCCACAACAGGCGCAAACCTGGATTAACCGTCATTTGATCTACACCCACGGCTATGGCTTTACTGTCAGTCCCGTGAACACGGCTGGTGCCGGTGGACTACCGGAGTACTTCGTGAAAGACATTAGTGGAGCAGAAGAGGGATCACTTAGCACCTCCAGTGATGCGATTCGTGCCAGTATCCCGATTGGGCGACCCCGAATTTACTATGGTGAGATCACTAACACCTACGTCATGACAGGGACACGGATAGGGGAGTTAGATTTTCCCAGCGGCAGCGACAATGTTTACACTGTCTACAGTGGTCGGGGTGGGATTAATATCGGTTCACAGTGGAGACGCTGGCTATTTGCTGTTTACCTGAGAGATTGGCGACTCCTGTTTACCCGCGATTTTCTGCCGGATACCAAGGTGTTGTTCCGACGCAATATCAAACATCGGATTCAGGCGATCGCCCCTTTCCTGCGGTTTGATAGTGACCCCTATCTGGTTGCAGCCGATGGACAGGAACCGGACACTCAAAATGAAAATTATTTGTACTGGATGGTGGATGCCTATACCACCAGCGATCGCTACCCTTACTCAGACACGGGTAGTGAGGGGATTAACTATATTCGGAACTCAGTCAAGGTGGTGATCGATGCCTATCACGGCTCCGTGGATTTTTATGTTGCCGACGCCCGTGATCCCATCATCAAAACCTGGTCAGCAATTTTCCCGACGATGTTCAAACCCCTGAGCGCCATGCCCGTTGATCTGCGGAATCATATCCGCTATCCGGTCGATTTCTTCCAACTGCAATCGGAACGGTTGTTAACCTATCACATGACCGACCCCCAGGTGTTTTATAACAGGGAAGACCAGTGGCAAGTTCCGAATGAGGTCTATGGCAATGAGTCTCGTCCGGTGCAGCCCTATTACCTGATTACCAGTTTGCCAGTGGTGCCGTTTGAAGAGTTTATTCTGCTGTTGCCCTATACGCCACGAGAGCGGACCAATTTGATTGCCTGGTTGGCGGCGCGATCGGATGGCGAGAATTATGGCAAATTGCTGCTTTATGTGTTTCCAAAGGAACGACTGGTTTTCGGACCCGAACAAATTGAGGCTCGGATTAACCAGGATCCGGTGATTTCCCAGCAAATTTCTTTGTGGAACCGGCTGGGTTCCAGAGCAATCCAGGGCAATCTCCTGATTATTCCCATTGAACAGTCGCTTCTGTATGTGGAGCCGCTTTACCTGGAAGCCACTCAAAACAGCCTGCCAACCCTGGTCCGGGTGATTGTTGCCTACGAAAACCGGATTGTTATGTCTCCCACGCTAGAAGAAGCACTGCAAGCCATTTTTAGCCCAGAAGTGACACCCGATGCGACCATCATCCGTCCAGTCGAGGATCCCGTAATTCCCGGTCAGTAGAGAACGGGTGTACTATGAGGTGGGAGAACACTTCCATGTGATCAAATGAAGCCACTTTACTCTTTGGTTCAGCGCGATCGAAACAGATAAACTACATCTCCAAATTGAGTGAAAGTTGCTGGAATGCCACTGACTTATCATCCTCATCATCTAAATTGGAAACGGAAATCCCCAAAAGCCGGACTTTCTTATTGCTCCAATCGATGGTTGAAAATAGCAATTCCTGAGCCAGGTTAAGGATGAGCACTTCGTCATTGGTGGGAAAGGCAAGGCTGCGGCTGCGGGTAATTAATTGATAGTCGGCATAGCGAATTTTCAGCGTAATGGTTCGACCAGAAATGTTTTTCGCCTCCAGCCGTTCTTTCAGGGTGTGGGTAATCTGGGTTAACTCAATGCTCATTTGCGACAGATCATCCAGGTCATTGTCAAACGTCTTCTCAGTCCCAATGGATTTGCGAAGGCGGTTGGGGTTGACGGGGCGATCGTCCTCCGCTCTTACAATCCGGTAATAGAACTGCCCTACCTTGCCAAATTGTTGAATCAGCGCTTCCTCTGTCCACTGTTTCAGGTCGGCACCCACTAAAATTCCCAGCTTGTGCATTTTGGCAGCGGTGACTCTACCAATTCCGTGAAACTTTTCAATCGGTAATTGTTCAACAAAAGCTGCTGCCTTTTCTGGGGGAATCAGAAACAATCCATCGGGCTTATCCATCCCAGAAGCCATTTTTGCCAGAAATTTATTGATCGAAATGCCCGCTGATGCGGTCAGTTGGGTTTCACGATAGATCGATTCTTTGATTTCCCTGGCAACGCTGGTTGCAGAGGAGCTACCTGTCCGATTAACCGTTACATCAAGGTATGCCTCATCCAGCGATAGCGGTTCTACCAGGTCTGTGTAACGGTAAAAAATATCCCGAATTTGTTCTGAAACCATCCGGTACACCTCAAACCGGGGTTTTACAAAGATCACCTGGGGACACTTTTGAACCGCAATTCGAGAAGGCATGGCAGAATGAATCCCAAACTGACGGGCTTCGTAACTGGCAGCCGCAACCGCACCGCGCTTTTCAGGGGAACCACCTACGACAACAGGCTTGCCCCGATAATTTGGTTCATCTCGCTGTTCAACGGATGCAAAAAAGGCATCCATATCCACATGGATAATCTTTCTAACTATGTTCATCGGAGCGTGCAAACGGTTTTATATCGACAGACATTTTCATTTGCATTAACCGCACCCTGTAGTCTACACTCCCCACCCGAATTTACAGAACTGTAGCTTTCTGATCTGAACGACGGCTGAATGGCACTAACTTACAGTTTTAAGTGTAGAAGGATACTTCTTGTGGGCGAGAGGTAATTTGTGGAATTGTCCCTTTTGAAGGAAGTCACTTAGATGGAACTCTTTTAAAGTGGAGTCTATAAGATTCAGATTCGAGGATTCCAACCTTTTATGATTAACGAAGATGCCATTCCTAATGAGAATCCAACCGAGATCAATCAACCAATGACTCCTGAGGAGGTTGATCCAGAGCAGAAGCGTGCTCAGAAAGAAGAACTTGCAAAATCAGGAAAAACATTGACGGTTAATCCAGGCGATCGCATTGATGACTCTAAATCCCTGGAAGAAAAAGCCAAGCAAGTTGCTGTCGATGCTCCCGATATCACAGGGGATCACATTGTTGTGCCAACCTACTTCGTCGTAGATACGCCCGATGGTGAGCGGAAAGCGCTCCATCACGTAAAAGATGCGGAAGAAATTTCAGATGTCATCCGTCAGGCACGGGTTGATGAAAATGGTGAACGCATCTGGTCGTAATCATTCTCCAGAGCCAGTTAGAAGGGTTCCTTCTCTGATACTGATGCAAATCATCGCCTAATCTAAAAAAGACTAGGCGATGATTTTTTTAGGTTAGATGGCTTATCTACTCACCTTTATGCCCGAATGCGATTACCGAGCCTCAGTTCCCTGGTTGGGATCGCCTTCTGTATCAGAGCTGCCACCAGGAGCGTCCGCTTCAGCGCCGGGCTTTTTAATATCTGCGCCACTACCCGTTCTACGGATCCCTGGCTCAAGCGGGGTCTGTTTACCACCAGAAGCGGTTGGGGTGGTTCCCTTCTTCGTAGGTCCTGCTACCACTTCAAGTTCACGTTCTGCAAAGTTATTCGTGTTAACTCCGGCGTAGTTGACTCGATCAAAGCGAACAATGACCGAATATTTAATTCCACTCTGGTCAATCGATGCAACAGTACCCACATCCTTATACCAGTAGGATTCTTCCCGGAGAACACGAACTTTAGAACCACGCTGAACCATTTTTTTATCTCCTTAGCATTTATTTTCATCTTAGACAGTTAAACCTGCCATTCTGAGAAGCTGAAGAAATCAGATCCCAGGACATCTAAAAGCCTTCCACTATTAAGCTTATCGTTCATCTACCCAAAGACTCAATCCCTCCGCTTTGAGGGCTGAGAATTAAGGCTATCTGAAAAATGCTAAAGAAAGTTTACATCTTGATCTCGACTGCAAATCAAGACCGACATAAACGAAAAAAAACTTAATATAAATTCTGTCTTTAGGGTGACAGGGGTCAATTTCTACCGATCATTAGGATCGCTAGATGCCTGGGCATTGCTGAGTGTAGGTATGATTTAACCCTCATCCCCAACCCTTCTCCCTAGGGAGAAGGGAGCTAGAAATCTTGTTCCCTCGCCCTTTGGGAGAGGGCTAGGGTGAGGGCAGATTTTCCGGTTCATATCTCGATTCAGCAACGCCGATGCCTGAAGGGATGTTGGGGGTTACTATGACAGGATGCGAAGACTCAGTCCTCAATGGTTTCTGTATGTTAACCGTTGACGATAAAGTCGATTCCCGCTCCTTTCTTTGTTTTATTCTTGAAGCATTTGGAGTAGAGGTGACCATAGTTGCATCAGCCAGAGAGACCCTAAGGTGGTTCAAGAAATTCATCGTTATGTGATTGGGGTCGATATTGGTACTTCCAGTACCAAATCCGTGCTGTTTAATTGCAGCGGAGAAGAGATCGGCAAGCACCAGATCAGTTATTGCCTGTATTCTCCTGTGGCAGGGGTGGCAGAGCAAAATCCCGATGAAATTTTGGCGGCGGTGATTCAAACCGTTCGTCAGGTGATTCAGGACAGTCCGATTCAGCCGCAAGCAGTTCTGGGTCTGTCTTTTAGTGCCGCGATGCATAGCCTGATTGCCGTCGATGCCAACGGGAAGTTGCTGACTCAGTGCATTACCTGGGCTGACAACCGCAGTGCTCCGTGGGCAAAGGAGATTCAGCGATCGCCCAATAGCCATAAACTCTATCGCCAGACTGGAACTCCCATTCACCCCATGTCGCCGATGGTGAAAATCCTCTGGCTAGGTCGGGAGCATCCTGAAATTTTTGAGCGCACAGCTAAGTTTATTTCGATAAAAGAGTACATTTTTTATCGGTTATTTCACGAGTTCATTGTTGATTATTCCACAGCATCCGCAACTGGCTTGCTCAATCTAGAAACACTGCACTGGGATACTGAAGCGCTGAGTGCGGCTAATATTACAGCGGATCGTTTATCCCAACTGGTACCCGTCACGCACATCATGCCAGCATTAAAGCCAGAATTTGCTGAAGCCATGGGACTGGTACCGAATACACCTGTTGTGATTGGTGGGAGTGATGGACCGTTATCCAATTTAGGCATGGGGGCGATCGCCCCTGGCATTGTTGCCATGACCGTAGGCACCAGTGGGGCGATTCGTACTACCGTGAACCATCCCATTACAGACCCCGATCAGCGCCTGTTTTGCTACATTCTGGATGACCGCCATTGGGTCGTTGGGGGAGCCGTCAATAATGGGGGAGTTGTGTTGCAGTGGCTGCGTGACCAATTGGCAATTGCCGATCACTATGAGGCGCTGACGGCACTTGCTGAAACCATTCCGGTTGGGGCGGGTGGGCTGCTTTTCCATCCCTACCTGCTGGGGGAGCGATCGCCCCTGTGGCAACCCGAAGCACGGGGTTCTTTTTTTGGTTTAACCATCAATCACAACAAGGCACATCTGGTTCGCGCCGTGCTAGAAGGGGTTGCCCTGAACTTATACATGGTGTTTCAAGTGCTTCAGAGTTTGACCCACCCACTTCATAGCATTCGGGTAGCCGGAGGGTTTACCGCCTCTAACCTGTGGCGACAGATTGCAACAGATGTATTCAACTGTGAAATTATTATTCCCAAGCAACATGAGAGTTCCGGTTTAGGCGCGGCAATATTAGGGCTTTATGCCCTCAAAGTGATTGATTCCCTGGATGTCAGCCATCAATGGGTGAGGGAACAGTCCACCTATCAACCGATTTCACAAAACGTAGACGTTTACCGTCGCATTCTGCCTATTTATGAACGTCTGCTTGGCAAGTTTCAGGGAGAGTATGAGCAAATTGCCCAATTGCAGCACGAGTTAAGCTGCAACGCTAATACAGTCCTTCACAACCCGTAGCTATAGCCAATAGCGGCTTGGTTTCAGCCATGGTTGATGGGGGGATGGGGATTGCTCAAGAATGGGTATGCTGGATTAACCTGAAGCATAGGGAATGATTCAACCAGTAGAGGGAGTTATTTTAGGGCTGGTCTGGATCATTATTCAACCATTGAACCAATTGAATAGAGGGGCAGGCAGAGCAATGATGGCGATCGCAAACTACCTTCCGATTCTGGCTATCCTGGGATCGCTCCTGGGAGGGCTTCTATGGTCTTTATCTCGGATGGCAACCGCGTTAGATGAGGCAGATCTGGGAGGCTTTGTCATTTGGACCTGCGTTGCATCAGTCTTTGCAGGTTTACCATCCTGGCTCTGAAAACACCCCTAGAAGGGTTGCCAAACTTACGCCCCAGAGTACCAGATAACACAGCCTAGCTTGCCGAACCACCATGCCAGACACTGCAATCAACCTTTTATTAATTCCAGTCGATGGGCTAGATCTTGTACTTCGGTTAGGAGCTGCTTTACTGATCGGTGCCCTCATCGGGTTGGATCGAGAACTGAGGGATAAACCAGCGGGTTTAAGAACCCATATGCTTGTGGGCTTGGGTTCAGCCCTGCTAACGCTGATACCCATTCAGGTGGGCATTGCTCAGGATAGTGCCGATGCTTTGAGCCGAGTGCTTCAGGGCATCATTGTTGGCGTTGGTTTTATTGGAGGGGGGGTGATTTTGCATAACTCCCGCAAAGATGCTGGAACCAGGGTCGAGGGACTGACCTCAGCCGCCGCCATTTGGGTCTCTTCCAGTTTGGGGATTGTTGCAGGTTGCGGGCTATGGCAATTAGGGTTGGTAGGAGCCATGTTTTCCCTGCTGACTCTTACCGTGGTCAAGCGGGTAGAGAAAGTAAGTCTGCGGTAATTGAGTCAATGGGTTGTGTTGTATCTAGCCTTTAGAGCAGTCAGCGATCGATGAAATGGAGAACACACCCTTTTGTTAAACCCATTTCAGTCATTAGGAGGATTGAAGTCTTAAAATTTCTCGTTTAGGATGAGCTAATTCTCAAAAAATTGGAGAATCGAAGAGTTTACTTTCAGATAGGCAGATCGCAATTTTTTTTGAGTTGAAGCCTATTTGAATTGGTGCAGGCAAGAGGTTTAAGCCCCTCATTGACTAACCTGGCTTGAAATTCTAGACCTGATTAAAGGTAAAGATGACAAGTGAATCTGAGGTATTAGATTCTATACATCTTCAGCTTTTACCTCACGTCATCATTCAGGATCGCGCTAGCTATTGTAATAGGTTAAATGATTGCAATTGATCATTCATTGCCTAACAGGTGGTTGGTACGACGGTATGAAGTGATTTGCCTCATACCGTCTTTACTCCAACAAGCTGTGGTACGGAGAATAATGTAATGGGTAAGAAAAAGAAAAACGCAAAAATATATAAGAAGAAGAGGGCTAAAAAGCAGAGTCAAAATGGTAATGATCATCTGCTAGGAACTGATATCGACGCTATTGGTACAGCGGTAGCGGAAATTGCCAAATCCGCGATCGCAAAAGTAACCCAATCGGCGCAAGAGAATGGCAAGCTAGACGACGTTCGTAGTTCGATTGGCGATGCGGCTGTCACGGTTAAGGATGCGGTCACGGATGCCCAACCATCCCTCAAAAATGCCGTCGAAGCCTTACAGGATGTAGTAGTAGAAGTAACCCCTGCCATTACAGATGTGATTGACACCGTCAAGGGTAGAGCTGAGCATACAAAAGAAGCGATAGGAGATGCCACTTCAGATGCATTGGATGGGGCAAAAGAAACGGTTAACATCACAAAAGAACGGGCTGGAGACACCAAAGACTCTTTAGCCAATCTCTCAAAAGGGGCGCTTGAGGCGGCAAAAAATAAGGCTGAACAGGCAAAAGAGAATACTAAAGATAGGGCAAGTTCCTTCGGAGATTCGGTATCAGGCGCGATCGATACGACAACCCACGCTTTAAGTGGGGCAAAGGAAAAAGCGAATGATGCAAAAGATTCCCTAGGAACCGCAGTATTAGAAGTAGTTGGGGCACCAAAAAAGGCAACGAAAGGTGGAAAATCAGGTAAGAAGAAGAAGAAGAAAGGCAAGAAGTCTTAATGGTGGTTTCTAACCCTCCGTTTTTTGTCACACTGGTTGCAGGGTTGCTGATCGCCTTTGCCTTGCAACTGCTGCTGACAAACCTGGGCATTGCAGCCGGAATTACTGCCCTGGGTTATTTACCTAATCAATCTTCTGAGTCTTCTGACCTGTCGTTTGAGGAACTATCCTCTGACGAATTATCTTCTGAGGAGCTATCTTCTGAAAAACTAGCCTCTGAACAGTCGGAATCGGAGAAATCCAACAGTCCTGGTAACACTGCACAAACGATTGGATTTGCCCTCGGTTTTGGTACGCTGTTGACGGTCAATAGCGTTTTGTTTGCTGCCTGTTTTTTGGCAGTCAAACTTAGTCTGGCAGACCATGCCATTGTGGGGGCAATTCTGGGAGTGGTGATCTGGTCAGCCTATTTTTTGATTCTGGTCTGGTTGGGTTCTACGACAGTGGGTTCGGTGCTGGATTCTGTTTTAGGCGTGTTGAGTTCCGGTTGGCAGGGGCTACGAGCGATCGCCAAACCCATCTTTGCTAATTCATCCAATACACTGGAAACCCAACTCCGGCAGCAAATTACGGCTGAAATGGCAGCCATTAGCGAAACTCAACGAGAATTGAGTCAGGCAAACGCCAGTCGAATTCAAGCAACCCTTCAGCAATATTTAGAGCTTCAGCGATCGCAACGGGAAAAGCCAGTGCTGCCATCCCCAAACGCGGAAACAGAAGTGCTCGATTTTCTTAAGTCTGCCCAACCCGATCAGTTAACCCCAGACGAACTCAGGCGCAGGCTACAGGGTCTTACAGAAACAACCTCTTTAGCTGTAAAGGATGATCAATCCCCCAGCCAATCTACAGGACCGGCAATCGACTTCAAAGCACTGTTGAGGGCAATCCGCAGTCGAATTGATCTTTCAGATTTAGATGTAACACGGGTTTTGTCCCAGATCCAATCCCTCAACCATCCAATTGGGCAGGCAGTGGCAGCGATCGGACGCTTTCTATCACCGACCACTACCATTCAAGCCGATGTGGAAGATTACCTGCTGAATGCTTACCCCTGGCAGTTGACACGCAAGACGGTCAAGCTTGAGTTTAGGGATGTGATATACGACCTGGAAGCTGATCCGCAGTTGCTCCAACCGCCATTAGCTGACTTGAACCGTGATCAGTTTGTCGAAATATTGACCCAGCGGGATGATCTCTCTCCCAGGAAAATTACCAAAATTGCTGACCGTTTGGAAGCTGTGCGGTTAGAAGTCCTGGAAACCCTTGAGCAGGAGATCGTGCAGGAAAATCTGAAACGCTCCCAGCAGCCAATCGTCGAATATCTCCAATCCGCTGAAAAGGAGGACTTGAAGCCAAAGCTGATGCAAAAACAGCTCAAGACCTTACAGGCAACCTATCATCTTAGTTCTGAGGTGTTTCTGGATTGGTTGGATCAATTGCAGCGGCATACAGTTGTGGAATCCCTGGCAGAACGACAGGATCTGGAGTCTCAGGAGGTTGAGCAGATTGCCGAGCAGCTTCAGACGATGCGCGATCGCTTAATCAAAGAAACTAAACAGGAGCAAGCCAAAGCCAAAGCCGAAGCAGAAACCCTCTGGCAAAAGTTGTTGACCTACTTAAGCGATCGCGATGAAAAGCTGAATGCCCGTAACATTCAGCGGCAGGTTAAAAGACTATTGAAAGAAACAACCATCGATCTAGAAACCCTCCCATCCTACATCCCGGCATTTGATTTAGAGAAAGTATTGCAAACTTTGAAAGCACGCCAGGACCTGACTGAGAAGCGGATTCAACAGGTGGGCGATCGGGTTGAGAAAACCTGGAACGATCTGTTAACGCCGGTTGCCGCAACCTCAGCATCAACTTCATCGATTGAGGATGTGTACAGTCAGCTAGGGGAGGCGATCGCCCACTACTTGCAAACCCTGGATGGGTCAGATCTCAACCTGGAAACGATTCAGCACGATCTGCTGAACTTGCTAGACCAACCTCAACTCCTGTCTTTGGGACTGGCTCCCCTGTTCACCCAAATTGACTGGGACTCTCTCATGCACCAATTAAGGTCACAGGGATTGACAGAAGAGCAGACCGACCGGGTCATTCACCAGGCGCAGCAGGTGCTTTATCGCCTGGGCAAGTTCCCCCGGCGCTGGGTGGTGCGCTCACAAAACACGCTCCAGGATATTCCGGCACGGCTCCAGGAGTACTTGCATGACGTTGATAAGGAAGATCTCCGTCCTGAAGCAATTCAGCGCGATCTGAAACGATTACTTCAAGGAACTCAAACAGGATTACAGGATGTGCTGTCTCAATTCAATCGCTCAAACCTGGTGCAGTTTCTAACGGAGCGGGGTGATCTGCTCGAAGAAGAAGCCACTCAGGTCGTGGATCAGATTGAAACAACGTTTAATCACCTGCTGGGTCAATTAGAAGCCACCCAACAACAGGGGCAAGCGGCACTGGGTAATGTATTAGGTAACATTGGCAATGTTCTGGACTCATTAGAACTTCCTGAAATGAATTACGATCGCATTCAACAGGAATTACAGCAACTAATCAAACTGCCCCAGGAAAAACTGGAAAGTGTTAAACAGGAAACCTACCAGCGGGTAGAAGATCTGAAACAACAGGCACAACAGCAAATAGAAGCAACTCGCAAAGCTACGGCGATCGCTGCCTGGTGGTTGTTTAGTATTGCGTTGACATCCTTACTGAGTTCTGCGATCGCAGGAACTTTAGCCGTGACAGGGCTGACTATCCTGGAAGGAAAGGGATGAAAAGGTAAGGCGTTGTAAAGAAACAATTTCACGGTTTGATCGAACCGTAGGGTGCTGTTAGCGTCAGCGTAACGCACCACCATGAGGTTAGGGATGTGCCCCAAAATAAAGTACCCGCTAGACAAGCTGCTCCACGATGGATTCCCGCCTGCGCGGGAATGACGTTGGGACTTTATTAATTTGCGAGTCCCTTATTTTTTAACAAGCCCTTAGACGAGGGATGAACTGTCCAGGTTGAGCACCCCCAATTGCCTGAAGGCTTCGACTACCGCGCCAGCACGGGTATGCGCTCCTAATTTGAGATAGATATGCTCCAGGTGCTTCTTCACGGTGCTGATACTGAGATAGAGAACGCTGGCAATCTCGGCATTGGTTTTACCCTCCATCACCCAAAACAGCACCTCGGCTTCCCGTGTACTGAGTCCTAAAGTTTCGAGCAATTCGATGTAAAGAGACGGACTTTTTTGTTCGGATAGCAGCAGTACGTATTGGTCCTTGCCCGGATCGGCGGCAAAGCCAACGTTGAGTAACTTGTCATGCTGCTCAATTTTGAGCGGCGCTAAGGGTTTCAAAGAGCCGTTATGGTTTGACAGTAAGGAGCGTTGATAGTTAACCCATTGTTTCAATCGCTCTGGTAGTGATTGATTGGAATGGAAGGCTGGAAAATACTGTTTGAGCAGTCGTTCAGCTTTTCGAGTAATCCATTGAACTTGTCCTTCTACCCCCAAGACGACACTACCAGAGGTGTTGAGGCAATCCTGTAAATATTCCTTCTCTTGCAACAGTTGAGAAAAGGCTTGAGCTGTTTGGCGAGCCTGCATCAGGTGAGGCTGGAGAAGATTGAGGATGGTGCGATCGCGATCGGTAAAGCTGCGCTCTTCTCGAAACAGGTTGATTGAGTCAACCATTAAGTTAGGGGCTTGTAAACTGCTCGGTTCTACGAATCTTTGAGGCTCAAGGTAGGGTAGGCAGAGGGTAAAGTTGTCTTCTGCATCCATGTAGCGCATGAACCTGTGATAGACGAATTCGGAACGATGGAGTTGTTCTTCTGTCCAGAAATCAGAAATTTTGATGGCGCTAAAGTCAAAGGTACTCAGTAGATGAGTTACTAAAGGGTGCTCATGGACGTGCTTTTTTGCAAGCTCGTCTAAGTCTGGAATATAGGGAATAGGTCCTCTGCCATAGGTTTGGCGCTTTTCAAAATCTATGGTTACGAAAACCGACGGCTCTGCTGGGACAATCTCTGTAATGGATTTGCGAACGTAGGTTGCGAAGTCTTCAAAGCTCTTGGAGCCATAGAGACCCTGCAAGAAAATTAGGATCCTCTGATAATCCTCGTCTGAAAGGTGTGGCATAATCTTGTGTCCCTGGGGCTAAGGGAACTTTATAGTGGCGCTAGCAATGCTGAGCAGACTTTATCCTTTTCCTAAACTTAAAAACTGGAAGAGAAGATTTCGGGGGGATTGAGGGGGGATTGAGGGGGGATTGAGGGAAATTCGGGGGAGATGGGCTTGAATGTCGTTCTGGTGCTAAAGATCTGCTAAGAAAAAATATCCTGAATATTTGTATCTCTCTCGTTACAACTTGATACGGTAAATGACTAATTGACGTTTCAAGCAAACGCCTTACAGCGATTTTCTTTTGGTTAAGCCACACGATTTCCTACTCCCCACTCCCTACTCCCAGTCTTTGCTGTGGTCAGCCTGCATCAGGTGACGCTGTAGGAGGTTGAGGATGGTGCGATCGCGATCGGTAAAGCTGCGCTCTTCTCGGAACAGGTTGATCGAGTCAACTACTAAGTTGGGGGCTTGTGAGCTGCTCGGTTCTACGAATCCTGGAGGCTCAAGGTAGGGTAGGCAGAGGGTAAAGTTGTCTTCTGCATCCATGTAGCGCATGAACCTGTGATAGACAAATTCGGAACGATGGAGCTGTTCTTTTGTCCAGAAATCAGAAATTTTGATGGCGCTAAAGTCAAAGGTGTTCGGGTTTGTAAAGAGGTACTCATTGCCATTTCAAGCCCATTTAGAAAAGCCTAGTTTACCCTTCAGTAAAATCAACTAAAGCAGTCCCTCTTGTTCTAGAACCAATAAAAATCGCTCTAATTCTTCCGCGTAACCATCATGGGGTAATTCTCTTCTATAAAATTCAATCACTATCTGCAAAGCTTCCTTGACTTCTTTCTTTGTATACCAATAACCTCGAACGGGATAGCCTAAAGCCCTTAACCAAGCGTTTAAATGGCTATGTAAACTATCGGAACCTATATGACTATGTGATCGTAAATAGACGCTAGGAATCAAATCTGACATTGCTCTCAATCGGGGTGAGAGAGCATTATTAAAAAAAGTCTTTAAAAAAAGATGGTGTCGATGATATCCGCTCAAACGATCCATTGCAAAAAATGGATAGACTTGGTTATATGCAGATCTTGCTGCGTTTCCTTTAGCCATCATACTATTAGCAAGCCCTCTTATTACGGCTGCTATTTCGTCACTATAATGGGCTCCAGTACCTAAAGCTCCAGTTGTAGCAGTAGTAGCTCCAGCAAGAGCAGGACCTACAGGAATGGGCATTTCTGCCATGCCAAAAGCGACATCCGAAAGAAATTCATATAGCCTAGTATATTTAGCATGAACGCGGAGTAAATTAGTCGCCATTGTTTCTGTTGCTGCTCCAACCAAGCCAGCTTCAAACGCAGCTATACCAACTCCTAAACTTGCACCAGCACCAGCAACCACTCCAGAAGTAACATACAGGCGTTTTTCAAAGCCTGACGGATCTATATAATTGTCCCAATAATCTTTAATTTTTTGTGGCTGTTTGCTAAGCGGGACTCCATTCGAAGTCAAGGCATTTAATATATCTACTCCTTTCGGTTCACCTAAAAACCATGATTCTGTCAACCACGATGTCCTTATCTCTTCTGCCTTTCCTATTCGAGATGCCACATCACTTGTTTCGGGTTCTAGCAGATTGCTGCGTTGTCCTGCATCTGGCAGTAACTTTTCTCCTAATGAATTGGTTGCTGGTATTTTGTTACTAGATTGTGATTCGGGTGTAATGTTCCTAGAACGATCACCGTTGTTAAGTGCTAATGTCTGATTTTGATTTTCAAAACTATTTAGCCCTTCATTTTCGGGGACTGTTTTTGTTGCACGATCTTGTTGTAGAGTGGGTTGGGTAAAGTGAGACTGGCTTGGAAGAGTATTTTTGTCATGAGATTCAACAGAAAATCCCTTCTTTTCTAGGCTTGCTCTCAAAGATTCGATATTCTTGACAGCATCGTTATAGTCATGAAAGAAAGTTCGATGACTTTGAGCATAATCCCAGTAATAGAAACTCCACTTCCCTTGAGGATCTAAAGGATTTATATCTAATGAAAAGTAGAATGAGTAATCTCCTCTTCTGGCGACAAAAAAATTTCCCTCATAAATATTCGAGTCTTTAGTTGCTGAAGTAGGAGTGTCCATATTTTTCTAGCTTTAGAAGTTTTTAAACTTTTGAGGGTTGACAGAAATACTCATTTTCATTTTGGCTTCAAAAATTTCAAATAAGTTAGCAAAAACTTGAATTTCAACAAACTCATAGTCATTGCTATTGCTTCTTTCATCTTGATTGTCGCTATGAACCAAAGTCGCTGACAAATCGATTGTTGCGAGCATTTTGGTGAGGGGGCTACTGGAAATTTCAAAAAGATGATAATTCGAGGAAAGGCTTAAAAGCTCGCTCAAGGTATAGAAATTGTACATCGGCTCTACTGGCTCAAGCAGATTTACTGCTCTTAAAAGGGGTCTACCAATAGATTCATTGATGATAGGCGAATGCTTTTCATAAACATAAGAGTCGTTAAAAACGTTGGCCGAGAACTCAATTTGATATTGCTTAATATCTCGTAGCTTGTTATCGGCTGCTACTTGATGCTCTTGGTCTCCCAACTGTACCATTCTGGGAGCCGTTGGGTTCCAATCATCAGCTAAAGGATACTGGTCCAAGTTATTCTCCCTAGCTTCGTCTGCATTCCAATAATTTAGGGTGACGGAGTAGTCAAAGCTATCTGCGGGGGTTTGCCTAGAAGTTGCTAACTCCCAACTCACTGCATTAAACCTTCGAGGAGGAGTAAGGGTCGGAATATCTAAGTAAGTAGCTCTTGGATAGGGAGTCGGCATTGGGTAAATCGGTGACTTCCACTTACAACTCCCTGAACCAAGCGATACAAGAGTTGGGATGCCATCAATATCCATTACCTTACAATTTTCAAAAGTACCTCGCTTAAAGTCATCAAATCCTGCAATGTTGTGAACTCGATGTTGAAATGGATCTGCAAATAAGCCAGGAAACATCTCCTTCATCACAGTGATACTGAATAGAGGCTTGTCGCCCCACCGCTTCTCCATATTGAACAGCGGCAACAAATCTTTTGCTTGAATGATAAGCTGAATGCCTGAAACTTCAAGCTGCTGATTAGGGGTAAGGGGAGCTGTTCGAGCAGAAGCAGGTCTATCACCGCCTAGATTAATCTGCCCTAGATTGTCTGTAGCCTGGAAGTAAGCGCCATGCCCAGAAACCTGAACCCGATCAATAATCATCTAAGACTACCTCCTCGACCAGATCAAACCAGATGTCTACAGAAATAGATTCTCCTACCCCATTGCCAAACCTGATCCGTAAAGAATCATCTGCAGTGCGGTAATAGGTCTTGCTTGCTGTAGCAGGTAAGGTAAAGTTGAGCGGAATAGAACCAGTAACTATATCCATTAATTTCTCTTGCCACATCACCTCTGCGCCTTTAATTCTTTCTTTATCAGTGCCATTAACTGGGGTTCTAGTCACACGGCGCTGAGACTTAGCCTCTGTAATTTTAGTTGTTGTTTTGTCGGTTGAATTGTTAAGGAATTGAGAGTAAGCGTAGCCAGTGTTCAAGGCTTGTTTAGCAATATTTCCCTGAGTCCCAAAGGAATTTACATAGGTAAATGAAGGAATTAGAAGTCCGCCACTAGTTGATGCAGATATATTTACTCCTACTCCAACTGGTTGAAGAGCTAAAGATAAGCCAAAAGAATTAGAAGCAGCTAAAGCTAAGGCAGCAGTAGCTTGTCCTTGTGGATTCACTAACATAGAAATTATAGTAGGCAGAAGATCCAAACCTTGTTCTGTAATAGCTAATGGATTACTTGTAAAGTTAGATAGGCTATTTACCAATTCTAAGAACTCTTCGACAGGCCTTTGTAAACCAAAGGGACTTGAAGTTACAGAATGCGTACCCTCAACAAGAAGAAATTTACTCTCCGTTTCGCTATTAATAATGCCTTTCCAAATATTACTAAAATCATTAAACAATTTATTTTCTTGATAAGTTTTGACTAGTTTTCCATCGCCAGAACCAAGATATGGATTCCAATCATAATTTTCATTCCCTTCCAGTGCATCCCTAATTTCTTGCAGCTCATCCGCTATATTTTCGCCGCTATTACTAATAGAATTCATCAAATTACCAAAAATAGCATTGGTTTGCCACTCAAAAGATTTTTCGTGGGGCGAAAGAATTTCATTATGAGTTCGAATTTCTTGGCTGATGTGAGATTTAAATGGATGTTTGCCCATGTCAAGATCTTCGCCATTCCAAGAAATCCCTTCACCTGTCTCACTACGTCTCCAACCGTTAGCAGAGGTAGAACGAACTTCATAGTTATTCACTGAATTTGGGTCGCTAATTACAACAGTTTCTTGTTCAATGCTTCTTCTTCTATTATTTGCAAAGATCTTAGCAACTCCAGCGTGTAAAAGATCTAGCAAGCTATTGGATTGAAATAATATAGACTTTCTCTCTCCAGCTACTAACCACTCAATACTAAAATTAAATCCTTCATTTCCTAACTTTGCATAATCCTCTGCCAAATCTTCGCCAATAATCCGAAAATGAAGATTGCGAATCTGCTGGGTTCGAGCAGCACGAGGATGAACAGAGACGTGAGCAGATCGAATCATCTCCAGCTTCTTGATAACGATCTGTCCATTTTCCCTATCTACATTAGTTAGCTCAATCGCAAAGTATTTTGAGGTAGATGAGCGAAAGAACCGAATTCCCTCAAAATAGAGAGAAAACAAAATCTCGTCTAATTCATCAACGACTTTTTCGGCAAGTAGAGTGGAATATTTCCCATTCTTTTCATCTAAAGACACGCTTAGAGGTGAAACGCCATCGATAGGATCAAGCTCGAAGACTCTAATTCTAACCTTCTCACAGAAATTTATATCGATGTTATATGGCAACTCTAATATTTCCCTAAAAGACTTTTCCAATTCTTCTCTGGAAGCTCCAGCTAAATTCGGAAAGTTTTCAAACAGATCGCCTTCTAACTGACTAAGCGATTTTAATTTCTCTAGATCCCTTGCTAAATTGATTTTTGGCACAAATGGCAGAAAAATTCGTAAGCCTGAAATACAACGATCAAATTCTTCTGCTTGTTGTATATAAAGAGTGATTGTCTCGTTAGGTTGCAAAAGCTCTGAAATAAAGCATTCTTTTGCCCCTGTAGTATCAGCAGCTACTCCTTTATCTGGATAAGTTCTTTGCTGACCAAATAGACTAGCAGCCGTAAACTCTACATATTTTTTGTTGTCATATCTCTTTTCATAGTCAATGGATGAAGAGGAAGTTAAGCTTTCTTCTTCTTTACTTGACTTTGCGCCTAAAAATCCACCTTGAACAATAGGTCTGTAGATGGTTCTCTCTTGATATTCGAAAACATAAAAATAAGGAATAATGAATCCATATCTTTCCACATAGTCAAGATTTGATCCGCCGATAGTATCTATGTGACGAATGATCAAAGGATAATCTGACAGATATAGAAAAAGAGTATCTGTTTGGGTAGGATCAATTTGGATAAAGTGCAAGCCTGAATGTGAAGTAATATCTTGCTTCGTTGTCGAATTTTCAAGATCTAGAAAACCGCTCCTAAAATTTGAGGCGGCATTACTGGTACTAACCTTGATTTCACGAGGCAGCCCAAAATTAGATGAGTTTGTTCCCCTCTTTAAGTGATAGGGCAGATATGGGTATCCTCCAAAACAAATTCCACCAATTAAAGCTTCTTCAGCAAGCGTTATTCTTAAATTGGTCCAAATTCGACGGGAAATGTCTTCGCCATCGACATTATTTGATTGTCCTCTTGCAAATAAAGATACCAATGGTGTGTCTTTTTCAAAAGGAGATAAAGGTTTAGAAGAGGATGGATCTAAAATAGGTAAAGGCAAGGTATCCATGCCACTGCCAGGATAATCACCTCTATCATTCGGAAAATAATGCTTATAATGACTGCTGTTTTCAGTTGCCTTTAATCCACTACGAAACTCAAAAGAATAATCTAAATCGTAAGTATTTGGATTCGACTTAGATATAATTTCAATGTCTGGAGGATCCCCACCGTTCTCCTGCACTTCAGTACGCTCATCGTACTTTTCCTTTCGTTTGATAGGAATGGCTCTGCCGATATTCGTTCTTAACGGATAGAAAGAATTCTGATACATGATTCGATTAAGAATTGTGAATACATGTGAACAAAAGTTATCGAACTCTTTCCTTCATAAAACAGAACCGTTGGAAAGCTTTCAATAGATAGGTCAAAACCTATTGAGTGAGCTTAGGATGTTTTCCCAGTCAGCACAATTAGTCATTTGCCGTATTTGACTGTTAAGAGAAAAACATGAACTTATGTTTCTAGGCTTTGGGTTTTACCTCATTTAGCAAGAAGTTTTTTAGTAATCTCCCATTACCTTTTTCCAGAACTCTCTTGCCGGACGATTTCTCTCCTCCTGCGTCACCTCCCACCTCCCCTCAAATCGGTCAAACACCTGATGCGCCACCGCTCGCCCAATTTCCTGCCGTCGAGACTTCCGCAAAATACAAAACTCCGCCATCTGCCAGAGCGGTTCACCCCCAGCGATTGCCAAATCCCTTACCAGCACAAACCCTGCCAGTTTGCCCTCAACTTTCACGAAGAACGGATAGCGCCCTGCCTCCGTCCAGTAATAATCCAAATAAGGATAATCAAATAGCCCATGCTCATTAACGTCCTTCCCATTGAACTCGCTGTAGTCGTGCAGACATAGCTCTAGAAGATTTCGTAAAATCAGCTTGTCCTCGACATTGGCAGGGGCAACCTCAATCTTCATTTGAACCTTCCTTGGGCACTCAGGGACTTAGCCATCATAATGTTGGGTTTTCCCATACCCTCCGCATCAGGCAACACTCCAACAATGTGAAATTCCAACCTCAACCAGAAACCACAGGGATGGGGAGCCAGTTGGCGAAAGCTAGAAATTGCATTCCCAGGATTCTCATACAAATCGATTCCCGCAAGCGACGTAGCATTCGTTTCATCGCTAGTGCCAATACAAAGCGTCAAAGCCCCATGCTCCCTTGCCCAAGCTTTAACATGGTTCACCATCCATCGCCCCAACCCCCGCCCCTGGTAAGTCTTAGCAACAATGAGAGGATGGATCTCCACCACACGACCACTAAACTGGGGAAAAGCTCCAACCCAGGCAGCAACCCGTTCTCCATCCAGCAACACCTGGCTAATACCGTTTCGCTCAAAGCTCTCATCAATTTCCTCAACGGCAGCTTCAACCGTGGGTAGCCATATCCTCGAAATGCTTTGGAAGGCTTCATAGGCAACCTGAGCAGTCTGCTGAATCAGCTCAGCATCCTCAGGATTGAGATCGGTGATGCGAAAAGGCTCCATTTTACGATGATGCAATAGAGTAGTCGTATTTTCCCATAACTGAGATGGACATCATCAAGACTCCAAATCGGAATCAGATCCAGGCTGCTGTGGACTGGTTATCCCTCGATCCTCACTCCAACCCGGATTTGGAATATGTTCTCAGCCTCATCCTAATGGGGCGGCTGCAGCAGAAGCAGGGGGAGTTGCTGGCGATCGCTCACACATCCCCAACGCCAGAAAATCTGAAACCGCATGACATTTGCGGTGCCCTTCTGGCAGGTCCGGGGAATAGGAATGTTTCGTTGGCTGGGTGCGATCGCGCCACAACTGAAATGTTGTTGTCCCTGGTGCAAGCCCGTGGTTGCCCCCAACGGATAGCAACTTCAATTCTTAGTCGGGACTGGGTTCGCCTGGTTCTGCTGCAAGAGTATCAACTGAAGCAAGAGTATAACTCGTTGATTATGCAGTGTACAAAAGTCCCTACAGGGGGTTGTGGGCGATGGGCGGTTCCAGAGGACAAGCCAGCTCTACAGGCTTCCATTGAAGCTAACCAGGCTGAACGGGGAGGGCGAGTAGTGCAGCATGATTGGGATGCTCTGATTCAACAGAAGCGCGTCGCTGTGCTGGAGCACAACGGTCAGATTGTTTCTGTCGTGAAGCGAGGATCAACGCCACATCACGGGATGATTGTAGGGGTATTCACCTTTGCCCCCTTCCGCTGTCGGGGGTTTGCCAAACAACTACTGGCGTTTATGCTTCGTGAGCTGTTCCAGGAGCATACTGCTGTGAAGCTTTGGGTCGATGACGACAACTGGAGCGCGCTCAGCCTCTATAAATCCCTTGAATTTGAATCCATCGGTGCCCTCTATACTGGGTATTTCTATGGAGCTGAAGATTCGTCCCTATGCTCTAACGGATGAAACGCAGTGGGTGCGATGCCGTGTCCTGGCGTTTCTGGATACCGCCTATTTTGATAACGTCCTGCAAAAGAAAGAACATTACGCCAACCCAGCAATTGAACTGGTTGCTGAAGTCAATCAGCAGATCATTGGGCTGATGGATGTGGAATGTGAACAAGTGCCAGGGAGTGTTTGTTCGCCTTCCTCGATAGCCGGGAACGCTGGCATGATCTGGAATCTAGCCGTCCACCCGGATTACCGTCGCCAGGGAGTAGGCAAAGCTCTAGTACAAGAAGCGATCGCGATCGCCCAACAATTTCAAATTCAACGGTTTGAAGCCTGGACACGGGATGGTGCCGCAACAATTCAATGGTATGAGGCTCAGGGATTTCAAAAGGTGGACAGTTATCTTCATGTTTACTTGCACGGTGACGAGGTAGATCAGGGTCTTCGTAGTACCCTACCTGGATTGAAGCCCGTTCATGTATTCGCGCACTATCAAGGGAACACTGCTCATGCCGTTCAGCCGCAGTTTTATCGCGTACATGAATGTAATCGCTATGATTTATCCCTTAGAGGAGGACATCAATTCTATGAAAACAGACTATGTGAGCCATGACATTGCCTATCGGCGATTGAAAGCCGAGGGGGCCTTCGGTTGGACGTCAGAAGTGGATCATCAGGTTGTCCGTTCTCGTGTTTCGGAGATTCTTGAGCAGCGATCGCTCCGTCCTGGCAGTCGAGTTCTTGATCTAGGCTGTGGAACCGGAGACTTAGCCATTTGGTTGGCAAAACAAGGATATGAAGCTTATGGAATTGATATTGCACCAACGGCGATCGCCTGGGCTAAGGAAAAAGCCCGTGCTCAGAACACGGAGGTTCAATTCACGGTTGGCAGTGTTTTGAACTTGGCTCCCTATCCCGACAATTTCTTTCACCTGGTTGTCGATGGGCGATGTCTACACTGCATCATCGGTTTCGATCGAAGCGCTACTTTGATTAGCATCTATCGAGTGCTCCAGTCCGGCGGTTGCTTCTATGTCCAGAGCATGTGTGGCGTTGTTCTAGATGCCTCATCTATAAAGCCTCAATTTGATCCAATATCCCGTTGTACGATCAATTCAGCAGGAATTGCGACTCGCTATATTGGTCAGGCAGAAGATATTTTGCAGGAGCTTCAGACAGTGGGGTTTCAGCTTGATCAATGGGAAATTGTCCCTCGCGTATCAGAAGATGACCAGGACGACTTATTGCTAAGAGCAGTGAAGCAATAGCTAACGCAGATTAGCCAGTTCGCAACCTGGTTAGTTCACTGTTTAAGCCTTCAACCCCAAGATTGACCATCTTGATTCAACAAAAGGAATTTTAGCAGAGAATCAATCGGTTCTTTGATAGGTGGCGCAATCCCCACTAAAGCTCCTGCTCAAGCTTTTGAATGAATGGGCTGGAACAACTGTGCGATCGCCAGCAGAGATGGCACGATGGCGGTTGCCTGGACAGCACCTTGCTTAATCGACATTTCCAAATCCACCCATTTCGTTCTCGCCTGAATCCAGATCACTAGTAGAGCTTGTTGTAAATCTGTCTACACCTAACACCTAACACCTAACACCTCTAGAATGGTCGCTAAACTTATGCCGTAGACTACTAGTCTCATTCTTCTGACAGATGATTGGGAGATGGACGATCAGTACAGTTGAAGTATTGATACAACCATTGAGGACAAAACCATGAGTGGAGAAGATAGAGTTAAAGCCACTGCTAAGAACATTGAAGGCAAAGCTCAAGAAGCAATGGGTAACGTGACTGGCGATCCCAAAGATCAAGCTGAAGGCAAAGGAAAGCAAGCTGAGGCAAAGGTCCGCCATGCTGGCGAAGATGTAAAAGACGAAATCAAAAAAGCCGTTGATTAAGCACTTTGACCTTTAGCTAGAAAATAATTTGAACATGCTTGAGTGATCAATTACCTTGAATCAAGGTTTAAGCTCAGGGTTTAAATTATTTACTTGCCTTCTACAAAGTAAGTCTACTCTGGGTTACAGCTCCCTTGGCAACAAGGGAGTTTTTGTTATACATGTTGGCTGACAAAACATCCTCGACTCCGGATACTCCCTCAACAACCCAAACTTTAACAACCTGAATGGCACTCTGAAAGCTACTTACCAACAACCAAAAACTAACAACTACCGAAACACCACCGTTTTATTGCCGTGCACTAACACTCGATCCTCAATGTGATAGCGTAAGCCTCTTGCCAGCACTGCTTTTTCAATATCTTTGCCATAGCGAACAATATCTTCCACAGAATCAGAGTGGTCAATTCGAATCACATCCTGATCGATAATTGGTCCAGCATCAAGTTTGGATGTAACATAGTGACAGGTTGCACCAATTAATTTGACACCACGTTCATATGCTTGATGATAAGGCTTAGCACCGACAAATGAGGGCAAGAACGAATGATGAATGTTAATGATCTGTTTCGGATAGCGATCGCACAGTTCCGGCGATAGAACCTGCATATAACGGGCTAACACCATGACATCACCCCCAACATCTTCAAATAAGGTTCTGATTTTGTCATATGCCTCTAGCTTCGTTTCTGGGGTTACAGGAATGTAATGGTAAGGAATGTCATGCCACTCTACAAATTTGCGAAAGACTTGATGGTTAGAAATTACGCAGGGAATTTCGATAGCCAGTTCACCGCTTTGCCAGCGTGCCAGCAAATCATACAGACAGTGTTCTGGCTTAGAAACTAAAATCACCACCCGTTTTTTCTGGGTCGAGTCTGTCACCTGCCAGTCCATCTGAAACTTATCTGCGATCGGAATAAACTGTTCCCGGAATTCCTGTATATCCAAATTAAGCGAGTCTGCCAGAATTTCTTGCCGCATGAAAAAACGTAGCGCAGTCTGATCTGAATGGTGCTGTGCTTCCGTAATCCAACCATTTTGACTGGCAATGAAGCTACTCACTGCCGCCACAATTCCAACACGATCCGGGCAGGACAGACTTAGAGTGTATCGTCTTGCAGATAGCATCCGAGCAATTCCTGTAGAGAAACTAGCAGAACCTGGCGTAAATCTGTCTACCATCCCTAACGCCTAACACCAGCACCTAACACCTAACACCTCTAGAATGGTCGCTAAACTTACACCCCAGTCTACTACTATTCATCCAATCCTGATTAAAGGCGTTGCTGATTTTGGGTATGAACTACAACTTGTATGGAATTGAAATTTCGTTCCAATTCATACTGCTATTCAGCACCACCAATTACAGCAGCTTTCAGATGCGTAGACCACAGGAAAGACGGGGAGTAGGGAGTGGGGAGTAGGGAGTAGGGAATCGTATGGCTGAACCAAATGAAAATCGCTGTAAATGAGCCGTGAGTTTGCCCACAAATTTATAATCCGTTACATAGCATTCATAATTTCCTGGTTTCCTCACAAGTTCCTCAACTTGTTCTCCTAACCTGAGAAGTAGCATTTCACTCCAGATTCGATCGCGTCTGGGTGAGTTGGGAGGTATCTATGGAGGTTATCAGAAAGATTAATGATGAACTTGCGATTTCAGGACCCATCACATCTCAGCAATTAAAGCAACTTGCCGAAGAGGGATTTCAGTCGGTATTGAATTTGCGATCGCTGGACAGGCATCTTCGCTGCGACGAGCAAGATTATGCTGAGCGCCTGGGTTTATGCTACGTCAACTTACCGATTGACCGCGAAGTCATGCGTCCTGAAATTGCAGACCGGGTACTCAAGCAAATTGAGCAATTACCCAAACCAACCCTCCTGTATTGCAACAATGCGATGCTGGCAGCAGCAATGGTGTTAATGCAAATTTCCATTCGCCAGGGTGCAACGCTACAACAAGCCTTCAACCAGGCTGAACAACTTGAGTTGTTCAGCCTGGATTCTGAACAATCATCTACATTGATTGCGCCGAGGGAGAGTTCCAGATTTTAGAGTTGCTTTGCCCTTACTAGAGTCATTTCAACTCTGCGCCACACCCCACCAGATTCCTGATCATGGGGTGAAAGCGTTCTTTAAAATTCTCTAAAGCTGAAAGCTTTGACGCTCCACTCCTGCCGCCTGATCTTCTATTGAAATCTTGTTACAAACCGCAACAAACCTATAAAGAAAATTTAACAATTCGCCTATAAAAATTGGGCTGAGTCCACCGGAACCTAGCCCAATTCAGTGAAAAGAAGTAAAATGCGGAACCCGGGACTTGAACCCGGAAGTCCTTGCGGACACTAGAACCTGAATCTAGCGCGTCTGCCAATTCCGCCAGTTCCGCTCGTATTGGACTTTGCGTGTAACAAAGCCGCGACTTCTAATCATTCACTAAAATGAGACCCCTGTCAATTATTTTAATCCACAAACTTGTAGTTCTTCAGCAGTGGTAATCTGTCATGGGGCGATCGCCCGGTTGTGAAAATTTCTGGACAACCCAAATCTTTCCTGTAGAATCTAACCAACTTTTAAGTTTCACCTGTATCCATTGATCCGGAGGACAGACCAATTACTCTCTCATCAACCCTAACCAACACTCCTGCCTCCCCCGAGGAAAGCGATTCTGTTTTACACATTTGGGGTGGCTCTCCCTTGAGCGGGCACGTTACCGTCAGCGGAGCCAAAAACTCAGCCCTCGTCATCATGGCGGGAGCCTTACTGTGTCCTCAGGAGTGTCGAATCCGCAACGTTCCTTCCCTGGTAGATGTGTCTCGCATGGGCGAGATCTTGGCTTCCTTAGGCGTTAAAGTAGAGCGCCATGCGGACAGTCTGACCATTGATGCTTCCCATATTGCCCAGTCAAAGGCACCCTACGAGTTGGTGAGCCAGTTGCGTGCCAGCTTCTTTGTGATCGGACCCTTATTGGCACGGCTGGGTGTTGCCAGAGTTCCACTGCCTGGAGGGTGCGCCATTGGTGCCCGTCCAGTTGACCTGCATGTGCGCGGGTTACAGGCAATGGGTGCCGATGTGCAGATTGACCACGGGATGGTTTATGCCAATACTCGGGGCGTGTCTAAACGGCTCCAAGGGGCGCGGATTTACCTCGACTACCCCAGTGTTGGGGCAACCGAAACGCTGATGATGGCAGCCACGCTGGCAGATGGAGAAACCACCCTTGAGAATGCGGCTCAGGAACCGGAAGTGGTTGACCTGGCAAACTTCTGTCGAGCGATGGGTGCTAAGATTCGCGGGGCAGGCACCAATACGATTGTGATTTCTGGAGTGCCCAGCCTGCACACCACTGATTACGCCATTATTCCCGATCGCGTTGAGGCAGGCACCTTTCTGATTGCCGGAGCCATCACCCGCTCAGAAATTAGTCTGTCCCCGATTGTGCCCGATCATCTCACGGCAGTCATTGCGAAACTCCAGACAATGGGGGTCCAGGTGCTTATGGAAGCACCCAACCGCATCCGAGTCGTGGCGGCTCATCGTTCTATTGCAACAGACATTGAAACCCTTCCCTATCCGGGCTTTCCGACGGATATGCAGGCACAGTTTATGGCGCTGTTGACCCTCAGCGAAGGAGACAGCGTGATTACCGAAACGGTGTTTGAGAATCGTCTGCGCCATGTTGCAGAACTTAGCCGCATGGGGGCAGATATCCGAGTCAAGGGAAACCATGCGATCGTGCGGGGGGTTCCTTTGCTGTCAGGTGCGCCTGTTGTCGCAACTGATTTACGGGCTTCAGCCGCTCTAGTGCTGGCAGGCTTGGCAGCCCACGGCAAAACAACGATTCAGGGATTACATCACCTCGATCGCGGCTACGAAAGGCTAGACCTGAAGCTACAAAAGCTGGGCGCACGGGTATTGCGGACATCCAGTAGTACAGAGGTGGACGAGATCCTGCAACCAACGGAAGTCGGGTAATAAAGTCGGGTTGGGTGTCGGATAGCAGGGATCAGGGCGAGAGATAAAAGTTGAGAGTTGAGGGTTGAAAGTTTCACACCTCAACACCTCACACCTTCCCCCTGCCGTCCCCCTGCCCCAAACGCTATACTGGCGTTGAGCTTGTATTGACTAGATCATATGTCCCTCCTCAAAACTCCCCTGCTTGGATTAAGAGCTGACCATTTTCGCCATCCTTTAGACTTACAGGCAACCGAGAATTTGAAGCAGTTGTCCGGTTTGGATATGGTGATCCGTAACCTGTTGGGACCCCTTGCCGAGCAGGTTTTTTATCTGGACAACATTGCTTCCAGCGTTTTGGTGAGCGAACAGCAGCTTCCCGATATTCATAAGCTGCTGTTGGAGGCTTGCAAAGTTTTGGATCTGGAACCGCCGCAACTCTACATTCGGCAACATCCAGCACCTAATGCTTATACCTTTGCCATGCGGGGTAAGAAGCCTTTTATTGTGGTGCATACTTCGCTGATTGATTTACTAACGCCAGAGGAGATTCAGGCGGTAATTGCCCACGAGCTGGGGCATCTGAAATGCGATCATGGGGTTTACCTGACCCTGGCAAATATTTTGATTCAGTTAGCCAGTTTGGGTGGGCTGGCACAGGGGTTGCAGGCTCAGTTAATGGAATGGGTGCGCTGTGCGGAATTTACCTGCGATCGCGCTGCCCTTCTGGCAACCCAAAATCCCAGGGTGGTGGCTTCGGTGTTGATGAAATTGTCCGGCGGATCTCCTAAGCTGTCAGAGCAATTGAACCTGGATGCCTTTTTAGAACAGGCGCGCGCCTATGATGACATCAGTAATGATCAACTGGGAGCGATGTTGAAGCAGGCAATGACAGAGCAGTTAACCCATCCGGTGCCTGTTTTACGGGCGCGGGAGATCGATCGCTGGTCAGGTAGTCAGGAATATCAAGCTCTGCTTCAGAGCCGTCCAGTTCAGCCCCACGGGACTACGGAATCCAAAGGTGGCTGGCGGAATTGGTAGTGGCTGGTATAACGTAGTTGCTCTTTCTTAAGAAATAGGAATATATCGCCAAGTTTTGTTACAATTGGCAAAACATATTGAGGATCATTCATGCGGTATACCACTGAAGATGGCGGTCGTTTGAACAATTTTGCAATTGAGCCAAAAATGTACAAAGCGGAACCTCCAACTAAGAATCAGCAGCGCAACTACATCATTCTGGGTGTTAGCGCGCTCGTTCTAGTAGTGAGTCTGGTGTATGTAGCCGCCTCCGTTTCTTAAACCGATCGCACGTCTAAATGAGATTAAAAAATAACACTGCCCCAGTGGGAGCTTGAGATCATCCAAAATTTGTAAAATAGCCGGGTTGTTTGCGATCGCAGACACCCGGCTTTTAATTGATTCCAATATTGCGGATTCAGGGGATGGAAAGGATGCCAGTAGTCTGTAGCGTAAGTTTGGTAAACGTCATTCCCGCGCAGGCGGGAATCCATCGTGGAGCAGCTTGTCTAGCGGGTACTTTATTTTGGGGCACATCCCTAAGCTCTGCTAGATGGTTGAAACGCTGGTTCAATTCATGCCGCTTTTCAGCAACGCCTGATTGTCTGCTCCAACAAACTCAGGCTTTCGTCCTGACATTAGCGGAAATGTTCTGAAAAGATTTGTATCTCCGACCTAAAGGACACTCTGCGCCCTGGCGCAATCCCTGTGATGCAACTTGCTGATCGCTTATCTCCAGTTGACCCTGCCCTCCCTGATAGTGCTTCCCGGTCCTTGTCGGGGTTCAATCAGAGTGTGTATCAACGGCTAAAAAAGTCCCTCAGCCTGAACCTGCGCCGCCAGATTTTTCTGGCAGTTTGTGATGACCTGGCTCTGCGCAACCGTCTGGCAGCCCAACTCTATGCAGAACTGGCTTACCCTGCCCAACCCTCAACCGTTTCTGGCTATTCCTCCACCGCTCAGTGGAATAGCCGTGCCTCTGTTTCTGCCGATCGCCTCCTGACCGAAACCCTGGCAGTTGAACCGTCCCTATCCCTGCTATACCCCCGCCTGGTCAGCCTCAACCTCAACCTGAGCGACCCAAATCCCCTGGCTCAGGTTGCCGAGTGGCTGCTTCAGTACCCGCCTCCTAAAGGCATTTATCACCCGATCGACCCTCCTGGCTTTCAGATTCTGGGTGTTGAGCGGTTAACCCGGCAGCCTGCCTGTGTCCAGAAACAATTTCTCAACTCCCTGCAACAGATTGAGCAGGTACTTCCCAACCTTGAATATTCGTTGTTGCTCTGGCTACCCCGCCCCTGGCTGCATGTAGTTCAACAGTCCGCTCCTGCTTTCTGGAATTGGCGGACAGCCTTATTTGAGTTTGAAGGGGACCCAACTCCAGTACCCACTGGCACATTTACTGGCAATGTAGATGCCAGGGCATCGGTTTCCTCCCCTGATTTGACCGCCCAATCACCGAAACCTTCAGCCAGTCAGGGCGATCGCTCCCATGCAACCAGTTCGACCCTGGAGCGACGCAAAGAACAGGCTCAGAAACGAAAAGGCGCAAAGACACCAACGCAGCGGGATGGGGAGAGCCTGGACTATCAACAGCGACAGCGAAATGGGGCAGGGGCAAAAGGACGAGTTGCCCAGGAACCCCCAACCCGGGAACCGGCTCAACCGCCCACCAGACCAGGACTTTCCCCCTCCCCTCCTCTCCCTGCCGCCTCTGCTACCTCTGCCTCTGACCCCATCACCCTCCCCTACGCACCCCATTCGGTTCAAGACCTGGCAAACCTGGTGATGGCGATCGCCATCCGGGAAGACAGCCAAACGCCTGCCAGCGAACATACAGACCTGATCCTGACCCTGGAACAAATTCAGCAGCTCCATCTTCAACAAGCTCCCAGCAGTGATCTGGCGGAGGCGTATCAAAGCCTGGGGAACCTTTACCGCGATCGGGTGGAACAGGGGGATGATTCTGAATCGACGCTGCTGGTTGCCATCAGTGCCTATGAACTGGCAGTGCAAAAACTGGATCAAACCTCTCCGGTTGCGGCGGATGTGCTGAACGATATTGGCAATCTTTACTGGATGCTTTCCAGGGGAATGGGCGAGGCTGGAAAGGCTCAGTCCAACCTGGAACGGGCAATTGCTGCTTACCAGTGCAGCCTCAGCCAGATTGACCCCCAGGTACGTCCCCACAACTATGCCATGACCCAGAACAATCTGGGTTCTGCCTTTGGCGACCTCGCCCGCTACCGTTCCCCCGCAGAAGCCCTGGAACAGGCGGTCCATGCCTATGAAGAGGCACTACGCTACCGCAAACTGGAAGATGACCCAGCTCGTTACGCCGCGACCCAAAACAACCTGGGCACCGCCTATTGGAATTTAGCTCAACATCACCAACCCGTACTTTGCCTGAAGCGGGCGATCGCTGCCTACACCGAGGCACTGCACTACTACAGCCCAGAACGGGAACCCCTTTACTACGCCATGATTCAGAACAACCTGGGCACCGCTTACTGGAACCTGGCACAGCATAAGCAGTCCGCCCCCGATATGGTGGCAGCCTGGGGAGAGGGAGAGGAGCTAGGAACACGGAGATACGGGGACGGGGGGAAAGGGTCAAAGCCAACGTCTCCTATCGATTGGTTGCAACGGGCGATCGCGGCTTACCGGGCAGCCCTCACCTACCGCACCCTGGCAGGTGCCCCCGCTGCCCATGCGGCAACCCAAAACAACCTGGGCACCGCACACTGGCATCTGGCAAACCTATCCGGCACTCCGGCTGGTGAACGGCGAGAACATCTGCACCAGGCGATCGCCGCTTACAAAATTGCCCTGACAGCGGTTAAGCATCTCTCGGATGGCACAGAACACGCCCCTACTCTTACCTTTGACCCATCGGCAACCCACAACAATTTGGGTTTAGCCTACTACCAGATCGCCACAGACAAACACAAGCGCGACCCGGAAACGAACCGTTCCACCCATCTAGAAGCTGCCCTCCACCATCACCTCCAGGCACTCCAGGGATGGCAGCACAACCCCGATTTCTACCAAACCGTTCTGGGCTACGTTGTCCAAACCATCCGTGCCTTTTATAGCGAACTGGGCACAAAAGGGCAAAACCTGTCACTCTCAAAGGTTCCGGCTCAACTGTTACCTGAGATTATGAAACGCTTGTAAGTAGGCAGGTGGAATCAAATGTAGATGGGTATAGCCTTCGGCATGGCTACGCTAGAGCGATAGCGTAACCCATGCGGGTGTTGGGTTACCCTGCGGGAAGCAAGCTACGTGCCTCAACCCAAACCTACACAGGTCTTATATTTAATTAGTCCCACCTACTTATGTCGCGCCAATATATCCTATACAAGAGTTCGGAGTCATTAATCCATTAATCTAGTCAATCGGGAAAACAAGATGAACCATAATACTTTATTCAATCAACGATTAATCGGTTGTCTGGTTACTCTAATGGTTGGATTCGTTGGAACAACAGCTACAAACTCCGCTAGCGCACAGGAATTCTTGGGAAAAAATTGGACTCTCTATATGGCTCAATCCTCCTCCTCACTTGAAGGGAGTTGGCGGTTGGCAAACATCTCCGAGTCATCTGCTCCAACCCCGATGGTGCCTCCTCAAACTCCTGCCGTGACCGCAGACTTTACCGATGGACGTGTTACTGGTTCTGGCGGCTGCAACCGGTTTATGGGAGGCTTCCAAACCAAGGGCGATCAATTGAGTATTGATCCGCTGGCATCGACGTTTATGGCTTGTGATGAGTCAATCATGGCTCAGGAGTTCAAATATCTGAAGGCATTAGAAGGTGCCCAGCGATATGAAGTGAATGATGAAGGGTTGCAAATTTTCTATACGACTGAACAGGGGTCAGGTGTGTTGCGCTTTACCTCTCAAGCGATTACAGGATTATGGTAGCAAGCGTTTTCTAAGGAGTCATTCTGTGAAGGTTCCTACTCAAGGGGCTACGGTCTATACCGGCGATCAGATTCAGCGCGTGCCTGTCATCAGTGACTTAAACGTTGATGACCTCGAACCTGGAACAAAGCACCGCTTTTTCTTTCAGGGTGTGCAGATGGGGACGGGGCAGCATTGGTATGTTCCCATTGTTGTGGCAAAGGGTACTCAGGGGGGTAAGCGCATTTCGCTGACTGCTGGTGTGCATGGCGATGAGCTAAGTCCGGTGAATGCAGTGCAGCGGATCATGTCTGGTCTTGATCCGACACAGATGTCAGGCACAGTGATTGCCGTCTATGACCTCTCCCGTCCGGCGAAGGAGTACACTCAGCGCAAGTGGCCGATCGCCCAAGGTGGCGGCTCGTTGATTGACCTGAATCGGGTGTGGCCTGGTGACGAAATGGGTAATGATGTGCCAACCCGCCATGCGGGCATTCTCTGGAACCGATTATTTAAGCACAACGTGGATGTCGCGCTCGATTACCACACGGCATCCACGGGCGGCGATTTCACAATGTTCATCTTTGCCGACTTTCATAAGCCAGAGATCCAGCAGATCGCTGAGTTGTTTCCCATTGAACAGATTAAGGATGATCCCGGTGAGAACGGCACCCTGGAAATGGCGTTTGTCGAAGCGGGCATCCCGGTGATGACCATTGAAATCGGCGGACCGCGAATCTTTGATCTACCCAAGATTTCAATGACCGTCGAAGGCAGCATGAATGTGCTGAAGCATTACCAGATCATCGATGGTCCAATCGGACGTACATCCAGGGATGCGGGAACCTTTTTTGGCGA